>SKWQ01000002.1 GCA_007128855.1 Balneolales bacterium
CCCGGTGAGCTTCCACAACTGGATGAGCTCAGCCGGAAACATCATATTGACCTGATCCATCTGGTGGCGCCCAACACGTCCGAAGAGCGGATGAAGGAAATTGATAATGCCAGCCAGGGATTTGTCTATTGCGTTTCCGTGACCGGTGTCACAGGTGCCCGGGAGGGTGAGGAGGTCAGCCGGTCAGTTGCCGGTTTCATCCGAACGGTCAGAAACAATGTCAAACGCAATCCCGTACTTGTCGGTTTCGGGATCCGGACCCACGCGGATGCCATGGCCGTATCCACACAGACCGAGGGGTTCATTGTTGGAAGCGCACTGATCGACTACATCCGCAGTGTCTATCCCGATCCGGACTGGATCCGGAAAACGGGTGATTTTGTACGTGAACTCAAATATGGACGCGAATAAACACTTCGGGACCGTGATCAATTCGCGAAATACGTCTCTCTTATTTACAAAAATACCGATTGTTTTTTATCTGTGTCTCTTGTCACAGATATTAGAAGTATCGGTCTGTTGCTTATCATAAAACGTGAGGAAATCACGTTATTTCCGGTAACCGATCCACCAGACAAAAAAGTAACATGCACCTTTTCTCTTATATCATGAACCGTTTTCCAGTATATCTGATTGCAGTGTTGGGGCTATTCATACTTAATTCATGCGACCAGGACTACCGAAGGTCCGCGCAGGGCGGTTTCTCGGAAGTGCTTGTGGTCATGGACTCCACACAGTGGAACAGTCCCGCCGCGGATGCCATCAGGGCCACCTTCGGCCGGGAAATGATGACTTTGCCACGTCCGGAAGCCAAATACGACCTTCGGTTCATGGATTTGAGAACCAACAGGGATCTTGAATATGCCAAGAGCTTCAGGAATACGATCATTGCAGCTCCCATTGACGAAGAGAGCAATGTCGGATCCTTCATACGGGCCATCATGAGCGAGGATATCAAAGAGCGCATTGCCGATGGCCGCAACTTTGCTTTTCCGCTCAGGGACCGTTGGTTCCGTGATCAGTGGACACTTTTCCTGTCAGCTCCGGATGAGCAAACCCTTGCCAGGCGGATCCGGGAATCAGAGCGTTCCATCGTCAGCAGCCTGGATCAGGTCGAGCGGGACAGATGGCAGCGACAGGTCTATCGCAGGGGGGAGCAGGCACATCTCGCAGACACACTGATGGAAACCCACGGGTTCCGGATCAGGGTCCAGCATGACTATCGCATCGGGGTGGATACCACCGGGTTCGTCTCCATGCGACGTTTCCTGAACGACAACGACCGCTGGATCTGGTTTGCATACATGGATGGCCATGACGGTTTGGATGGCATAGGCCAGGACTGGATCAATACGGTACGCGACAGTCTCAACAACAAGTTCATCCGGGGAACGAGGGATGGGTCATACGTGACCACGGAGTACCGCGCACCCAGGGCCATCGAGACTGTCAGGACCACGGTAAATGGCAGGCCGGCATTGGAAACCAGGGGGACATGGCGTATGACCAATGACATCATGGGCGGGCCTTTCCTTCATTATACCATCTACGATGAGCATCAGAACAGACTGTACATGATGGAGTTTGCCCAGTTCGCACCGAGGTATAGCAAGAGACGTTTCATGAACCAGTTCGAAGCCATGGCCCATACCTTCGAGACGGACACCACACGCGTCCCTGATCCGGTTGCCCTGAAATAAGGACGATCATAAGGTACCAACCGGCAGGCCCCAAGGAACCGAACGCACTTTGAATTACACACAGATTGGTCCAAATGGACGGTGAGCGGGACAGGTCAGGAAAGGACGGGATGTAACATGACAGGGCTGGATGGTTGGATACGCAGTGCCGTCCGAACTGCGGAAAATCTGCCGGGATCAATCCATGGACATGGGGTTGCTTTCGGCAATACGCCGGTACTCCATGTACTCAACCGGCGAAAGATCGGCGAACATGTAATTGAGCGGATCGACGGTTTCTCCATTCCTGATGACCTCGTAGTGCAGATGTGGCCCGCTGGTAACGCCAGAGTTGCCACTTTTGGCAATGATCTGCCCCCGTTCGACCTGGACACCGGGGCGTATGCCGTCAGCCAGACTGGAAAGATGTGCATATCGCGTCTCGTATCCGTGACCATGGTCAATGATCAGAAGGAGCCCGTATGTACGCCAACGGCGTGCGGATTTAACGACACCATCACCAGTAGCATATATCGGCGTACCGACCCTGGCCCTGAAATCCACCCCCTCATGCATTCGTTTGTAGCCGAGAACAGGGTGTCTGCGCATTCCGAATCCACTCAGGATAATCCCGGACACCGGACGGATGGCTGGGATATTCCGCATGAGCTCCTTGTTCTCGTTGTAGTGGGCCTTGATCTCTTCGAAACTCAGCTTCTGGATATTAATACGTCGTTCGATACTTTCGAGATTGCTTGCTGTCCATCGAAGCAGATCCGAGGATGGTTCACTGTACGCATCAAAATGCGCATATAAATCGGCTCCTCCGACACCTGCCTGTCGTTCGTCATCGGATATCGGTTCAATTCCAAGCATGGTGCGGTACATTTCATTATCCATGCTGGCAATGGATGTGATTTGGCCGTCCAGATATTCGATGCTTTTTCGTGTCTCTTCCAGCTGGTCAAAAAGGGCCCTGTTTTCAGCCTTGAGCGCGATTTCGGCGGGAGAACCAACGGAAAAAGAAAGGAAGGCGAGGGAGATCGTGGTAATCACGGAACCTACAAGAACCCACAGACTGAGTGTGTAGACGATACGTTCGGCATGCCCATATGTAACTGGTATGAACTTGCATTCCGTTTTATCGTAATAGAAGTAATTATCCAAAACTTGGAATTCTTGAGCGGCTGTAGAGAATACTTTGTGGTTGAAGATAAAAATTTATATGCAACAATACAAAGTATTGGATTCATGCCCTTGTTTTTTCTATTCCAGATCACCTTCGAAATACTCCACAGCACGTTGCATGACCGGGCTTCCGGTTTTTTTCCCTGCAATACGGTCCTGAATCTTTTGCTGGAAGGCCAGTGCCGCATCATAGCCGTAGTGTGAGAGCAGATGGTTCATTGCAATGACTTCAGCAATGACCGTGATGTTTTTTCCAGGGGTTATCGGTAGGTTTATGGTGGGTATGTCGATTCCCAGCACGGAGGTGTTCTGCCTGTTGAGGCCGGTGCGGTCTACGTGATGCGATTCATCCCAAAGACTGAGTTCGAGGATTACCTCAACGCGTTTTTGATAGCGGATCGCACGGATGCCGAACATGGACATCACATCCACGATGCCGAGTCCCCGGATCTCCATGAAATGTTTGTTGATATCGGTGGGGGAGGCAATGAGCACATTGCTCTTCTTTGTGAGGATAATGACATCGTCGGAGACCACCCTGTGGCCACGTTCTACGAGGTCCAGAGCCACTTCGCTCTTGCCGATCCCCGACTTGCCCGAAATCAGGATGCCGACGCCGTAGACATCGACCATGGAACCGTGCAGCATGGTCTGAACCGCAAACTGGTCCTCAAGAAAGTCCCGCACCAGGAACATGAATCGCGTGGTTTCCATCGGTGACTGAAAAACCGGGATCCGTGCCTCTTCAGCCAGCTGCAGAAAGGCATCTGGCAGCATGTTGTTATCTGTCAGAAAAATGACTGGTATTGGAAATTTCGTGATTTCATGGAAGGCCTTCAGGCAGACATCCTCCCCGATATGATCGATGTATTTTCGTTCGCTGTTACCGATGACCTGAATCCTTTGATGCGAAAACAGATCTACATAGCCGGCCATGGCCAGTCCGGGGCGGTGAAGGTCGGTGTCTGTGATCATGCGATCGTTGCAGGAGGATTCCGCTGCACAGGACCGGATATCCAGACTCAACTTGTCACGAAGCTGCTCTACCAGGAAAGAGACGGTGATATGCTCTTTCCTGGGAACAGCTTTGATATTTTTAAAAGGCATGTGGGTTAGTTTGGCGGATCAATGCCTGAAATGCTCAGGTCATGATTCAATTTCGGGAGAAGCGTTTGTCTTTGTATTTGATGAGTTGACGGCGCATGTTGTCCACCGCAGAGCGCACAGCCTGTTCGTATGCCGGACCCGATTCGGTAGCCTTGAGGAGTTCCTGTTTTACCTTGACCGTCAACTCTGCTTTGGCAGGCTGATCGTTGTCGGGAGACGGTTCCAAAACGATATCACAGGAGTATATCCTGTCGAAAAAACGTTTCAGTTTGTTGATCTCCTCGGTCGTGAAATCCTGGAGGTTCTGACTGGCGTCAAACTTGCGGGCAGTGAAGTTGATGTTCATGGTCTGAGATGGATTAGGGTTCATGGTGACTGGCAATATGTCATTTTATCCGTTCAATTTGAACAGGGGATTCAATCGTCATCAGGAGTATCTGCCCGCGGATGGGCCGTTTTGTAGACCTTTCTCAGATGTTCCACGCTCGTCCCGGTGTAAATCTGTGTTGCGGCGAGGTCGGCATGTCCGAGGAGCTCCTTGATGACCCTGATGCCGGCTCCACGATCCAGCAAATGGGTCGCAAAACTGTGCCTGAGTACGTGCGGGCTTTTCTGGCTCACTTCGCTAACGCGTGACAGGTACAAAGAGACCTTTCTCTGGATGAGCCGGGGATAGACTCGTTTTCCGGAATCGCTCAGGAAAAGTGCCTGATGGTCATTGCGATCTGTTTTCTTGCTTACAAGCAGAGGTCTTTCGGCAAGATAACCGCCGAGCGCATTTGCAGCGGGGTTCCCGAACGGGATGATCCGCTCCCGTGCACCTTTTCCAAATACCTTGACACGTTTACGGTTCAGGTCAACATCAGCTGCGTTCAGTCCGACCAGCTCAGACAGGCGCATCCCTGTGCTGTACAGCAGTTCCATAATGGCCAGGTCCCTTTTACCGGATGGTTTTTCAGTGTCGATGGATTCCATCATCAACCCCAGTTCTTCGGGACGGACCGTTTTCGGCAGGCGATGCTCTTTTTTGGGGTTCATGAGCAAATGAGCCGGATTATGTCGAATCAGTCCTCTTTTAAAAGCAAACTTTAGAAATGACCGGATCGAAGCGGTTTTTCTTGCGAGTGTGGATTTGGCGGGCCTGGTGCTCATGAGAGAGCCCAACCATAGGCGTATCATTAATCTGTCTATGCGGTTGTAGTCCAGTCTTTCGGGTTCGATTTCCCATTCCGCGCAGCAGAAACGCAAAAACTGCTGTATGTCCCGCTGGTAGGCTTCCACGGTCTTAGATGAAGCATTGCGCTCAATTTCAAGGTATCTGGTAAAGCGTTCGAGCGGGAGGAAGTCACTCATAATCCGTCGTTCCTGTATTCATCCTACCATTAAGATAAACATTGCTATCTCATTTAAAAGCAGAAATTGTCAAAAGTTGAAAAAAAATGTGTAAGGAACTGTTGCTACACTACTCAATAGAAGTACCTGTTATAGCTGCTTTTGTCTTAACAGCGAAATGAACCAGTCAGAAATAATCGATAATGCCATGATTAAAAATGAGAAACGCATGCAAGACCCCGCCTACAGGCAAATGGAAATAGCCGTTGGCATACTTATCAGGAACATTCTGGAAATCCGTAATGTGACGGAATGGGCAGCTTTCATGGGCTATTCCCGTTCGCATTTCTGCAGGAGTTTCACGAAGAGGTTTCATGAGAACCCCAAACTTGTGCTCCGCAGGGCGCGGCTCAGGAAGGTGTGCCGTGTCATACAGTCAGATTGGTCTGCCACTGCCTACAAGGTTGCCCTTGAGTCTGGTTTTGAGAATGACAAGGCACTGCACAAGTTTCTGCATCGCAACTTCAGGAAAGGGTTTCTATCATTGAAGGATGAGCTCAAAAGAAATGCCTTCCGGGCAAGGAAAATCATATCACATGCTTCTGAATCGGACTATGAATACATCATCGGCGGAGGGAAGCAGGGGTCAGACCGACCTTCCTTTCCAGGTGGGCCTGGAATCTGAAAGACGGTCGCGAAGAACGACAAAGGCAAGTATATGGAACCACAATATCCCGGGGAGATACAATAATGCTGTTGATAATGGCCATTCCAGGAATTTTGCCACCCATATACGTTGAAGAAAAGCAACGACCACCATAGTCGCTGAAATCCAAATGACAATACCGGCATCAGACGTGTGGGACGCTATCATCCCGGCACAGACCAACACCAGTACCGGCAAGACGAAAGCGGCAAAGTGCAGGAACCATGCAGCCAGGAATGGCAGGTACCGATAACGGAATCCAGCAAAGAAATTTTTCCGGAAACCCTGGAACAGTTCTGATGGATTGCTGTACATGCGGCACCAGAGTCGGCCCGTACCGTGAAACATACGCATGGTCTTTCCGGCTTTGACCACATTTTTTGCAAGCATGACATCTTCCACGACCTGATTTTTCACGGACTCATGTCCACCTGTTGCATGATAGGTTTCACTTGTAAAGATCATGCACTGGCCGCAGGCACTTGCAAACAGCGGCTTGACTTTTTCACGCAGGATTTGATTTGGGATCCATAACGGAGCACGATAACTGTACCTGGTCGGGAGGTATGTCGCAACTGTGCTATAGACTGTGGCGACAACAGCCTTTTCCGGTATTGTTTCCATTACCTGATGCGGCCAGACAGTGGCGAAATCAAGATTATATCTGTTCAAACCTGCCATGATGGATGATATCGCATCGGGAGCCAGCCAGGTATCGGCATCCAGAAAGATGAAAACATCGCCTCTTGCATAATTTGCAAGCTGGTGACATGCCCAATTCTTTCCAAGCCATCCGTGAGGCTTATTCGCGGATGAATGTACGAAGACCTCCCAACTGTCTGTGGAGTGAGGACCGGACCCGTGCACGGAATTGGCTTTCTTACTGAACTCAATCTGCTCGCGGAACGTCTCGGCAATAATTCCGGTACGGTCCTCAGACTGATCATCCAGGATGTGCACCTCCAATCGGGGCCAGTCCTGCTGCTGAAGGCTTTCCAACAATTTCGGCAAATTTCGTTCTTCGTTTCTTGCCGGTATTAGAACGGATACCAGCGGTTGCGGGTCCCGTGTATCCGGATCACAGGATGATCCCGGCCCATCGAACACCTTGTCCCCAATCATAGCGGCCAGACCCGGAAAATGTCTGTGGTTGTGAACGATAATGAGCGTTGTGATGATAAAAAAAAGCAGGCCTGGAATCAGCAAAGCGAGCAGAAGGACATCCATTGAGTTCAGTTGATGGTTTCATTTCCCTTCAGGAACAGGGATCGGTCACTTCCAAGATATTCACTGTCGAAGATCATACCTGCAACCCAATCCTTTACATCAGGAACATCGGTTACCTCATGGTCAAGCCTGAGCATTGCGTATTCTATCAGGCGTTCCATTCGACGGGCGTCCAGAATACCCAGATAATAAAGTTCAAGTATGTATCCGTATGCTTCGGGGGATATGCGGGTACGTTCATTGGGATGAAGCACCCTGGGCACTGGCAATTTTTCCAGGCCATTATTGTTGGCGGCGAGATCACCGGATTCATGTTTCTGGATCAGCCAGGAATAAGCGGCGCTGATTTCGGAATTGTTGTAACCCCGCAGCTTGTCGAGTTTAATATCCTTCAGCTGAGCACCTATGTGCATCCTTTTGACCAGGTAAATGATAAGGTCGACAACGTTGTTTTGCATTCAAGAGTCCTGAAAAAACTTAATGTATTTATTCTCCAGTGCATGCATTTGATCGCGTTGGAAATCGGTGGTATCTACATGGCCGACCAGATGCAACAGTCCATGTATCACAACACGCAGCACTTCGGTTTTAAATCGGGTATTCAATTCCTGTGATTGACGCTTAATCTGGGTTATGCAACAAAAAAGGGTTCCCTCTACAGGGGCATTGTCATCATGATAAGGAAATGTTATGATATCTGTAACGTAGTCATGGCCAAGATACCTGCTGTTTATTTCCAGAATTTCATTGTCATCGACAAAAACTACTTCGACGCGGTAAAAATTCCTGTTTTCACGCTCCTGGATCAATTCAATGACATATACCAGTTCCTCTTTACCGAAAGGGATGGATTCCGCAGTCTGATTGAAGATCTCAAAGGTGCCTTTATTCATCCTGGGAGAGCTGAATAGTGTCTGGTCTGACAAAGGGGACGTCTCAGTCCTCGTCAAAGTTGAACCCCTCGAAACCAATCGATTCCGTGAGGGACAGTGCCACGCTGCACATCATGACCTCGGGAGGCAGCAGGGTGAAATCACCGCTCATAAGGGACTCACTAACATTCGCATACAGACTGCATCCAGCTTCTTTTTCCACAATCAACCCTGATATTTTGGAACCGTCTTTACCAAAAAACGTGATTTGATGGAGGATATCGCTGGCTACAAACGCGGTGCAATTGTGCAGCTGGAGAAAGGTGTCTTGTGTGAAGACCGATATCAGGTTGACGGGTTCATCATCGATCAGAAGGCCTATGTGTATCTCCAGGGCCATCTTTCGCCGGGTTTCCTGATCGGCGATCTCAAAGCGGTACACATTTCCGCTCTTTTTGGGTTCCGTTCCAAGAACCCTGGCAATTGTGGATATATTCTCCTCGGTAAATTTATGAATCATCACGGATTGGGAGTTTGACAAGGCAGATTAATTGCTGCGTCAGGCATGCCATGTAATATAACGCTCAAAGGGGAATATTGGAACAGTGATTACTCGCCAAACATCCGGCTCACCCTGTGTCTGTTTTCTTCACGGTCACGCGGAAACGGCAGGCGCTGATCGGAAACATCCGCAATGAAATCAGCGACAGCGACAGCTTCCTCATCCATGTCGTTCATAAAATATATCCGCTGCAGGATCATGTACCGGCTTGTCTCGAAAGATAGTTCACGGACCAGCTGCTGCCTATCGCGGTTCAGTGTCTGGATACGATTTTGAAGCTCCCTTCGCCGGCGGGTGTCCATGCGGGATCCGCCATCGTCAATACGCTGTTCGACCCTTGAAATTTCCGCTTCAATACTGTCCAGATCTCGTAAAAAGGACCGAAAAGCGATGTCAAGGTCTCGGCGGGACTTTTCCGCCAGGGCCAGGGCACGATCATTGACACCCACCTGGGCATAGCGGTAGGCATAGTTGAGGATGGACGTCGGGTCTCCTTCAATGGAGGTGAAGGGGATGTGCGCTTCCCCCCATTTGAGCCAGTAGGCCGCACTGTCCGGTTGCCCGCCTTCCAGAAATGTGGAGGCTTGCCGGTTGATGATCGTACGGTAATTATCCATCATCCGGCGGATATTTTCATCGAAATAGGCCCTTTCGTTGTTGATCTCCCGCAATCGGAATGATTTGAGCCGTTTACCGTGGATTTCGGTGTCGATTTCATTGCCCGTGCGGAAGGGCATGACCCGGAACGCTTTTCCTTCCAGCCGGAAATAGTCCTGAAGGTTCATCTGTGCATCCCTGGCGACCGTAGTGGAGAAATAGACAGGGCGCACCCATCGATTCGTCCTGAGGATTTCAAGAACCATATCGTCCTGAATTCGCGTGTAATGCATCTCGTTGCCATCCCTGTCACGCCCAAGAAAGATACCTTCCAGATGCCAGGTCACCTCGTCATCAAGATACTCAAGCGGAACGCCAAAGCCCATATCTTCTGGAACATCCTCTGGTGCCCAGGGGAAATCAACCTCCCCGGCCTGGACCTGCCTGAGGAATTCCCGATCAACCGGAATGGAGATATTGCCGGGACGGTGGAAGTCGGATGCGCGCCGGAACTGGAATTTTTCGTTGAGCCTGTCGACTTCGGCGTCGGTAAGGTCGATCGGGACCGGTGGCGCCTCATGACTCCGCAGGTTTTTCATCTGCTTGATATACCACTCGGTGTTCAACAGGCTCAGGTTCACCACCCTGACATCTGTCCTCAACCCCTCGACCTCCTGCAGGTACCAGAGCGGGAAGGTGTCGTTGTCGCCATTGGTAAACAGAATGGCATAGGGAGCGGTGCTGTTCAGCAGATTGTAGGCGTAGTCAGGAGCGACATAACGCAAACTCCTGTCGTTATTTTTGTAAGTCTGCGTTCCAACAAGCACGGGTAGGGCTAGTATGGATACAGCAAGCACCCCGTAGGCTGCGTACTGATTGGATTTGAGGTACTGTTTGACCAGTTCCACAAGACCGGCAGCGCCTATGCCGATCCAGATAGAGAAAGCAAAGAACGAGCCCGTGTACGAATAATCACGCTCTCTGGGCTGAAATGGTGTCTGATTGAGATAGGCCACAATGGCCAGTCCTGTGGCCGTGAAAAGCACAAGGACACCCAGGGCCCGTTTCCAATCTTTTCTGAAATGGAAGAACATGCCAATGAGCCCGACTGCAAACGGGAAAAAGAAGAACCGGTTGTGGGCTCGATTGTGGGTATGATCGCTTTGGCCGAAGCCCGATATCCACCTTGCATCCTGCAGATCGCTGTCCCGGCCGATGAAATTCCAGGCAAAGTACCTGAGGTACATATGGTTGACCTGGTAGCTCAGGAAAAAGTGCAGGTTATTTCGGTACTGGGCATATTTTTGTTGGTGCCTTTGGTCGGGCGAGTAGCGTCTCGGGAATAGCGACGGGTTGCCCCGGTCGATTCCGCCTATTTCGTTGCTGTAGCTCTCTCCGCGAAGCAGTGGTTGCTGCCCGTACTGTTCCCGTTTCAGGTAGCTTATGAATGCATCTACAGTATCAGGAGAGTTCTGGTCGATGGCCGGATTTACCTGCGAGCGGACATAGATCATGGAGTAGCTGGAGTAGCCTATCAATATCAACAGATATCCCAGCAGTACAATATTGGCTGTACGGTGGTTTTTTTTGTGTGTATAGTAAATACCATATACAATCAACCCGCCAAACAGTACCAGGAAAGCCAGCGGGCCAAGCATTCCACCGGTCACATTGGCAAACGATCCGGCCAGTGCCGGTAGTTGGATGATCGTCAGGGGGTAGATGAGGAAGAATATGCCGATCGTGATGGCCGAAGCGATGGAAAAAGAGGTGATCTGGAACTCATACTTCTTGAAGTAGATGATCAGTCCAACGAAAAAGATGGCCAGCAGGCTCAGAAGGTGGACCCCAAAGGCGAGCCCGAACAGGAAGGTGATGAGCAGCAGCCAACGTTCATTTCGCAGGTTGCTGTGGGACTCTGACCACTTGAGCACCAGCCAGACCACCAGGGCCGTAAACGTGAGGGAGAGGGCATAGGTTTCCGCCTCTATGGATGTAAACCAGTGGCTGTCGGTGACGGAAAAGGTAAGTGCACCGATCAGGCCTCCGCCGTACATTCCGATCCGGTCGATGACCGGATATCCATCGACATCATAACCGCGAAATTCCCGGATAAACCGTACGATGATGAGATACAGAAGCGTGATGGTGGTGGCTGAAGCCAGGGCACTCATCAGGTTGATCATGTATGCGGCGGAGAGTGGACCGGCAAACATGGAAAAAACGCGCCCAAGAAGGAGATAGAACGGAGTACCGGGTGGATGTGGAATCTGAAGTCCATAGGCACAGGCAATCCTTTCGCTGCAGTCCCAGAAACTGGCTGTCGGAGGAAGGGTGAGTACATAGAGTATCAGGGCAGTAAGAAAGGCGAACGCAGCAAAGGCCTTGTTGAGCGATTTATGATCCGTCGGCATCGTATGGTTTGTTTGTAAAGAAGTGGAAAATTCCCAAATTTGCAGGATCTGTCACAGCTTACAATAATAGGAAGAGCTGATCCATTTATCAAAGCACATTTTATCTATTTCTATGGCAATTCCATCGATTTTTCCAGCCGGTTCAACCGCTCCCGTCCCGGTGTCAGCGGAAGGACACAAAAGCATGGTTACCTCCCAAAACGCAAAAGCGGGATCTTCAGGAGGCGGAAAGGTTTCCATAACCCGTAATAACGCAGTTCTGCCCGCGATTATTTTTGCAGTTCTGCTTACTGCGTCCTGTACCACGCTGTTTATTGAGGATGTGTACGATGAGCGCACGGAAGCGCAGGAGGGATGGGTGGTTCCCGATGGCCCCATGCAGGTGCTGCGAGAACGCACCTGGGACCTGCAGCACCAAAAGCTCAAGGTACGCTTTCAGTTCGATAATGAGCAGGTGATCGGCGAGACGGAGATGTTCTTCACCAGCAAGGGATCTCAGTCGGAGTTGATACTTGATGCAAAAACCATGAATTTCGACTCCCTGTTCGATGTGCGGACCGGCCGAAATTTTTCTTATGCCCAGGATTCAGCTATCGTTACCGTACAACTTGACCATGAGTACCAGGAAGGGGACACCCTCATCCTGGGAATTTCCTTTGTCTCCACACCCCCACAGCGTGGACTTTATTTTGTAAACCCGAGAGGGGAAGATCCCGTTAAACCGACACAGGTATGGACCCTGGGGCAGCCGGAAGACAACAGCTTCTGGTTTCCGACCATTGACCATCCGGCTGAACGGGCCACGCAAGAGACCTGGATATCGGTTCCGGATCGGTTTCAGACCCTGTCAAACGGCCTGTTGCTCGACAGCAGGGTCCTGCCGGGAGATTCCCTGCGGACAGACTACTGGAGGTTGCACCAGCCACACGCACCCTATCTGTTCGTGCTTGCGGTAGGCGAATATGAGGTTGTGGAAGAAAAGAAGGGGGACTTGCTCTATCGTTACTATGTCGAATCAGATTTTTTGCAAACAGTAGATTTAATTTACAAAAATACCGTTGATATGGTTCAATTTTCGGAGCAGGTCACAGGGGTTCCGTATCCCTGGGATCCGGTATATGCCCAGGCTCCGGTCCATGATTTCATAGCGCGCGGGATGGAAAACACTACGGCAACCTTGCTCTATGATGCCGTGCAGTTCGATCTGAGGGCCGCTCAGGATTTGTCCAACCAGGACCTGATCATGCATGAGATCATCCACCAGTGGTTCGGCAATCTTGTCACTTGCAAAGACTGGGCCAATCTTCCTCTTAATGAGGGTTTTGCGAACTACTTTGAATCAGCATACCGCCTGCACAATGACGGTCGCGATGAGTATCTGTGGAAAAACCACAACGATCGCCTTCGTTATTTTACCGAGGCCGAACGCTATCGACGTCCCGTCATCTTTTACAGGTACACCATTCCTGAGGACATGTATGACCGCCACACCTATCAAAAGTCCGGACAGGTGTTGCGCATGCTGCATGACTATCTGGGCGACGAACAATGGTGGAAAGGAGTCCGATTGTGGCTGGAACGCCATGCATTTGATGCCGTTGACATCTTTGATTTTCAAAGTACGTTTGAGGATGCTACCGGCCTGGATCTGTTTCCATTTATTGAACAATGGTTCCTGAAGCCGGGACATCCTTATCTGGATGTCAGCCATGAAATCTACGGAAACACGGCCGAGCTGACGGTCCGGCAGGTGCAAGACACCACCCGTCAGCCGCTGTTCACACTCTACCCGGAGGTTCTGATCGTAACCGAAAGGGGTGAGATGAGGGAGAGAATCCGGGTGGACGGTCCCGAACACCGGTACAGTTTTGAGTCCAATTACGAGATCACGGATGTGATCATGGATCCGGAGAGGGTGCAGCTTGCCGAATACTTCCTTGATATCTCTGTAAACTCTCTGTCGCAACGACTTCAGAGTGAATACCTTCTTGTGCGGGCCGAAGCGCTGTCCATGGCGGAGGATTTCATGGAATATCAGACCATCAGGACATTAGTGGCCGATTTGGCAAAAGGTGATCCGTTTTGGGGCATACGGTTGACGGCATACGGCCTGCTTTCTGATTATGCCTGGCTGTATAATCTGGCCGAAATCATTGCATATGGCTTTCATGCAACGCAAGACAATGAAGATGCATTCGAAGTTCGGGTCGAAGCATTGAACATTTTCCGCAATTTGGAAATCCCAGACAGTACTTTGCATGATAATGTATTCAAACATATTACTTCGATGATGGCTGATACCAGCTACTTTGTTTCTGCTGCAGCAATCATTGCCGCTGGTGAACTGTTTCCCGGGAAGTCTGCTACCATGACTGAACCGTACGTAAAAATGGAATCTTACCAGGATGTCATCAAAAATGCAGTAGTTCAGTCATTGATGAATTCCGAAGAACGTTCTGGCATGGCCGTCATAGTGACATTGGCCGAAGATCCAGGAGAGCGACGATACCGTCAGCTTGCACTGGGGCACATCAGGGATTCTGCACGTCACTTGCAGCAATCGGAAAAGGTCCTGGTGGAAGGTTTGGTTGGCAGGGTCATTCACGACCCAATAAGGGAATACAGGCTGATTGCTTATGAAACAATTGGGGAATTGGGTGCCGTTGCCTATCTGCAAGAGTTACAAAAGATCATTGATGAGGGAAAACCGGACAAGGAAGAACGCCGTGCCATCAAGGACGTGATCAGGATACTGGAATACAACAAGACCATCGACGCGAACTGATCTTTCATTGCAGCATTGCATGGGGCCGATTCCCATATCAATAAAAGTCGCATAATTAATATTATGTAAAGTCATATTATATCATAATCAGCTTTTTTTTAAATCGATCCTCGCATAGGGTGTTTTCCCCTCCCCTTAGACGAACCAGGTTTCCCTGCGGACCTGCTGGTCAAGAAGTTGTTCTTCCAGATTGTAGACCTGGTTGTAGCCTACGGTGATGATAAGAATGCCGCAGCTGACCAACAGCATCCATACATAGGCCGGCATAGTGAAAACGCTTTCAGGCAGCCAGTACAGTGTAAATGTGACTGCAAAAAAAACTACACCGACAAGCATATACCCATATTCGCTGTTTTGATATGTTCTGAAGCCGTAGATAAGCAGGCTGATCGTTAAGGCACTTCCCTGGAATATGGCCAGAGCCCATTGTTTCACCATGACCGTATCAATGATCAGCGGATAGATCGCGATCAGTATCAGGGGCAAAAATGCAAAGGATTTTGGGAAACGTGAAAAAACAGGTTTGAAATCCCTAATCAGCGCCCCCGCGGCTGACAACAGAAAGGCGGAGGAAAATACGGACGACCACTCACCGATGAAGTATGGATCCAGAACAGGAAAAAACTCAGCCAGAAACGAAGAAACCCCGATAATTGCCAGAAAGGCAGCAGCCGTTCCTAGGCAGAAATGAAAAATCTTACGTCCGAGTGAATAGATACGGTAGAAATTTATCGTGGCGTAAAAAGCGACTATAAAGAGAATGATACCTGAAAATGCATCCATTTGGTAAGTATTTATTACAAAATGCTATATTATGATCGGGAATGAACGGTCTGAAGCCCCATTACGGGCCTTGACGATTCAACTCCATCGCAAGCACCCGTTCCGCAATTTTTTTCAACTGCTTCCTGTCGAACCTGACCATCATTTCCAGAAGGTCAGAAACCTGAATTTCACCCTCCTTTAACAGGATTTTCTTTTGGAAAACCTGTGATCCGCAACGCTCGAGTTCAGAGAGGAAATCACTGCGTTTGGCAATGAGCCGGTCAAGCAGTTGCTCCGGTTCATGTTCCGATAACCTGACTTGTTTGAGCCGGGACTCGAACTCCATGCTGATATCCCTTGCTATATCCCCTTCCCATTTTCGATCTCTCACCAGGGGAAGAAAAAATGAGTCGGAAGCATGACCGATCATCGACAGCATGTCAAGCACGGACTCCTGGCCCATCGGTCGTTCGGCGAACGGGATTTCCTTGATCAGGTTCCTCAGTTCGGAAAGTTCCTCCATGAGCCAGGCAATATCCTGAATCAGGATGTCCTGTTCGGGCGGACCCGGTCTTTCCGGTGTATTTCGTTGCGGTTTCATGAGATCGCTTAACTTTTGAGATCAAAGTATCGCCAACCAGGGTCAATCCCGCATGAGTTCCGTCTGTTTGTCCTGCTTGCGCTGCTCTTCGATCATTTCCACCAGTGACAAACTTGTTTCCCACCGCTTGTCACGATTCCGGACCGAATGGATATTGTTCTCCTCATCAAAGTTCCAGAACTGGCCAAACTGACGGTTTTTGTATTCACGAAGGTATTCCAGTCTGTCCTTGAGCTCCTCTTTTCTGACCAGCAGCTTGGATTTGTCATATACAGCCTCTTCCCTTGATTCAAATACAAGGTCGTAATCCTTGCTCATCACAATGGCTTCTTCCGGGCACACTTCTTCACAATATCCACAGTATATGCAGCGAAGCATGTTGATTTCGAAAAAATTCGGGTAACGCTCCTTGGGGTCGTCGCTGTTTTCGGAGGCCTGCATGCTGATAGCCAGCGGCGGACATGCGCGGGCGCAAAGTCCGCAGGCCACGCACCGTTCCTGCCCCTCGTCTTCCACAAGGACCGGACGGCCGCGAAAGATGGCTGGCGGTTCAAACCGCTCTTCAGGGTACAACATGGTGAATTTTGGCTGGAACATCTGCTTAAGTGTGTACCACATCCCACGGAAAATTTCCGGCAGATAGATTCTTTCCAGGAAGTTCAATGACCGCTCCCGTGCGGGATCGCTCACTTTTGCATTGGTTCTGGGTATCTCAAGGTTATCGGACATAAAGCAATTCGGGTCGCATAGTTTAAAATGGCAAATCCTGAAAAACCTGCTTTCGGACATCCTCAAAAATAACGCATGTACGTGTTCTATCAAAGAAAACTCTCACGGAATGCCACAGCAAAGAGGTTATTTTTCCTTGAATACCATGGTCACGGGTACACCATGGAACCCAAACCACTCACGTAGCTGGTTTTCAATGTACCGCCTGTAGTTGGCCGGAAGTTCTTTGGGCATGTTCATGAAGAAAGCAAATACCGGCGGACGGCTCTTGACCTGGGTCACGTATTTGATCGTCAGCTGATGTCCCCTTGCGTAGGGAAGCGGTCGCTGGGCCGTGATCTCCTTGAGGAAGCGGTTGAGTTCCGAAGTGGTGATTTTTTTGGAACGCTGCTCCAGGACTTTTACGGCCTCGTCGATGACACGGTGGATCCGCTGTCCCGTCTTGGCGGAAATGGTCACCACCGGCACGTACTTCAGGGTTGCCACCTTGTGGTAAACGGCTTCCATGAACTCCTTGGCCGTATTTGTCTCTTTTTCTATCAGATCCCATTTGTTCAGGGCGATGATCATGCCTTTGTTGAACTGTTCTGCCTGCCTGAGCAGGCGCGCATCCTGCAACTGGAAACCCTGCGAGGCATCGACCAGGAGTATGGCCACATCACATTCACGGATGCTTTTTTCGGTGCGGACCAGGCTGTAGAACTCGATATTGTCGTGCACCCTGGAGCGTTTTCGGAGCCCGGCCGTGTCCACAAGGGTGTAGGTTCCGTCATTGTATTTCAGCAGGCTGTTGACCGAGTCCCTGGTGGTACCGGGAATATCGGTTACGATGCAGCGCTCATCGTTGAGCAGTGCGTTGATGAAGCTGCTTTTGCCCACGTTGGGCCTGCCGATAACCGCCAGTTTAGGCCATTTTTCTGCTTCGGTTTCTTCTTTCTGCGCTGGAAGCACCTCTGCGAGCCGGTCAAGCAGCTCCCCTGTCCCGGTTCCCGACAGTGCCGAAACCGGGAACAGATCCTCGAATCCAAGACGGTAGAACTCCGGGGCCAACATGGCTTTTTCGCTGTTGTCGGATTTGTTCACTGCCACAATGACGGGTTTCTTCTGCTTTCTGAGCAGTTCCGCTACCGCATCGTCTTCGGTGGTGATACCCTGGAGCACATCCACCACAAACAGGATCAGATCGGCTTCCTGTATGGCGAGCTCCACCTGGTTCCGGATACCGGTTACGATGGCATCGCCCTTTCCGGAAAGATAACCACCCGTGTCGATGACGGTGAAATCACGTCCGTTCCAGAAACTCTCCCCATAATGGCGGTCCCTGGTCACCCCCGACTCATCATGCACGATGGCCTGACGTTCGCCGAGCAGGCGATTGAACAGGGTGGATTTACCGACATTGGGTCGGCCTACTATGGCTACTACCGGCAGCATATGGATGTCAAAATTGAGATGACTTGTGACTTTGCAGGCAAAGTTTTTTTATCTTAGAAAAGATACACATGGTTACCCCAGTAAAAAAACAGATATGCTTCATATCATTCACGAGCATTTTGGAACAGTTGGTTCCATTTTGATTGCATTGATGGCCTTTACATTTATTATCCTGTGGATTGCAGCGATTTCAGGCATCCATGAATATCCTTATTCCGAGAAACGGAAGCTTCTGATATCGGCGCTGTTCATCCTCCTTCCGCCGTATGCACTCATCTGGCTGGCCAAGGATATGTACCGGCAGTACAGGATCCTCAAGCTGGATAAGGACTGAACCGACCACTGTCACAATCCTTTCAGACCCTTCGGGACCCAGTTTAGCACTTGACGGACAAATTCCGGTCCCGCAGGACAACCCGTCTAATTGTTCTCTTTAAGCTGCTTCCGCCCGGGTTCTTCTTCCAATTGCCATGGTTCCAGCACATCCTCTGCTACATCATTCAGGAACCGCGACGGATTTGAAAAGTAATCCCCGTAAGAGCTCTCTTTTGTGACCGGATAGGATATGAACAATCTCTCACGTGCGCGTGTGCATGCCACATACAGTAACCGCAACTCTTCGTCCAGGTCGCCTGGATCATCCAAAGCGTATCCGGATGGGATGATGCCGTCAAGGCACTGAATAAGGAAAACCGTATCCCACTCGAGACCTTTTGCTGAATGAATGGTACTCAGCACCAGGGGTTCTTCATCTTTTCTGGTTCCCTCGGTGTCCATGGCCGTGGCGTCAAGCGGATCCAATGCCAGCTCCTGCAAAAGTTGGTCAAGGTTCGAATAACCAGAGCAAAGGCCGGAAAAAGCCTCCAGGTCCTTGATCCTTTTAGGGTGGTCATCAAACCGTTTGCTGCATATCGGCTTGTAATACGCAACGATGGCTTCCACCGCGTTACCCGGTTGGTCCCGGAAACCGGCCAGTTCCGCGAGAACGACGCTGAGCTTTTCAAGCTGTTTTTGATAGGAACGGCTTACAAGTCCGGAATCAAGGAAGTCGCGGGATCTGTTCTTCCTCAGCCATGAAATCAACTCCTGTGCTGTTTTCGGACCGATGCCGTCCAGCAGCAAAAGCACCCTGCTCCATGCAATTTGGTCATCCGGATTTACAATTACCTTAAGATGAGATAAGACATCGCGTATATGGGCCGCTTCAGCAAACTTTTGTCCTCCGAACTTCTGAAACGGGATATTTTGCCTGTTCAACTCCCATTCCAGGTCGTAAGAGTCCCGGCCATTTCGGAACAGGATGGCAATATCCCCCAGGGATATCCCCTGCTCCCGAAGTTGCAGCAGCATTTGCGAAACAAAACGGGACTGGTCCCTCTCACACGGAGCCCTTACCAGACCGGGAAGGTCTCCCCCCTCCTTCCTGGTGAACAAGCTTTTGTTAAACTTTTGCGAAGCTTTATTCATCAAAGTGTTTGAAAGATCAAGGATCGGCTGAACCGAACGGTAGTTTTCTTCCAGACGAATGATCCGGCAATGATCAAACTGATCCGGAAAATCGAGGATGTTTCGGAAATCTGCTCCACGAAAGGCGTAAATACTTTGAGCATCATCGCCCACGGCCATCAGGTTTTTGTGTTCAGAACTGAACAGTTTTGCAAGATCTGCCTGGAGTCTGTTTGTATCCTGATACTCATCCACCATGACATGTCGGTTTCCCTTGGCCACTTTCCTTCTTATATCTTCGTCATGCTGCAATAAACGGTAGGTTTGAACCAGCAAATCGTCAAAATCCATTACAGCATTATCACTTTTATATTCAGAGTATCTCTTTTGGACCTCTTCGATGGCATCATGGTGTGAAAGAAACTGCGGGTATGCGGATGCAAGCATCTCGTAAAGGGGGAGCTGGCGGTTCACAGATGCTGAAAACATGGCCAAAAGGGTGTTTTTCTGCGGAAATCTTTTCCCACGAAGCTGTGCGGCCAACGGGGCGCGGGCAAGATGGACGGCATCGGCGGCGTCTGACTGGTCCAGCAAGGTGAAGCTGTCCGGAAATCCGATGCGATCGGCATGCATATGCAGCAACTGGTTGCAGTAATGGTGGAAGGTGCCGCCCCTGACATGGGAGCAGCGTTCATCGAGCACCAAGGCGGCCTTGTCCAGCATCTCCCTGGCAGCCCGCCGTGTGAACGTCAGCAGCAGGATCGAAGAAGGCGGGACGCCATCTTCCACAAGCCGTGCCACCCGATAGACCAGGGTTCGGGTTTTCCCCGTCCCGGCACCGGCTATGACCAGGGCGGGTCCGTTTTCATGCATAACAGCGGCATGCTGCTTTTCGTTAAGCAGGTCGGCGTAGGCAATGCGATAGTCCTCGCCCCTTGGGTTTCCGGAATCCTGTTGCAATACGAATCTTCTCATGGATGGAATATATGTAAATAATATGTTTAAGGTAACTATCACGATTTAGCGGAGCGATGCAGCCGGAATTGCAGTTTTTTGATCCTCCGTGCATGATAATCGTAAAAAAATCTTATTATAGATTCATATACACTGAATACCTGCTGCATGAAAGTTCGCTTCATCCTTCCCATTACGATTCTGTTAATGCACTCGACGTTTCTTGTCCAGTGCGGAAAGGTCGATACAGACCGCGAGGCAAACCGTCTCTTTGTAGAGGCATACCAGCAAACCGAATTGGCTTTGCAAAGTGAAGCACGTGACCCTGCTGAAGCGCATGCCCACTACAGGCAGGCACTCGAGAAAATCGAGAGCATCATTTACAAGTATCCCAATACCTCTGTAGCTGTAGATGTCGCTCAGCATCGGACCCGGATCGGTGAGATCACAATCGGCGATTTAAGAAACAAAGTTCCACATTTTGCTGCCAAGGCCGATGCACTCGAGAGTTTTCACAATCTGACCCTTTACCTGATCGACTTTGAGGATGTGGAAGAGCGTGCATTGCGGCGGCTTTCCTATGCTGCCATACTTAAGAGGCACGGACAAAACAGCCTTCATGACGAACTCGTGCATCAGGTAAGACGTCAGGCCGACCGGCACTGGGACAGGCAGGTCATAGACCGGCTCTACTATGAACTGTCAGGGCACCATGCTTCCCAGTCGCAATGGGATCAAAGTCTGCAGCTTATTGACCGGCTTCAGGACCGCGAACTTCTTTTCGGGTCTCTGGACCACCTGCTTGAATCGGGATACTTGCGTGACCGGAGCGGCCGGGGTTACCTGGATGTAGCTGCTTATCTGGACTATCTTGATCCGGTCAACCGCATCCGGCTTGCCGGACGTCTGATCGATGACCTGATTGCAACCGGTAATCGTCCCCAGGCCATGGCCATACTGCAGGAAGGGTTCCCTGCTCCGGAGGAGAACAATGTGCTTGACTATGTCAATGCCCTTGCCCGCTTGTCATCAGTCCTGGCCGGTCATGGTGAGGTCGGGGCCAGTAAATCCGCGATAGCGCAAATTGTAAACTTCGATTCTGATTATGCTGATTTTGCTCTTCGGGATCTGTCCGTGACGATTGCCCGATACGGAGATCTGGAAGAAGCACTTGGACTTGCGGAAGCATTCGAACGCCCCTACTTCCGCAACACGGCATTTGCCGGCATTGCCCTTGAGATGGCGCGCAGGGATAGTGTAGCCCAGGCATTGAGCTTGTTGGGCCAGATCCCGGATAATATTGACGAAAAAACGGAAACCATGCTTGAACTTGCCGGCATGGATCTCGATGGGGAATCGCTTGCCGACTCTCTTCTTCAGGTGGCGGTGTCACGCATCCAGACCCTGGACTCCCCCATTGCCAGGACAAGCTCCCATATACAATTGGCGGACATACATATCCGGCATGACAGGCGATCCATGGCTGCGGAAGCCATGGAGGAGGCAGAGCGTCATGCATCCGGGATTTCCGATCCTGAAAACATCAATAAGCTTCTAACCGATATCATAAAGAGATGGATTTCACTTGGAAGGCCTGATCGGGCTTTGGATATTGCCGCTTGGTACCACATGGACCACCCATCCTTCAGGGCAGGGATGCCCGATATGTTCACCTTTGCCATTCAGCGAGGTTTCCACGATTTTGCACGAACTCTGGCCGGAATTACCGATGACAGGGCCCGTTATATGCATGTGCTTGTATCTGTCTACCTGGAACAGGGGATGATTTCCCAACCATCCGAACTTGCCTACGAGATCAGGAATTATTACTGGCGGTCCCGTGCACTTGCACAACTCTCAACAGAATTGAAAATAAAGGTGAACACAGCTACCGCGGAGCGGGCAGCAACCGATGCCCTGTTGACGATTCAGAGGATCCGGGACCGGGCCGAAAAGAGGCAGGCGCTTTATCATACGGTATCACTACTTTCCGCTGCCGGGATAAACATGGACCGGGACCGGCGTCCGCTGGTCATTGAACTGATCGGTCACATCGACAGCTGAATGTGCAAATTGTAATACCTTATTACACATATCATGGACATTTCATTTCGACATGGAGTATTTTTGCTGGCGGCAGCCATTGTTTTTGCATTCTCCTGCACCCGTCCGGTCGTATACTTAGGCCAGGAGCCTGGCACGGGGGAATACCTGACCGGTTATCCGGCAGGCAATGCTGCCCCGCACCTTGAAAAAATCCAGAGATCGGTCAAGAGAATCACCAGCACTTCTCACTACGAAACGTATCTCTTTGAGCCCGGAACCCGGGTTGTGCCGGCGCAGGTTGCGTCGGCTGCCTCCCTCGAATCACTTGCCAGCACTGTTGTTCAAAGCCACACCACCTCGTCCGGGACAGCTATTGTCATCCACAACAGAGACGACCTTATCGGCATGATCACAACCCGGCACGTCATCGCCTCACCGGATACGCTGTATGAATATTTTGAAACCAGACAACCCTACCTGAGCAGCGTAACGATCAAGAAAAGTCAGGTCAACTGGCTCTTTGATGCGCCCTATGTCGGTACCTTCGAGGTGCTTGCGGAGGATGAGCTTGCCGATCTGGCCATCATTGGTGCAAGGGTGGATCCTTCCGTGCTGGATGTACCTGTCAGGGAGCAGTTTCCGGTTTTCCCGTACCCGTTCGGACGTCCGGAGCGAATGCGTGTGGGTACATTCACATACAATTTCGGGTATCCGCGTGGCTATCCCATGATCACTACTGCCATCGTCAGCCAGCCCCGTCGCGACCGGCATCATTCGTTCGTGACGGACGGGCTCTTCAATCCCGGATTCAGCGGTGGTGCAGTCGTTGCGATCAACGGCGGGCTTCCGGCCTTTGAATGGGTGGGCATGGCACGATCCACCTCGGCATCACGTGAATGGTTCCTGGTGCCGGATGAGGATGCAGCCATGGAACATCAGCCGCACCTGCCCTTTGAAGGGGAGGTTTTTACCGAACAGAAAGCCCTGATCCACTACGGAATCACGCATGTCATATCCAGCTCCCAGATCCGCAAACTGCTTGAGGACAATGCCATATATCTGCTCTCGCGCGGGTACAACGTATTGCCGCTCATTCAGCGACGAGACTGAATGCGCGAGTGAATTCACGGGATGCCGTCGGTAATTTGGTCACCATCCGGCCTCAGGCAACACCCGGGTGAACATGATCACGAGAACATGGCGCGGATATCATCCACCGTCAGCGAGCGGACAGTCCGCTTGCCGATGGGGTCCCGGAAGGGTTCGTCACAGGCGAACAGCTGATCTACCAGCGCTTCCATCTCCTCTTCAGTAAGCCTTTTCCCCCTGGGTATGGCGGCCTTGTTTGCAATGGCAAGGGCAATCCGCTCTTTTTCATCCAGTGACAGAGAGCGGGACATCATCTTGTACTGCTCCATGATGGATTCCAATACGTGCTGTTCGTTGTCCAGACGGATGTCAGACGGCACCCCCAGGATCATGGCCGAGTTTCCGCTGAGCAGTTGGACGTTGAACCCCATCCTGGTGATGACCGGATGGAGTTCCTTCAACAAACTGAAATCACTGGCGGAAAAATTGATGGTTTTCGGAAACAGCAACTGCTGAGTACTGGGCAAACCGCTTTCGGCCTCAGTAAGCACCTTTTCGTAGATAATTCGTTTGTGTGCGGCATGTTGATCCATAATCAGCATGCCGTTCCTGGTTTGGGATATAATGTACTGGTTATGAATCTGGCTGAACCTGTTTTCGTGCAGCCCCAATCCCCGTCTCTTTGTATCCAGAGAGTCCTTTTCCGAAAACAAAGCTCGCTCTCCGTAATCCGTACTTACACGTTGTCCACTATTGCGGGGTGTCACGGAACCCTCACCTGCCTCCTCTGTTCCGCGTGTGCCGGTGGTGTTACCGAAATCCGCATAAAGCCGGGGTGACATATCGGCAGGTATGTCGCCGCGTGTATTTTGGTATTCTCCATAAGATAATGCACGTTTTTTTGATCCAGGCGATTCACTGTCCTCGAAAAACCGACGCAAACGCTCATGTCGGGCCATATCCGCCGGAGGGGCATCACTGCGGGAGGGGTCCCAGACCGGCACGCGCATATGGTGATTCAGAGCTTTTTTTACGACCGACCTTGTGAATGTGGAAATCATGCGTTCATCCTCAAACTTGATTTCCTGTTTAGTCGGGTGGACATTCACATCCACGCTTTCAGGATCAACTTCATAAAACAAAGCAAAGAAGGGATATTCGTTTTGCTGGAGCCAGTCCCGATAGATTTCCTGGATAACGTAGTTCAGGTGACGGTGGAAGAAAGGGCGCCTGTTGATAAACAGGAACTGCTCCCCTCTTGTTTTTTTTGCAAGCTGGGGGTCCGAGAGCAAACCCCGGATATTGACCATGCTGGTTGATTCCGCGAGGGGGATGAGACTGGCCCTGTAGGATTTTCCAAACAGTTCAGCCACACGCGATTCCATCTCGGCGGGTGCAAGCCGGTATACGATTTCCCCGTCAGCATCAAGGTCAAATCCGATTTCCGGCCATGCCAGGGCCGCCTGGTGAAATGCAAGCAGGATGTGGCGGAATTCCGTGGCATCGGTTTTCAGGAAGGCCCGGCGGGCCGGCACATTATAAAACAGGTTACGGACGCTCACACTGGTACCGTTATCCGAGGCGGCCGGCCTGAGTCCGATCTCCTCCCCTCCCCTTATTTCGTACTCCACTCCGGCCTCGTCCTCGACCCGCTTGGTCGTAACGGAGACCTGGGCAACGGATGCGATGGATGCCATGGCTTCTCCTCGGAACCCAAGGGTGCGAATGTTCTGCAGGTCGTCAACAGAACTCAGCTTGGAAGTGGCATGGCGAAGGAAACAGAGTGCAAGGTCCTGTTCCGACATTCCACAGCCATTGTCCCGTACCTGGATGAGGGTCCGGCCCGCGTTTTGCAGCACTACGGAGATGTGATCGGCACCGGCATCGATGGCATTGTCCAACAGCTCCTTGACGACGGATGCCGGTCGCTGGACGACCTCTCCCGCTGCAATTTTGTTCGAGACCTCCGGTGGCAGTAGTTTGATTAAAGAGGGGTGATCGCCTGATGTTGCCAAAATGTGTTCCAGCTTCTAACGGTTAAATGACATGATACCCGGCTCAGGTGATGATCCACAATATGAGGAACAGCAGCAGTGCATAGAGCAGGATGGATCCACCGGTCCCACGCCGTGTCAGCCTGCGGAACTTGATACGCTCGGGGCGCAGGGGGTTCGGTTTGTAGTACCGTGGCTCGTAGTTGAAGCGTTTGTGCTGGGGCCTTCTGCCCATCAGTGGTGATAGCATGATCTGACTGGAACGTTCTTTACAATATTAGACAATGGCAACACGCAAGGTTTTTCCTTCCTCTCGGTGACCGGATAATAGTTATGTGTTGATCACACGGACTTTATCCAGCAGGTACCAATGAGAAAACGGCCAACCCACAAGGGTTATTCCCCGCAATTTCGGTCCGGGACACGAATCCGATTGCAGACCCATCCGGACACTGCAATATACTAATTATCAACGGGAACGGGAATCATATAGCCTGCCTATTTTGTTTTCTATGAAATCGACATCGTTGCCAGCACTTTGGCATGAGTTTCTTATCTTGGCTGTTAAATGAAAACAGAAACAGGATCCTTCACAATCAGAATGCATTATGAATTTCGAGAAAATTGTAGCGCCAAATGACGGAAAACAAGTAACGTTAGATAAAAATGGGGGGCTTTCCGTGCCCGATCAACCCATCATACCCTATATTGAAGGTGACGGCATCGGGGTGGACATCTCGCCGGTGATGAAAAAGGTGGTGGACCATGCTGTCGGGAAGGCATACCAGGGAAAAAAGAAGATTTCCTGGATGGAGATCTATGCCGGTGAAAAGTCCGTCTCCTTTTACGGAGACAATACATGGCTTCCAGAAGACACCCTTAATGCGATCAAGGAGTTTCGTGTTGCGATCAAGGGTCCGCTCACTACCCCGGTCGGCGGAGGTATCCGCAGCCTGAACGTCGCACTTCGCCAGTTGCTGGACCTGTACGCTTGTGTACGTCCCGTCCGCTACTACAATGGCACCCCCAGCCCTGTAAAGCAGCCTGAGCTTACTGACATGGTCATTTTCCGGGAGAACACGGAGGATATTTACGCAGGTATCGAGTATCAGGCCGGGACACCGGAAGCCGACAAGGTCAAGAAATTCCTCATCGAGGAGATGAAGGCAACCAACATCCGTTTCCCGGAAACGTCATCCATCGGGATCAAACCGGTCTCCGAGGAGGGCAGCAAGCGACTTATCCGTTCGGCAATCGAGTATGCAATCGAACACGGACGGAAGAGCGTTACCCTGGTCCACAAGGGCAATATCATGAAGTTCACCGAAGGCAGCTTTAAAAACTGGGGCTACGAGCTGGCAAAGGAAGAGTTTGGGGCCAGGGAAATCGACGGCGGGCCCTGGTGTGAGCTTCCTGATGGAATGGTGATCAAGGATGTGATTGCCGATGCCTTCCTTCAGCAGATACTCACGCGACCGGCAGAGTACGACGTTATCGCAACGTTGAATCTCAATGGTGACTATATATCGGATGCCCTTGCCGCCTGTGTGGGTGGTATCGGAATCGCACCGGGAGCCAACATCAACTACCAGAGCGGTTTTGCACTCTTTGAGGCCACTCACGGTACGGCACCCAAATATGCTGGGAAAGACATGGTGAACCCGGGTTCCCTGATTCTGTCAGCGGTTATGATGCTGGATCACCTGGGATGGTCAGAAGCAGCCCGCCTTATTGAAAAAGGGATGGAAACGGCCATCAGCAGCAAGGAGGTCACGTACGATTTTGAGCGGCAGATGGAGGGAGCCACCCTGCTGAAGACGTCGGAGTTCGGGGACAAGATCATTTCATACATGTAGGCCCGTTGATGCTCCCAACGATGTGCATCGTATCACGGATTCCCTGGTTCCATGCGTGCGGGTAACGTCCTGGTGACCACTGCTGGATATTGGGATGTGCCCGCAAGTGTCACCGCGGGCGCTGGGGCAATGCCATGTCATTGTCCCATAGCTTCGCGTATGCCTTGTGAGACTGCCACTCTGTTATAAACCTGCCTTACATAGCAGCGGACCTGCTCGTTATCCCGGTGCCAGTGTACCGATTCGGTGTGGACCTGCAGCCCGGGTACATCTTCTTCACCCATGATGAGGGCACGTATCAATCTGTCTCTCTGCCGGTTTGCCTCATCGGTCCGGGCAACCTCTGACATCACCTCCTGCCCGTCCTCTTCCAGATACAGCAAAATTATTTCGGTGACCGCCCTGTTTTTCAATTCCAAAATTGCCAACCCGGCTATGCTGCGAGCATCGGCAGAGTCGGCGGCAACGGCGGCAGCAGTTATCACGAGAGAGTCTTCTGTAATCTGCACCGGCTCCATCGGATCATACCATGCAGGGAGTCCGGTAATTTCTTCTTCAGATTCTTCCGGGACAGGTAGTTCCTCAACAGCAACGTCCTCTTCATCGGCAGGTATTTCCCGCAAATGTCCGCATGAATGGAGCAGGAGAGTGCTCAGAACGAATAGAAAGACAGTTGTTATTTTTATTGGCATCAGTACATGATTTATGTATGATATATTTACCATATGCTTGCTTACTGCTTCTGGATTGGCCACAGCCACCGGGAGTATTACATGCTATTCAGCCGGCATGACCAGTGTAAGGGACTGATTGCTGCGACGGATACTGAGTGAGGGCTCTCCTTTCCCCAATGCTGTGCCCCAGGCATCGGTAAACTCTTTGAGGGATGGGATCGCTGACCCATTGATGTGTGTGATGACATCCTCTTCCCTCAAGCCGGCTTCATGGGAGACGCTTCCCGGATCAACCCGGACAACCACCAGTTCATTTCGCGAAAGATCCTCGAGCACAGCCAGTTCCGCAAGAGTAAACCCTCCGTCAAATGTTTGCTGCGGGACTCCGGATTCGGGTTCACTTTCGAACTCAAGGGGTTGCCTTGATGGTGGTGCGGCGCTTGCCCATTCCCGGATGGCTTCATCATCAAGTCCCATGAGCGGAAACCGGAGTTCGGATTCCGCGTTGTCCCGCCAGACGCTGAGTGTGACCTCTTCGCCCGGACGCATCATCGCGATCCGTTCCTGAAGGCGGTTTGCGGCATCCACGGGGTAGCCGTTCACGGTCAGTATAACATCGCCCCTTTTGAGCCCGCCCATGTCAGCGCTGCCACTCGGTACCAGATTCCGCACCTCCACCCCGCTTACGTGGGTGAGTCCATGTCTCCTCGCCTGGTCATAATCCACAGAGGCGATCTCCACGCCCAGGAAGGCACGCTGTACGGAGCCGAATTCGATGATATCCTGCCCTATTTTCATTGCCATGTTGACCGGAACGGCGAATCCGTAACCCTGGTAGGTTCCGCTTTCGGAGGCAATGGCGGTATTGATGCCGATCAGCTCACCCTTGGTGTTCACCAGTGCCCCACCGCTGTTGCCCCGGTTGATGGCGGCATCGGTCTGGATGAAGCTTTCTATGCGCATGCGGTCGGTGATGATATCCACATCCCTGCCGATGGCGCTGACAATACCTGCTGTGACGGTCGACCGCAGCCGGAACGGGTTACCCACGGCCATGACCCAGTCACCGATCCGGACCTGGTCGGAATTGCCGATGACGACAGGATGAGCGCCGGGGGTGTC
The DNA here is from genome assembly GCA_007128855.1 of Balneolales bacterium. Lineage (GTDB taxonomy): Bacteria > Bacteroidota > Rhodothermia > Balneolales > Natronogracilivirgulaceae > SKNL01. The sequence goes on from SKWQ01000002.1 coordinate 29,180, forward strand.
GATCTTGATCACAGCGAGGTCGGTTGACGGATCGCTGCCCACAACCTTTGCCTTGTACTGTTTCCGGTTGTGTGTCGTCACCTGTATCCGGTTGTCCGCACCCTCGATCACATGGTGATTGGTCAGTATGTATCCATCCTGTGATATGAGTACGCCAGAGCCGATGCTTTGGGCCCTTCTCCTCGGCAGGAAACGGTCCCAGAGCTGGTTTTCAAAGCGATGGTTTTCATCGTCCGGCACGGCTTGCTGCATGGCGATTTCCGTTTCGATGTAGACAACAGCCGGGATCACTTTTTCCGCGATATCGCCGAACAGCGAAGCAGGTCCGGAAAAAACCGGCAACTGTTCCGAATCAGACGAGCCGCGCAGCACTTCTGTGTATCGGACCTGGACCCTTTCGGGAGGGAGCCAGTTCCCGCGCATGATCATGAGGAGCGCCCCCAGCAGCATGCCGGTGAGCAGGATCAGGATGCCCGTAAGCAGTTTTTGGTGGAGTGGCATGCCCATCATAGGATTTGTTCAAAAATGGCGTCTGACCTTCTTCCTCTGATGCCCTCAAGATGGAACTGAAGATAGGCATCCAGATGATGGATCAGATGTTTTATGTCCGAAACCGGAAAATCGGCTTTCAGCAGCAAGGAGTTCTTGCCGTCAGCAATATAACGCAGATATTTGCTCTGAGATTTTGTCAATCCAAAACAAAGGCCACTGTCGGCTTTTTCGGTAATGCTTCCGCTTTCCACGTTCAGGTAACACGTGAACTCGTTTTGAGGTTCATTTACCATATGCCCGGTATGGCTCCGGGCCGAAGTTTCTTCCGGCCCGGTTGCATTTTCTGGAAGGTACAGCGTGATGCCGATACCTGCTATGTGGGCAAGCCGGAACTGGATATAGGGAAAAAGGAATCGGGGATTGGATTCGGTCTCGTGAAGCCATGCCAGGAAACCTGTCAGAAAAGCGGACATGTCCGGCATGGGTTCATACTCATGGCTCATCTGTTCGCAGAGTTCCAGTGTAACCATGCCGATTGCCATTTTCTCCATGTTTTGGTGGATGCGCCACGTCGCCATTTTTTGCGTCACATCGCTCAGGTTCTGAACATCCCGCGTCGATTTGAAATAATAGGACACATCCAGGATGGCTCCCGGCTGCAGGAGTCCGCCAAATTTATTCTTGTTCCTTCGGGCTCCCCGGGCCATGACGGCCATTTTTCCATGCATTTCACTCAGCAGCGTCACGATCAGACTGCTCTCACTGAAAGGGATGGTTTTCAGTACGATGGCGGAGGTATCGGTGATCATAGCGGTGTGGCGGATGTCAGTCAATCAAACAAACGGCCGGGATCAGAACCGGATCCAGCCCTTGTTTTCCAGCAACTGAACCAGGGATGGCAGATAGGTCAGGGCCGAGAAAAGGGTCAGGCCAATGCCGACCACGGCCAGGATACCAATGGAAGTCAATCCGGGATGATTGGTCAGCAAAAGCCCGGCAAAACCCAGCATGGTTGTAAACGACCCGATGGTGATGTGCTGGCCAGTGCTTTTCAAAACCGCCGACATGCTTTTCTTTCCCTCCTCGCGGTAGCGGCTGGCCAGGTGTACTCCGTTGTCGTTGCCGATACCAAGGATTGCCGGCAGCACTACGAGATTGTACATGTTGAAAGAAAGCCCCATCAGCATCATGGCCCCGAAGGTCCAGCTCAGTCCAATCAGCAGTGGAAGCATCGCTATGACCGTCCATCGGAACGAACGGAATCCGATGTAGACAAGAATAAATATCATAACAAGTGTTGCTGCTACCATATAAGGGCTCTCATCTCTCATAAGTTCGAGCATTTCGGCAGCCACAATGGAAGTGCTTGCAGCATAATAGGTGCTTCCGTCGCTGGTCTGGATCACGCCTATCTCGTTTTTGAAGGCAATCGAATTCCGCCCGTCAGAAAGACCTATGGCCGGATAGACCATGACAAAGCGTCCGACCTCGCCATCGCGTGTGAGAAATCTGTTTTTCAGGAACTCCGGCACATCATCCACATGGAGCGGTTCGGTTACCGCCGAAGCCCTTCTGAGGATGTCTATGTATTCCCCCTCGATATCTTCCATGAAGGGATCACTGATCAATTCACGGATTTCGGCGATTTTTGCCAGTTTGACATCTTCTTCCGCCTGGTTGACGGGAAAGCGCTCTTGGAGGGCCTCAACGGCCAGGATGGTCGTTTCCGGGTTGTTTTCCTTTTTGTCGCGGATGGTCTGCAGTATCAGCCGCACTTCTTCGTCGGTTTCCGCAAGGATGTAGGCGGGATTCCGGCGCCCGGTCGCCTGGTCAATATTCCCCCTCAGTTCACGGTATTCCTCATATTTTGGAAACTCTGGTTCCAATTTACCGAAATTGTACTCAAAATAGAGTTTATCGGTGTTGAAAAGCACTACGGCAACGATAAACGTTCCTGCGATGAAAATGGTCCTGGCAAGCGGAAAGGGTTTGGCTTCCCCTGATTTCACATGGGTGTGAAACAGGTTCTTGTTGATGAGGATGAGCCGGTACCGTTCGAAGATGACGATGATGGCTGGCAGGATGAAGAGCATGGACAGGTAGGCCAGTACGATGCCGGTACCCGAAATGAACCCGAATTCCGAAAAGCCCCTGAAATCTGCGATCACCAGAACAAAAAGAGCTACGGCTGTCGTAGTGGCACTGGTCATGATGGCCGCACCGGTGCTGTCGTAGGTATGCAGCAGCGCGTTCCGCACGTTATCACCTGCCGAGCGTTTCTCCAGGTATCGCGCATAGAAGTGGATCCCGTAATCAATTCCGAGTCCGAAGAGGATCACGAACAGCACCGAAGTCATGGTGTTGAGCGTTCCGAAGACAAAATAGGTGATGGCAAAGGTGATGCTCAGGCTGATGAGCAGCGGAATGCCGATGACCAGAATGGGAACCGGGAACCGGATCAGGTGGTCGAACAGGGTGTGCCTGCGATGCCGGCGGTGTCCGCGGCGGTAGTTGATGATCAGTTTGACCAGGAAGTAGATGCCCACAAGGAGTATCACGCCGGTGATACCTGAGCCGAAGCTGGTGATCACATCCCGGATGATGGAATCCAGCTCCATAAGATGCCTTTCAAGCCGTCCGCCGGCAACCGCAACCATTTCCGGATGGAAGGTAGCAGGTTCCATCTCCGCAATCAGATCTTCAAAAGCATGGAACAGGCTTCGGATGTATGTGAGGTCACTCTGCGATCCCGTGGGAAAAAAACTGAGGACGAGGCTGGAGCTGTCCTGGTTGACGGGATATTCGGAAGGAATGAGTTCATTGTACATCTCCTCAAACTCCCTCAGCCGCTCCTCTTCATCATCCTCTTCGTCGTCGAAATCATCCTCAAAATCGATGAAGAACGGGTTGGCCTCAAGCCGCGCGCGCTCCAGGCGGTCTTCCAGGAAGTCGATCACCTGGTCAATCTCGTCTTCCGTTGAAAGATAAAGGGCATAGTCCCTGAGCACTTCCACATCCCGGCGGTACTCGTAACGATTCACATAAAAGTCATCGAGCCGGTTGTTGTACAATTCCATCGCCCGTGGAATGAGTGCCTCTGCAAACGCCTTGTTTGCGTCAAAATCCGGGGAATTGATGGTCACTTCCAGCGGGGTCTCCCCTCCTACGGAATCACGGAGCCGCTCCAGGGCCTGCACGCTTTCATAGTGATCCGGCAGCAGGCTTGCCAGGTCGGTGTCGATCGCAAGTCGCGTGGCATAGAACCCCGCAGCAACTGCCAGTGACAATGCTATGAAAAGCACAGCAAAGGGGTAGCGGTAGTTGATAAGAATGAGAGGCCTTAGCAGGGCGAGTAATGTCCTCATGCAAAAAAGTGTTATTCCGTTATAATCGCTATTGAAGTTACAAAAAAAAGTTGAAACTTAGGCTGGCGGCCAATGTTTATCACCGTTAATATGGACACTGGTAAAGCTTTTTTAGCTGGCGCGCCTGCGGGTAGTAATACAGGGCGCAGACAGACGTTCCATATGTTGGCTGCAGTCGCATCGAATTGCAAAGCTGTGCCTTAGGAAAGACACCGTACGACTGCCGGTCATTATCCAAAAGAACTTGTATCCCATGTTTGATTTATTCCGATTGAAAAGTATTACGTATAAGACTTCCTCGTATTTTGCGATCAGATTTCTGCCGTTCCTTTTTTTGCTGTTCCCCGCAACTGTGGCTATGGCGGAAAAGGATTCCTCTGACCGTCCTGCAGGCACTGGTTTCCCTGATGGCGGGCTGCGCCAGACCGAATGGACGGATATGCTGCCACACACAAAACAGGGGGATTACTACAACGAGTTTTGGAGTTATCATTTTTTCCTTGAGGATGACCTTCATTTGCACATGACATTTTCCCTGGCCAATTTCGGATCCATGAAAAGTCCGGTCAGCGGGGGCAAATTGTTTGTTTCCAATTTCAAGGGGAGAAACTACAATGTCGCCAGGGAGTATGCCATAGAACACTTTGTAATAGACGAGGAGCAGGACAAAATCCGCCTCCATCCCGGGCGTGACATCTATCTGTCCGGAAAGCTCCCCTACGAGCATCATGTTTTTTTCCAGACGTCCAAGGACGGCGTCAGCTACCTGGTGGATCTGGACTTTCACGACATCGATCAGGGATATACCTGGGGCGATGGTATTTTCCGGCTGGAAAGCGAGGATATGGGCATCTTCGTACATATTCCACGGGCCGAGGTCAGCGGCATCGTTGCCATCAACGATGACACATTGCACGTCAGCGGAACGGCCTACATGGATCACACCTATCAGACCAACCTGTCCTCAAAAGTGGTGAACAAGGGTTTCAGGCATATCACGCATACCGACAAGGGATTTCATATCGGCTACTATCTCATCCCAAAAAGGAGATCGCGGACCGATGTAGTCGGGTTGGCACTCAAACGGGAAAATTCCCCCACCCTGCTTGAGAAGCCCGTTCAGGTCACCGTACTGGACTCGGACCGGATCGGTGGCCGGTCTGTACCGCGCCATATCGAAGTTGTCTATAAATCGGGCAATCGCAGCGTACTCAGCAGGCAGGATGATTTTCAGCATGTCTCCTTCCTTGAGGAAATCGGGGGCATACGCCGCCGGCTTGTCAGAAGTTTTCTGGGGGGTGAGGTGATCGAATATGTCGGCACCGGAGTAATCGATGGCAGCACACCTACAAATTATAATTTTTTCCTGGTTCATTGAATCGTATTTTGCCCTCACTGAATTATCTGTCATGTCGAAACAGGAAAATATTTCAAACAGTATACCGAGGGTCAGTTGTCTGATGGTCACTGCCAACCGCATGCGCCTTGCGGAGAGGGCTGTAAATTGTTTTAAGAATCAGACGTATCCCAACAAGGAGCTTGTGGTCATAGATGACGGCAAAGAGGACTACTCCCCCCTTTTCCGGGGTATCGAACCCCGGGACATCACCTATGTCCGGATCCCCAGGACCTCCAAGCTGGTGCTTGGCACTCTCCGCAACATTGCCCTTGAATACGCACAGGGCAACTACCTGGTTCAGTGGGATGACGATGACTGGTATCATCCACAAAGGATTGCATTCCAGGCAGCTTATCTGGATCAGGGGTATGATGCCTGCTGCCTTTCCGCATCGCTGATGCATCTGGACAATCACGACTTTTTTTCTCTTCCGTATATTGGGTATCTTCCGAATGGCATTCCCGGTAGCATTATGCACCGGCGCAGCGACAGTATTAGGTATCCGGAGTTTCGGAGGGCGGAAGATACGGTCTATCTCCGGCATTGGATGAAACGGCGGTACGCAAAGCTTCCGGAAGAGCATGCCGGACTTTTCATCCGTTGTTTCCACGGTTCCAATACCTGGGAGGAGGAGCATTTCACCCGCCGAATCCGAAACAGTCCTGTCAGCTGGATGAACTACATGTATCACAAGTTTTGGAAGGGGGACCTGTCGGGGCATCCGCGTTTCCGGCTCCCCTCTAATATCCGTTTGGCATTTGAGCAGTATGTCGATGATTCGCGTTCGCTGGACCTTTTCACAGCGATCTCGTTCCAGGAAGTATAGCGCTTTCGCAACCGGGTCAGATGGTGGTCCGTCTGATGTCACCCGGTCATGGAAGCTGCCTCATACGTTGAAAACCCAATTCAAAGAAACTGATGAACATCATATATGTACAAAGCTATCCCGTTTACCATGACCTGATCGATGAGCAGGAGTTCGCAGAAATTGCGAATCGGGACAAGTGGATGCCTGCATTGACTTCCCAGAGAGGGTACCCTTCTCAATTGTGGGCCGGTGGACATAAGTCGATGAAAACCGAGTGGCAGTATGACAACCTGCCGGGGGTTCCGATCCGCATATTCAAAACGGACCAAAGCGAAGGAAAAAGTCGCAACCACACCTCGCAGGCGCTCATTAAGGCAGCCAGGGAATCAGAAGCCGATCTCTTTGTCATCAAGGGTATGGACGGCGGCATCGGGGTGCAATTGGCCATGGAAGTGCTCATACCCAGGCGGATCCCCTTCGCGATTGTCATCGGCGGGGAGTGGTATCATCCAATAGTGAAACATGCCGTGGCGGTTCTCTATGAAACCGAGTATCAATTCCAGCAGCTGACCCGTCGCACACTTCGTTTCTGGCGGAGCGTCGTGCCGGTACAGAAAATGATCCGTTTGCCGAAATCAGTGGACACCCGGCACTTCTCGCCAGACCGGGAAACAGGGAAAACCCTTGACGTGATTGCAGCAGGTAGGCTGATCTCGCATTACAAGAATTACCAGCCTCTGTTTGAGCTTTCAAAAAAGAAGAAAGTCGGGGTGATTGGAGGCGGGCCCTTGCTTCCACAATTCCGGAGAAAATATCCGGAAATAACCTGGTTCGGACCGGTCTCTTATTCTGAAGTGCCGACCTATCTGAACATGGGCAAATTGTACTTTCACAGTGGATATCGTGACCACTACCCCAGGACCATATCGGAAGCAGCGGCATGCGGAGTGCCCCCTGTAGCCTTCGAAGACATCATCCATGAGGATGTCATTCCGGAGACGATCGGACTGCGCGTATCCAAAAAAAATTATGTGGAAGAAATATCCGCTCTACTTGACAAACCCGAACTGCTTGCAAGGAAGTCTGCGGAATCGAGGAGCTACGCCAAAAAGAACCTGCACCACCTTTCAGCCCTGCCTGCCATAAGGGAAATGATCTCACGGGTACGTTCGTTGCGCAACGCTTCGGGATGACGCACCAGATAAAACGGGCCTGGGACCGCATGTCGGCGTTTGGCAACAGCCGAAATGGAAAAAAACTGCTCCGGTTTGCGAAATATCTGATCCAGGCGGTGATTGTGCTCATCCTTATAGGGCAGATCATTCAGATCGGATGGCGGAACATCCTTTCAGAGCTGCCCGTCCAGCCCTTTTATTACATCCTGTTCCTGCTGCTCTATTTCACCCTTCCCGTCACGGAGTATTTCACCTACAGCATCCGGTGGCCGATCCGGTTCTGGCAAAGTCAGGCGGTATTTCTCAAGAAGAGAATTTATAACAAGGTGGTGCTGGGATATTCCGGTGAAGTCCAGCTATACTTCTGGCTGAGCAGCCGGATGGGGATCGACAGGACCGAGGCCTATGAGGTGGTCCGCGACAATAACATCCTCTCCACACTTGCCTCCACGTCTGTCGCGTTTCTGCTTCTTGTTGCCTTTACCGTAACCGGAAGGTTGCGTCTCGACGAGTGGGTATCACTGGACCAGCTGTTTTTTATGGTTCCGGTTGGACTGGCCCTGCTGGCAGCGGCGCTGCTGTTGCTCCGCAAGTACCGGGCCTATCTGTTTAGCATGTCCACCAGGCCGGCCTTGCTGATCTTTTCGCTGCACTGTGGACGCATGCTTCTGCTCACGGTTGTCCAGGTGGCACAATGGTACGTGGTGATGCCCTGGGTTGCGTTCGACATCTGGTTCACCATGATCGTCCTTCAGCTCATTCTCAGCCGGATACCCTTTCTGCCCAGCAAGGATCTGGTCTTCATTGGTACGAGCCTGGAGTTTGTCCGTCATGCGGGGGTATCAGCCGCGGGGATTGCGGGTTTGCTGCTTGTAAATCAGGTGCTCGACAAACTGATGAACCTGATCATCTTCGCCATGCTATCACTGATTGAGCGTCACAATCAGGGGTAGCAGCACCTCAGGGTTCAACCGTTGCTTTTCCGGTAAGATCCTCCCATTCCCGCTCGGCGAACCGGTCAAACCACGGCTTCTGATGGTGCCAGCCAAAGTGCAGTATATAGGGTGTGACCCAGATGTGATCATCTCCGCGCGGAAGCGCCCGGAACAATCCGAATAGCAGGTTTCGCGCTGTGTCGTTATTTATTCCACGGAGTGAGTGGACAAATGGGTTACAGTAATACTTGCAGGAGACTTCAGAAAAATCATCGCTGACCCTTGTCAGTGAATGAATGAAGTCGAGCTGGATGCTTTCCTGGCCATTGAACCATGGATAGACAAACAGGTTCATCATGGATACGGCCATTCCCAGGCTCCACTCGCAACTCTCCAGGTTCCTTCCCTTTTCCTTCCTCCTGCTGACGAAATGGGTCTCGGCCTTGCGTTCAAGCAGATCTCTTGCCAGTTCGTTCACTTTGCGGGTCGTCTCCCGGTCTGCAGCGTACATCACTCCTGTTTGCACCCTGGCCAGATGGCTCAGACCAAAACGCCTGAGGGTCCGTTGCCGCCGCCGCAACACGATATCTGAAATGATCCGGATGTTTTTGTGGGATCCGAAAAAAACGTCCGCTGATTCCTGACCGGTGATGGTATAGGGATATGGCCGGAGCATCTGCCATACCCTGTCCGGGTTCCGGCACCAGATCATGTCAGAATCAAGATAGAGGTTCCGTTCGAATGGCATGTAGTGGTGAAGGTTGTGCTTGAAGCCGACTATGGATTGGTGGTCCTGATGCAGGTCGATGACCATGTCGAACGGCAGTTCAAAAGAAAGGGACTCCAGCTGCTGTCTGTGCTGCGGGCTGCAGACCAGGGCAATGGGCCGGTTGCGGTCGTGGCGCTTCAGTGTGGCTGCCGAGACAACGGCATCCCTGAGGTATTCTTCCGTTCCGTAGCTGGTGTAGAGATAGCCCTCGTGTTGCTTCAATCCGGCAGTGCCGGAAGCTAAATCCTCTTTTGTTGACTCAGTTTTGGAACCAGATACATCGGCCATTAAGGACACTCCGTTGTTACTTTGCCTCTGACAGCTTTTTGAAATAATTGCGATGGATTCGTTGATGGAAGTCCGTTATTGGAAATTAAAGAAACGGAATTTCAGCACGTTTCCAAAATAGTGTTATTTTAGTTGAAAGGAAGCATGATCCACGGTCAAAACTGTTGGGTTTTTTCCTTTTTCATTCATTCTGAAAGTTTGCAATAACAGGTCGCTGCAGTGTCTTTGCGCAACGGCCGAAAAACAGGTCTGCAATCATGGAACAGGGATCAACACTGGTGAGCTGTCTGTTGCCTGTCGCATCGACTCCCGAACGGCTGGCCAGGGCGATACTTTGCTATCAACAGCAAATCTGGGAGCACAAGGAGCTGGTCGTCATCGATGGGGGCAAGATGGACCTTGCCCCACTGCTAGAGGATATCCCCACCGGTGAACTGCAATACATCCGGACTGGAGCTGACATCGACAGGGATATCATATCACTGAAGAATATCGGTCTCGAGATGGCAAGAGGTGCTCACATCATTCACTGGGACCCAGGTGACTGGCACCATCCGGAACGCATACATCATCAGATGGCACATTTTGGCGATGGGATAGAAGTCAACTGGATGTCCGGAACCCTGCTGCATATCGATCATCCTGAACTTGTTCATCATCCCTATGCCGACAGCCCCAAGGCAGGGTATGCCGGCAGTCTGATGCACATCAATGACCCGGAAAAACGATATGCGGCAGCATTGCGCGGGCAACCCGATCGTGCTTTCCTTTCGCAGTGGGATCCATCCCTGGCGCGTCAACTGTCCATGGATTATGCCTGGCTGCTTGTTCGAGGTCTGGCCGGCGACAAAAGAAACAGAAGACGTTTCCTGGCGGGTTTACGTGGCTCATCAGGTGATATGGCCCGTCTGATTTGGCTCAGGATGCGCGGGCGTGACCGGCTGTCGCACCCGCGTTTCCGCCTGACTTCGGAGGCACGGGACAGCTTTCAGAAATACCTGCATGAGTCGGGCAAGCTGGGTATCATCGCATCCATCTCGTAAGCGGCGGGCAGCTGATTCAGGCCCTGTCAGCCCTGCGGCGAAGGTTATCGAGCAGCGCATCAAAACCTCTGCGCCGGATGATGTTCTGAAAGGAGCGCTTGTAGGATTCGGCCGTCCAGGCATTGTCGATGGACATATCGGTAATCACCCACTGGCCGTCACGGTTGACCATTTTGTAATGAACGGGGATGCGTTTACTGCCGTGTATGGCGGTGGTTACCACTTTGGCATCGCTGCCATCCACATTGATCTCCTCGTAGATGACCTCAGCCCGGTAAATGTCCAGCTGTTGAAGAGACTGGTCGCGGATGATCCGTGAAAAAAGATCCACGAACTCATCCTGATCATCCTTGTTCAGCTCATCAAACGTCTCATCAAGGGCATATCGGGCCATTTCCCGATAGTCTATCATATCGTTCACGATTTCACGCAGCTGTTCTTGTTGCTGGTCGGTGTACTCAGTTCCCTCCGGACCCAGGAGTTCCTTGATCTGGTTGTCCCGCTGCTCCAGTAATGTCCTCACCTCCCGTTCTTTTGAGGGAGTTGCGAAAACAGTTGCCGATGACACGAGCATTATGGTGAACAATACGAAATATTTCATGACTGCGATGTTTGAATTTGGATTCGTTCCTGCTGATCCGGTGTTGCCTGCTGTCCGGATGAGTATTTGTTACTGGTTTATACGTTTCATCGGTGATTTTGTTCGATTTGGGTGCAGCAGATCATCGGGCGCTGCCGCCTGGCGTCAACTCGCTGATCGGAAGTCCTGCAGACCGATGGAGTCGCGCAATTCTAAGATTGAGGTCAAACGTAAGCTGGCTGATCTCGAGTTCCAGTTCCATCTTCTTCTTAACGGCGTCCAGCAGGTTTCTGACATCCCCGAATCCGATATCCAGGTCAATTTGTTCGGTCCGGACCCACTCGCTGCTGATCTCCAGGGCCTGGACCCGGCTTTTCCTTCTGGATTCAATGGTCCGTGCATCGCGGTACCGGTCGCTCAGTTCCAGCAAGATTCCATCCGAGGCGGCATCATGGAAATCGTCAATCTGTCGTTTCTGGATCCTGGAGCGTTCGACCTGGTTGCGGATCTGCAGAAAGTTCAGGTTTTGCTGAAAACCGACGCCTATCCGCGCAGACATGTAATTGGTGTTGTTCCGTATAAATGGATTATTCTGTCGCGGACGGTTGGGAGTATATCCGAAACCGGCACTTAGTCCGAGAAACAGACCGGGATAGTACTGTGCCCTGGCGGCATCCACCCCGTAAGAAGCCGCATCACTGGCGGCCCGTAACCCTTTCAATTCGGAGCGGTTGAACAGTGCGCTGTTCTCATAGAATCCAAAATCCTGGATGGAAGTTGCCACCGGGTCGAAAAAACGCTCAGCCGGCAGATAGACGCGGTCGGATCCGCTTGCCAGCACCATGTCCCAGGATCTTCGGATGAAGTCACGTGTCTGCTCCATTTCCGCAACCTGTGCTTCGAACTCTGTTTTGAGGATATAGAATTCAAAGACGTCTTTCTCTTCGATGGATGGGTCCCCTTCATCCCTGAGTCGCTCCAGCTCTCTTTCGACTTCATTGAGCTGCCTCTGTGCATCGCTGATGAGCCGCTCCAGGTCCGAAATCAGCAAGGCCGATTGATAGAGTTCAAACAACTGGAGCGTAAAAGTCTCATTTTGGGCATCCAGTTCGTAACGGGCGGCTTCTGCCCCTTTTCTGGCAGCGCGGGAAAGGTTGTCGATGGCCCCCCAGGTGTAAATGGGCTGAACACCGCTTACCTCAGCCTGAGTAAAAATACCCCAATCTTCCCAGTCGTTTTCCAGATTCGGGTCCAGATAGTATCTGCCAGGGGTGATATCAGGGTCCTGTGACTTGACGCCTGGCACCAGTCCATGGGCCGTAGTAAGTCTCAGGTTGGGCAGTATCCGGGCGGCTTGCGCCTGACGCACCCTGTTCTCGGCCAGGTCCACATTCCTGCGGCGCGCGTCCAGGTTTGCCGAATACTCCTGTGCAATCTCGGCAAACTCCGCGAACGTGATGTGGACGGTATCGGGTTCCTGGGAGTGGGCTCCTGCTGCTGGATGTGCGAATAGTACCAGGAGGAACACGAAAATAAAGGGTGACGTGATCTTCTGCATGGATCATCCGGATTGGAAAGTGCAAAAAAAAAAGCTCCTTTGCGGAGCTTTGTGAGCGGAGAGAGAGGGATTCGAACCCCCGGAGCCTTGCGGCTCAACGGTTTTCAAGACCGCCGCATTCGACCACTCTGCCATCTCTCCGGGAAAGCCAAAGATACATAATTATTCCGATAACGCTTCAGCACCGGAAACTATTTCAGATATTTCTGTAGTAATGGCTGCCTGGCGCGCCTGGTTGTACTTCAGCTCAAGGTCGCTGATGATCTCCCCGGCATTTTCGGTGGCACTGTCCATTGCCGTCATCCTCGCCCCTTGTTCTGCGGCAAAGGATTCCAGGGATGCCTGCCATATCTGTATGTTGACGAAGAGCGGCAGCACCACATCAAGAATGGACTCGGCGTCCGGTTCATAGATATAATCGATGTCGGAGAGGTCTTTTTTTTCCTTAGCCGCCTCCTTGACTTCATCCGGTTTCGTTGCCGGAACCGGTTTGAATTCGTCTCCTATTTCCACCGGCAGGATTTTCTGGATCCTTCGGTGCTGCGCAATCACGGATTTGAACTCATTATATGCCAGGTGGACTTCATCATAGGTACCACTCTTGAAATCGTCGGTGATTTCGTTCATCACAGCAACCACATGCTGGTATTCGAGGTGCTCAAAGAAGCCGATTTTATGATCTATGACGGGATACTTTCTGGTCCTGAAATAGTCGTATGCCTTTTTACCAAAACAGATCATGGAGAGGGTCCCCTCTCTCCGGTGTTCCGAAAAATCATCCTGGATCCGATGCTCCACAATCCGGAACAGGTTGTTGTTGAACCCGCCGCAGAGTCCTCGATCGGAACCCATCACCATCAAAAGGATGTGTTTCGGTTTTTCACGCTTCTTGGTAAGCGGGTGTACGATTTCAGTTTTATCTACCAGGCGGACAACGAATTCCCTGAGTTTGTAGGTATAGGGACGTGCATCCGTCATGCGTTCCTGGGCTTTTCGCAACCGGGCAGCGGCCACCATTTTCATGGCCCGGGTTATCTGCTGGGTGCTTTTAACCGATGCAATCCGGTCCCGTATGTCACGCAGATTTGCCATATCAGGATACTTCCAGTCCGCTTAATAACTGTTTTTGGATAGCGATTGCCTCTTCCTCAAGCTTTACGGCGAGTTCGTCGCTGAGAACACCGGACTTGCCGAGTTCCGACATCTGGTCGGTGAACTTGAGGTTCACAGAATCCAGATACTGCTCTTCGAATTCCCTTATGGACGTGATGGGCAGCTTATCGAGCACACCTTTGTTGTTGGCAAGAAGCAATGCGATCTGGTTCTCAATGGGTAGTGGTTTGTACTGTCCCTGTTTGAGGACTTCCACGGTCCGGGCCCCCCGGTTGAGCTGCCGTTGCGTGGCAACGTCCAGTTCGGAGCCGAATTTCGCAAACGCTTCGAGTTCGCGGTACTGGGCAAGGTCCAGCTTCAGTGTTCCGGCAAGTTTCTTCATGGATTTCACCTGGGCGGCACCGCCTACCCGTGATACCGAGATACCGACATCGATCGCGGGCCTCACCCCCGAATTGAAGAGGTTGGTCTGAAGGAAGATCTGTCCGTCCGTGATGGAAATCACGTTGGTAGGAATGTAAGCGGAAACGTCCCCTGCCTGGGTCTCGATGATCGGAAGCGCCGTGAAGGAGCCTCCGCCCTTGACCTTGTCACGCAACGGCTCGGGCACATCGTTCATCATTTGTGCGACCTTGTCGTTGGAGTTGATTTTGGCAGCGCGTTCCAGAAGGCGGCTGTGCAGGTAGAATACATCACCGGGATAGGCCTCGCGTCCCGGTGGACGACGGAGCAGCAGGGATAGTTCACGGTAGGCCGTTGCCTGCTTTGACAGGTCATCATAAATGACAAGGACGTGGCGGCCGGTATCCCTGAATAATTCACCGATGGTGGCACCGGCGAAGGGAGCGATATACTGCAGTGGTGCGGCTACCGATGCCGGAGCCGATACGATGACCGTGTAGTCTGAGGCTCCGTTTTCCTGCAGAGCCTGGTTAACCTGGGCGACGGTCGACCCTTTCTGTCCGATGGCTACATAGACACAGTAGACGGGTTTATCGGACTCGTGGGTGCGTTTCTGGTTGATGATCGTATCAATGGCAATGGCCGTTTTACCTGTCTGGCGGTCACCGATGATCAGCTCCCGCTGGCCGCGACCGATCGGGATCAGTGTGTCGATGAACTTGATCCCTGTCTGGACCGGTTCGGACACCGGCTCACGGTAGATTACCCCGGGCGCCTTGCGTTCGAGCGGCAGGTTCAGGGTTTCACCTGATATGGGCCCCTTTCCGTCTATCGGTCTTCCAAGAGGGTCGACGACACGGCCAAGAAGTCCTTCACCGACAGGCAGCGATGCGATCTCTTTCGTTCGCTGCACCTTGTCCCCTTCCTTTACGTATCTGGCCCCACCGAAAAGAACGATACCGGCATTGTCCTCTTCCAGGTTCTGAACCATTCCCCGGACCGGGTTACCCTCTTCATCCTTGGAATCGGGAAGTTCCACCAGCTCGCCTGATTGTACCTTTGACAAGCCGTATACCCTTGCGATCCCGTCTCCCACTTCGAGTACGGTGCCGACATCATAGATATCCGTTTTTGTGCCAAAGCCAGCCAGTTGTTTCCGGAGTATGGCAGATACTTCTTCTGGTTTTACGTGACTCATATTGCTGCTCAATCAGTACTTGTGAAAACTCACATTCCTGCTTTCTGGAATGTGGCTTCAAGTTGTTGTAGTTTGTGTTTTACGGTACCATCGATGACGGTGTCATCGATCCGGATGGCCATGCCGCCTTTCAGCGAAGGGTCTTCCCGGAATGAAAGGAGGACTTTTCCACCGGTTTTCTTCTCGAGCACCTTTTTCAGGAGGTCGGTCTGGTCCGGACCGGGTTTTCTTGTCACGAGAACTTCGATGTCCTGCAGGCCCAGCTCCTTTTTATATAGCTGTCCGTATACATATGAAATACCCGGAAGCTGATCTTCCCTGCGCTTCTCAAGGATCAGCAGGATCAGACTCCTGCTGATTTCCGAAAGGTCAACGTCGAACAGTTCATTAAGGACATTTGCCTTTGCCTCGCGCGATATGATCTGACTTCTCAGGAAGTGAAGCAGCTCCGGTGAGCCGGATATACTGTCACTGATCCGTTGCATATCGCGGGCTACGGCATCCACATCATTCCGGCTTTTCGCCTCCTGAAACAGGGCCGTGGCATAGCGAATGGCAACTTTCTTTACTACCATGAATCAGCGGGCTTTAGGAGAGTTCTTTGATATAGCGGTCCACGATTTTCCTGTTCTTCTTTTCATCGATTTCCTCCTCCAGGATGAGAGAAGCTGCTTCGATGGCCAACTTTGCCACCTCTTCCCTGAGTTCCAGCAGGGCTTTTTTCTTCTCCTGGTCGATGGTGGACCGGGCCTGCTCCAGAAGCTTTTCGGCCTCTGCCTTGGCTTTCTCCGTGCGATCGGCACGCAGTGCTTCGGCTTCCTCAATGGCTTCTTTTCGCAACTTCAGGGAAATGGATTCGACCTGTTTCAGGGCCTTTTCATTTTCCTGTGAGATGCGCATGGCCTCCTCTTTGGCTTGTTGCGCCGCCTCAAGTGACTCCTTGATGGCTTTTTCCCGTTCGCCAAGTGCGTTCAGAATGGGTTTCCAAGCGAATTTGGTTAGAAGGAAAAGAAAGAGAAGGAAAGTGATGAGGACCCAGAAAAAAAGGCCAAAGTCCACATCAAGCAGGCCTTGAGCAAAAACAGGATTCATGGCAATGGTACCAGGCGGTTAGGATCGTTGAAAAGCGGGGAATATGCTTACTTGAGAGCAAGTACAATACAGACAACCTGTCCGAAAAGTGCCACACCTTCGATAAACGCGGCGGAGATGAGCATGGATGTACGGATGTCACCGGAGGCTTCCGGCTGGCGTGCTGAACCTTCCATGGCACTTTTACCGATCATACCAATGCCGACAGCGGCACCGATCGTTGTGATTCCAGCTCCGAATCCAGCGGCTAAGTATGCTAATTCCATTATGTTACCTCAGTTTATATATATTATTGTTCGTATTGAGTAGGGAGAGAGTAGCGTGCGTGCTCCTCACTGTGGTCGTCCTCGCTGTGGTCCTCCACGGCCAGACCGATGAAGAGAGCAGACAAGATGGTGAATACATAGGCCTGAATAAAGCTCACGAGTGCTTTGATCAGGTAGATAAAGAGTGTCAGTAATACCCAGACCCAGGAGGTTCCATAGGCAACGCCGGGCCCGAAAAGATCGGAAAAGATGAAGATGATCCCCAGGATGGCCATGATCAGGATCTTGCCGGAAGCCATGTTCGCAAAGAGCCGGATACAGAGTGCAAACGGTTTGGTGAACAGTCCGATGAACTCCACCGGCAAGAGGATGATTTTGATGGGCACGGGGACACCGGGAAACCAGAAAACGTGCTTCCAGTGTTCTTTTGTGGCAAACAGCTGGGTGATCGAAAAGGTCATGATGGCAAGAACGGCCGTTACGGTGATGTCAGCCGTTGAGGAGACGCCCCAAGGCATCAGGCCGAAAAAGTTCATGAACAAAATGAAGAAGAAGACGGTCAACAGGTACGGGGTGAACATCATGTACTTCCTGGAACCGATGGTCTGAAGTGCGATCTCATCCCTGATAAAGACGACGAGGGTCTCGAATATGTTCTGAAATGCCCCCCTGGGTTCGGTGCTGCGACCGACACCCTTCCGGTATCTGGAGGAGAGCGGGATGAAGATAAGCATGGTCAACAGGGCCGCAAACCAGAAGTAGACCAGGTGGGATGTGATGGAG
The DNA here is from genome assembly GCA_007128855.1 of Balneolales bacterium. Lineage (GTDB taxonomy): Bacteria > Bacteroidota > Rhodothermia > Balneolales > Natronogracilivirgulaceae > SKNL01. Next base: position 46,446 of record SKWQ01000002.1, read on the forward strand.
AAATCAAACTGGGGCGAAGTGCCATCCAGCCTGACGACCCGGTAGGAAGCCGGTTTGATGAGTCCATCCTTGCGCTCAGGTTCGTCCACCAGATAGGCGGCGTCGGTGAAGAGGTCGCTTTTGTTGAGCAGGGATGTGGTGCTTCGGTAGAAGTGGAACTGTCCGTTGTCGTAGATAAGCCGGGGCAGTTCAACCGTAGCCAGTGGCTTGAAGTCCAGATAATAATGGTCGACCACCTTGCCGATGAGATCGATCCTGTTTTCGCTACTCGGACCTGCATTGGAAACAACGGCTACGCTTGCCGTAAATACAAGCGTCAGAAGGAGAAAGCGTAGAAATTGTTTCATCACGATACCGCTGTTTGCCCTCTATGTTAACGTGTTAGAATATAGGTCTCGTAAGCAGATTTGCAAATATAGGAAAATAATAAAGCAACTGTAAAGCTAATTTGATGCAATTCCGTAAAAACGAACACGACAACAACGGAGATACCGATGAAGAGCATCCGGATGAACATGCCAAGGAGCATCGCGGTCATGTAGCGGTTCATGGACCCGCCGGCCATCCGGAGAAAGGGGAAGTAGCTGGCAATGGCAAGGACAGTAGTGATCGCAAATGCGAGCGGAACAGGGAGGAACACTTCCTCGCCTCCGAACAGGTATAGGGGCAGACCGAACAGCACCAGACCTGCGATGTCCATAAGAATGACAGACCCGCTAAATCTTGCCAATCCCCTGTTGGTCAGATTCACTGTTTTTTCCTGATTCCTTGTTGCTTTTGTCCCGATATTCAATTTTACCCGTTTTTGAGGCTAGTTTCAACACAATGGAGATCAAGCCTCCAAAACCCAGAAGTGCTCCAATGATAACACCCCATGGAGAGAGATTCCAGCGATTATCCACATAGATGCCAATAATAACCGGCACGATCATCGAAGCGGCTATTTGCGCGCCGAGTGTGATATACTGACCGTAATTGGCAAGGTCTCGTATTGGCATGGCCGTAAGCCGTCCGCAACAACCAAATGGAGTGCCGCGAACGGTTGTGGTTTCAGATCACTCTGGAAATCAGGCGCTGACTTTTTTTTCCGGCTCTTTTTTCCATGAGCTGGTGGTATTCTGTTTGGCGTTGCCGGTGGCAGCTATTTCTCCCATCTTGCAGGAACCGTCAATTTGGGCTCCTTCTTCCACCATTAAAACTTTGGTCTGGATGTCGCCTGTGATCCTGGCCGAAGCACGCAGGATCAACCGGTTGGAGACTTTGAGTTCTCCCTGAACCGTTCCGGCGATATCGGCTTCCTTGGTCACGAGATCACCTTTGACCAGGCCAGATTCAGAGACGATGCATTTGCTTTCGGCCTTGACCTCACCGTCGATGGTACCCGAAATGCGCAGATCGCTTTTGCTGTTCAGGGTGCCGGTAAGAACCGAACCGGAGCTGATGATATTGATGTTGGGTTGTCCGGGCATATCGTTTTTCATGGCTGTTTTTTGCTGATTATTGTTTTTTCCAAACATACTGGAGGGTATTGTAGTTGATATTTAAGGTGTTATGGCGGGGCGTTAATTTACGTTCAGATAGTACTCCGGGTCAAGGGAAACCCCGTTTTTCCACATTTCAAAATGAACGTGGGGACCGGAGGCCAGCAGGCCAGTTTCACCTACCTTGCCTATGATATCCCCTTTCCGGATGATGTCACCTGTCCGGTAGATCACTTCCGAAAAGTGCTTGTAGATGGAGACATAGCCATCTGAATGGAGTACGTGTACGGTGTAGCCGTTGTTGATCGTCCAGTCCGAGCTCACGATAACACCATCGGCGATCACGCGCACATCCGTTCCTTTCCTGGCGGCAATATCGATTCCATAGTGGCCGACCCGGGGCTGGAATCTGCCTGTAAGCGTGCCGGTCACAGGGGGTTCGGCGGGAAAGCGTATCTCACCTGAAAAAACATCGGAGTGGATGATCTGGTCACCTTTCAATGACTGAACTCCCCGGGCATGTGAGATACGGTAGGTAACGGTCTGTGGTTCCGGGTCGGGTTCCCCGTAGACCGCTTCCCATTCCGGTGTGGATCGGATATCGAATACCGTATCGGCACGGTCTCGGATGATACGCTGTATCTCGTAAAGCTGCTGGTCACGCGCATCAAGGGAGTCCTGCAGTGCGACGACGCGGTCATGGATCTGGATCACAGAAGCCCTGATGGTCCGGTTTTCCTTGTTGAACAGGTAGCTTCCCAACGGTGTCACATAGAAAACCAGCAGGATGAGCAGCACTACGGCCACATTGAACCCGCCCAGCAGTGCAAAAAACTTTCCGGGCTTCAACTTGTAGCTATCCTGCTGATGCGGGTTGTCATCATCAAAAAGCAGTAAGGTCACCTCTTCCCGGCGACGTTCCAGAAGTTTTTTGAGCAGCGATTTCAAGGGATAATTCCGGATAGGACCGGATAATAAGTGAGCAATTTCAAATCCATGCAAGACCCCGGAGTGCTACGGCCGGGACATGTGCCGTATTTGATAAACATACTGGCACAACGTTCACCGACCGGAATAATTGGGTGCTTCCTGTGTAATCTGTACAGAGTGTGGGTGACTTTCGTGGATGCCGGCCGCAGATATGTGCACGAATTCCGCTTTTTGCAGCTCGCTTATGGTGGCAGCTCCGCAGTAGCCCATGGCGGCCCGAAGTCCTCCTGACATCTGGAAGACCACTTCGGACAGGTGTCCCTTATAGGGAACGCGCCCTTCGATGCCTTCGGGAACCAGTTTTTTGATGTCATCTTCGACATCCTGAAAATAGCGGTCCTTGCTGCCCTGGTTCATGGCACTCAGACTGCCCATTCCCCGGTAGGTCTTGTATTTTCGGGATTCGTAGATGATCGTCTCGCCGGGACTCTCATCGACACCCGCAAACAGGGAGCCGATCATAACGGCCGTGGCCCCGCCGGCAATGGCTTTGGGTATGTCCCCGGTCTGTTTGATGCCACCGTCGGCAATGAGGCCGATTCCGGCTTTGGACGTGTATTCGGCTATTTCCATGATGGCACTGAGCTGCGGGACCCCGACGCCGGTTACGATGCGGGTGGTGCAGATGGATCCGGGTCCGACACCTGCCTTGACGACATCGGCACCCGCTTTGTGCAATGCCCTGGCCGCATCGGCTGTTGCTATGTTGCCCGCGATGATCTTCAGGTCGGGCCACTCCTTCCTGATCCGGCCCACCGTATCGATCACCCCCTGGGAGTGGCCGTGAGCCGTGTCCACGGTGATGATGTCGACGCCCGCTTCCACCAGGGCGGCGGTGCGCTCCATGGTCTCGGGGGATATGCCGACAGCGGCGCCCACGCGCAGCCGTCCCCTGGAATCCTTGCAGGCGTTCGGGAAATTCTTCTTCTTTTCGATATCCTTGAAGGTGATCAGGCCGATGAGTACACCATCGTCGTTGACGATCGGCAACTTCTCGATCTTGTATTTTTGCAGCAGCTTCTCGGCGGTCTCCAGGGTCGTTCCCTCCTTCCCGGTGACCAGGTTTTCCGAGGTCATGATGTCACCCAGTTTTGTTGCCGGGTTCGACTCGAAGCGAAGGTCGCGGTTGGTGACGATCCCTTCCAGGATGTGGTTGTCATCGACGATGGGGATGCCCCCGATCTGCAGGCGACTCATCAGGCTGCGGGCTTCGGCGATCCTCGCTTCCCGTTTGAGGGTGACCGGATCCACGATCATCCCGCTTTCGCTGCGTTTGACCAGCCGGACCTGTTCGGCCTGGGCTTCAATGGTCATGTTTTTGTGCAGCATGGCTATGCCGCCCTCACGCGCAAGGGCGATGGCCAGCCGGTATTCGGAGACCGTGTCCATGGCGGCACTGAGGATGGGGACGTTCAGGGTGAGGCCGGGAGTGAGTTCCACGGAGGTGTCCACTTCACGCGGGAGCACTTTGGAATATCCCGGGATCAGAAGTACGTCGTCGTATGTCAGGCCGTTGCGGCTGATTCGGTCGGCAGGTTTTTTTGTACTCATGAAAGGGCAAACATTTGATTGGCGTTTGTGTAAATTACGAAAATATGCGCAGTGAATGCAGTAACTTTTTAACACGTCATCCGAATGCCTGAATACATACCCTTCAACCGCATTTTCAAGGACGCCGAAGAGCGCAAGGCCCTGGCAGATGCCCTGGATGGTGATTGCTGGCACGGGGACGGACCCGCCGGCAAGCGGGTGGAGTCGTACCTGGGCGAATGGCTGGGATCCCCTCACGTTTTTCTCACAACATCCTGCACGCACGCCCTGGAAATGGCCATGCTGGTGCTTGACATCGGTGAGGGCGACGAGGTCATCATGCCGTCGTTCACGTTTGTCTCAACGGCCAACGCTGTGCGGATGCGGGGTGCCCGGCCGGTCTTTGCCGATATCCGGGACAGCGACCTGACCATGGACCCGGAGGATGTGGCCCGAAAGATAACCCCATCCACCCGGGCGGTGATACCGGTGCACTACGCCGGGGTTTCGGCGGATTTCGACGGGCTGCGGAAGGCAGTGGACGGACGGGATATCGCCATTGTGGAGGATGCCGCCCAGGCGGTGGGGGCCTACTGGAACGATCGCGCGCTGGGTACGGTGGGCGACATCGGCTGTTTCAGCTTCCACGATACGAAAAACATCACCTGCGGTGAAGGCGGCGCATTTCTTACCGGGGATGCCGGGCTGGCCGAGAAGGCCGAATGGGTCCGTGAGAAAGGCACGAACCGGTCCGCGTTCCTTCGGGGTGAAATCGACAAGTACACCTGGGTGAGCCAGGGCAGCAGCTACATTCCGTCGGACCTGCTGGCTTCGCTGCTGGAAGCGCAGTTGCGGAAAAAGGAGCGGATCCTGGAGGCACGGGCCGGTGTTTGGCACGCTTACAGGGACCGGCTGGCATCGGCCGCCGACAAGGGATGGATCCGGCTGCCGGAAATCCCGCCATATGCCCGGACCAACTACCACATTTTCCATTTCCACGTCAGGGACCTGTCCGACCGGGATCCTCTGCTGAACCGATTCCGGGAAGCCGGCATCGGCGCATCGTTCCATTATGTACCCCTTCACAACGCCCCCTATGCCCAAAAGATCCTTGGCGCACAGCCGCCGCTTCCCCGTACCGAAGAGCTGGCGGGGACGCTGATCCGGCTTCCGCTCTTTCCTGACCTGGAAATAGTGAAGGAAGTGGTCGCTGATCGTGTGCTGGCGGTGCTTACGGACTATTTCACGGGGAAACGGGGAGACTGACCATGCGGATGGGACGTGCTGCGAAACTGTTTTTTTGTGAGGAGAATTTCTTGCATGTGACCATGCGTGTGACAAACGGGATGGAACAGTGGTGAAAACGGACCTGATGCTCGAACCTGCGACGCTTGAGGAGTGGTGGAAGTCGTACCGCCTTGCCAGGACGGCTTCCTATTCCCAGTCTCCGGCCTGGTCGGAGCTTTGGTGCGGGTATGCCGGGAACCGCTTCACACCATCACCGTTGAAGGCCGTGTTCCCTTCTGGAAAGGCGGTACTTGTCCCGCTGACCGTTCAGAAACTGCGCGCGGGACTTGGTACGGTCTGGCACGGATCCCCGGCGGGAACATATGGCGGATGGCTGTGCGGGGAGGACAAGGATCTCTCCCCGGATGAGATCACTCTCCTGATCCGCGCCCTTTTCAGGTATTGCGGCTCGCTGACCTTGCGGTCCTTTCCCGAACTGCCAGGGTCAGGTTCTGTCCCTGGTGGATCGAAAAACGTGCCGGACGCCTCATCGGAACCCGGTCCGCCATCCACCAGACCAATTCTTCAAACTGCGATTGATGACCTGAACGGCGTTACGATGACGGACGATCGCACCTGGCTGCTGGATTGCGCCGGTGGATATGGTGACATCGAGGAGAAATGGGGGCGTGAGAGGCCTGCGCTGGTGAGGAATATATCAAAAGCCAAACGAAACGGCGTCACGATCCGGCTGGCGGAGACCCGCAGGGACGTGTCGGACTATCATCGGCTGTATCTGCGCTCGGTGGAACGTTGGGACCCTCCTCCTGTGCACACATATCCGGAGTCTTTTTTTGCGGAATTGGCGCTCAGTGGCGGGGCGGACCGGGAACACGCCCGTGAATTGTGGTTTGCAGAACACGAGGGCAAAGTCATTGCCGGTGCGCTCATCCTCAAGGGGCGCAATCACAGCGCCTACTGGCACGGGGCCATGGATCCGGAATCCGCAAAACTGCGGCCGGTGAACCTGCTGATTGCATCCATCGTGGCATCGATGTGCGACGAAGGCATCCGCTGGTTCGATTTCAACCCCAGCATGGGTCTCTCCGGAGTGGAGAAGTTCAAGAGCAGCTTCGGTGCGGTGCCGGCGGCATGTCCGTTGCTGCAGCGAACCAGCGGCACGGTCAGGGCGGCAACCACTGCCGGCCGTTTGGCAAACCGCATCCAAAAGCAGTTTCGCCGATGAGCCTGCAGCAGAAAGCATATCGGGGTGCCGGATGGAGCGGGCTGGGCGGGATCGTCTCCAACGGGCTGGAACTGCTCAAGTACATCGTGCTTGCCCGTATCCTGTCGCCGGGCGACTTCGGCCTGCTGGCCATGGCCATGGTGGTGATCGGTATTGGAAGGATTTTTGCCGATGGGGGCACCAGCAACGCGGTCATCCACTTCCGCAATCACACAAACCGCCAGCTCACCACCCTGTACTGGATAAACATTGGTGCCGGTCTGGCCCTGTTTTTGCTTGTCTATCTCACGGCACCCCTGTTTGCCGCATTCTACGGGGAACCCGAGGTAAGCCGCCTGCTGCGGCTGGGCGGTGTGATACTGCCGCTGTTCGCATGCGGAGCACTTTATGATGTATTGTTACGCAAGACATTGTCCTTCAAATACATAACTATTGCTGAAAGTACAAGCGCACTGGTCGGTTTCCTCACGGCAACGGTGCTGGCGCTCTCCGGATTTGGCGTGTATTCGCTTATCTGGTCCCATATTGCCACCGCAGGCACACTGAGTCTGCTCTATATCGTGAACGGTGCCCGGACATGGATGCCCTCGCTGAGCTTCCACCCTTCCGAAGTCCGGCCACACATCAAGTTCGGTCTGTTTCAGATGGGCGACCGGGGACTCAGTGTCTATGCCACGCGTATCGACCAGCTCATCATCGGACGGTTTTTTGGAGCGGAGATCCTCGGAGCATATCATCTTGCATATCATCTTGTGCTGTTTCCGATCTCACGTCTGAGTCCGCTGCTCAACCGGGTTGCCTTTCCCGTATTTTCAAGCCGTCAGGACGACAACGCGATCCTGCGCAACGGCTACCTGAAACTGATGCAGGCCATGTTGTCCGTCACTGCCCCCTTCTTTTTGCTGGCAGCGCTCACCGCCCCGTGGCTGGTGCCCTTGCTGTTCGGTGACGGGTGGCAGATGGCGGCCGGTCTCATTCCGCTCATGGCGGCTGTAGGATTGCTGCGCATGGCGGGTAATCCCAGCGGCAACATCGTCCTGGCCAAGGGACGGGCGCGCCTGTTGTTCTTCTGGAACCTCGGAACGGCTATCATCAGCACACTCGTTTTTCTCGCAGGCGCGCAGTACGATGTCCATACGCTCCTGTGGATGTATTTGGCTGCCAATGTGATATACTTCCTGGTCGGACAAACCCTGATGGTCAACAGCCTGATCGGTCTGCACTGGACAAGGTTTTTGGGGGGAGTTGCCGGCATGGCGGGAATTCTTGCCGTCTCATGGGCCATATCCCTGGCCGGCCGCGCGCTTGTTTTGTCCGGCCATTCGGAAATCAGTGACTTTCTGATGGTTGCGGTCATTGCCTCACTGTTTGTGATAGTGTACCTTCCCTTATTGTGGTGGACGCATTCCGGATTTATCCGTGAGTTCCTGGATGCGTTACGTGCCGGTACGGACCAGTGAGCAGGTCCGTCATGAACGTGACCGCTTTTTTTCCTGGCCAGGACCCGCATCCACCCATGACATTACCTCACATTCATTTACCATCCAGCGATCCTGCACCCTGATGTCCCTGACCGTTGCCCACAGCTTCCCGGTATGGCTGCCGCAAACCCAGACCTGGCTCTACAACCAGGTGAGGTTTCTCCCATCGGAGGTGCGGTCGCACATCCTGTGCAAGGAGCTGCAGCATCCGGAGCAGTTTCAGCTTCCCGACATCCACTCCCTGTGCGGCCCGTCGAGCCGCCTTACGCGGCTGAGCACGCGGCTGTTCCGGCACATGGATTATCACCTTTTCGTCCGGCACAAGTGCCATCGTCTTGTACCTGAGGTACTGCACTCCCATTTTGGTCCTGTTGGATGGAAAAACGACCGTGTCATGCGACTGTTCCCATCCACCCGGCTGGGCGGGATGAAGCATGTGGTGACGTTTTACGGGCAGGATGTGGACCATTTGCCAAAAGTCGATCCCGCATGGAGAAAGCGGTACGTTCAGATGTTTGAGCGGGTGGATATGGTGCTGTGCGAGGGGACCTTCATGGCCGCCAAAGTGCAGGCGCTGGGATGTCCGGAGGACCGAATTCGCGTGCACCATTTGGGGGTCGATCTTGACACCATTGCCTTTGAACCCCGCACCAGAAAGCACGGTGAGCCGTTTCGTGTGCTCATGGCGGCCGCTTTCCGTCCCAAGAAGGGTTTCCTGTATGGTTTGAAAGCGCTGGAGCAGGTTGCCGGTGAATTTGAAGTGGAGGTGACGCTGGTCGGCGATGCCATCGATGATCCGGCTTCGCTTCGTGAAAAACAGCTGATCCGTGAATTCCTGGAGCGTTCACCGCTTGGCGGACGGGTGACCCTGACGGGTTTCCTTACAGCCGAGAAGCTTCATGCGAAGGCCAGGGGGCATCACATTTACCTGGCTCCGAGTGTCACGGCTGAAGATGGCGACAGCGAAGGCGGTGCTCCGGTGTCGCTTATTGAAATGGCAGCCGGCGGGATGCCGGTGGTCAGTTCCAGGCATTGCGACATCCCCGAGGTGGTCCGGCACGGCCACAGCGGTCTGCTGGCCGAAGAACGCGATGTGGATGGCCTGGCCAGCTGCCTGAAGCAACTGATGTCCGATCCGGAGACCTGGCAAGTCATGACCCGAAATGCCAGACAACATATTGAGGCACAATACAACGCCCTCACTCAGGGTGAAAATCTCTATAATATTTATAAAATGATATGAGGTTATTCATTGCCTGATAATGTAATAGGATATCAATACAAACCGCGGATCCTCTTCGTTTCGCATAGCGGTGACCTGTATGGCGCCGAGCGGTCGCTTCTTACGCTTGTGCGCGGATTACATCGGCTTGGCACGTATGACATCATGGTTTACCTGCCGGCTGACGGCCCCCTTGCGCGCATGCTTGACGATGATGATATTGCCTTTCGCGTCATACCTTACACGCGCTGGATCGGGCTGCGATATCACTCATTGGCAAGATATTACCGCAGGAACAGGAACCGGTTATGGCTCGGAGGGCTGGTCAGGGAAGCGGAACGCTGGATGCCGGACCTGATCTACACCAACACGATTGCCACGCCCGTCGGGGCCATGATGGCGGAAAGATTGTCGCCCCGGCCACTTCACATCTGGCATGCCAGGGAGTTGCCCGGTGAGCGGTCATCGGGGTTCGGCATGTTCGATTACGGTCGCGAAACCGCCATGGCCATGATGGCACGCAGCAGCGACTGCTTTATCTGCAACTCCCGTTTCCTGCATGATCGCCTGGTGCCCGGGCTCCAGCGTGCAGCGGGCACAACAACCGGAATCCGGACGGAAATCGTTTACAATGGCCTGGAAGTTTCACATCCGGAGGCACCTTCTGCCGACAGACCGGAAAGATCCGGAGTCGAGCCTGTCCGCCTGATCATGGCCGGTGGTGTGAGCCCGGTAAAAAACTATGGCGAGGCCGTTGAGGGGATCGGGATTCTGGACCGGTCCGGGGTGCCGGTGCGACTGGATATATACGGGTCGGGCGCGGACACCGATCTTCGGAAGCTGAGCAGAGAGATTGAAGATGCCGGGCTCGAAAAGAAGATTCAGCTGATGGGATACAGGGACAGCCTTGAGGCCGCGTTTGGTCAGGCGGACATGCTCCTGATCACCTCCAAAATGGAAACCTTTGGCAGGGTTGCCGTCGAGGCGATGCTGGCGGGGTGTCCCGTTGTCAGTTCCAATGCCGGCGCTCTGCCTGAAATCGTGCGGGACGGGGAAACGGGCCTGATCTACCGGTCGGGCGATCCGGAGCATCTGGCCCGACAGGTTCAAAGGCTGAGGGATGATGTGTCGCTAAGGAATACGATCATTACCAAAGCCCGGGAATATGCCATGACCCGTTATTCTGCGGAACGGATGGTGACGGACATCGACCGGATCCTTCAGGAAATGCTTGCCGATGAAAAAGACATGGAGCCAGGCGATGACAGCTGAAACCAGGCCGGTCCGGATTGCGATACTTTTGTCGACCTGTAACGGGGTCCGTTACGTTGGGGAACTGCTCGAGAGCATCAGGAATCAGAGCTGGCCCCACTGGGATCTGTGGATCCGCGATGACGGGTCGAACGATGGCACTCTGGAGATATTGGAGGATTTTGCCAGCCGCATGGCGGAAAGTGGCAAGGGCGGGACCGGCAACCGGGTCCATCTGCTCCCTGACGAGAACATAGGCATTGTGCAGAGTTTTTTCCGTTTGCTGGATGCCGCTGGCAGTGACTATGCCGGGTACGCATTTTGCGACCAGGACGATGTGTGGCTGCCTGAAAAACTGGAGCGGGCCGCTCTGTCCCTCAAACGGGACGTGGGCGTACCCTTTCTGTATCACGGCCGGCAGTGGCTGACTGACCAGGAAGGCGGGAAAAGAGTCCTGAGCCCGGTTCCGGTCCGGGTGGGATTTGCAAATGCATTGATCCAGAACCAGGTCGTCGGCTGCACCATGGTCATCAATGCACGGCTGCGTCAGTGTGTGATGCATTCATTGCGTGACAGTGACGGGACAACCTCTTTCCCGGGAATCATCATGCATGACTGGTGGTGTTATCTCCTTGCCAGCGGGACCGGGCGCATCCACTATGATCCGGAACCGCAGATCCTTTTCCGCAGGCATCAGGAGAGTTCGACCCCTGCAGCAACGGGCTCGTTACGGGCACTTCGCGGACGGCTGTCCGGCCTGGGGAAACGCAACTGGTCGCTTTCCCATATCATGATTCAGGCAGAATGCCTCTCCAGGCATTATTCCGATTTTGGTAATCGCTCCGCTTCGAAAACGGATGCATCGGAGGCATCCGGCAGAGGCGGGTCCAAACCGGATTTCAAAGCAGCCGACAGCGAAGAGAAGCCGCTCCTGCATGATGCGGCCTGCTCGTTGCCGGAGAGAAATCACCGGCTGCTGGATTCCCTGCTTGTGCTTCGCAGGGCCGGATTGATCAAACGGGCCGTCTATCTGTTTGCTGGCAGGCACAAAAGAGCCGGGTTGGCCGATACCGTTGTATTTCGGCTGCTGGTACTCCTGCGACGTTTCTGATCGCTCTGGCCGGCATTTATGATGCTGACCAGCATTTCAGATTACTGTCCGTACCATTCTTACAGGACGCCCAGCAAGTCCACCAGAAAAATACAGTAGACAACTGACTCGCCATGCTGCACTGTTTCCGGGTTCAGGATCCGATTGTGCAGCCGAGGGCGCTGATCGCTGTTTGTTCGGAGCAAATACCATCACGGTAAGCCCGGACCCAGTAGGATACACTTTTCCTGCGATTCCTTACACCGGCATCGCATGTGGAATAGAGTCCCAGAAGCTCGTCGCGATACGCTTCCATGTCCGATCGGATCACGTTTCTGAGCGCATCCGGCAGGTCGTGCCAGCCAAACAGGGAGAAAACATCCGTTTCCCGGACCCTTTGGTCGGAAATGAGCGCCAATCTGCGGGAGTTGACGGTAATATCTTCGGTTTGCTGTGATTTAGCCGGGTATGTAAGGGGGAGTGCCGTATTCATTGTTTTTTCTCCATTATGTGGTTCCTTGGTCGTTCAAAAGCAAGTTACCGGCATGGTGTGACAGCATAGTGTCACCCCAATCGAATTTTTATTTTTTTCACATTGAGGTGGCCAGCTTGCATAAAAGATCTGGCAGAAATTCCTTAATTTTGCAAGCATTCCGACAACTGATCCCAACATCCACCCGGCAGCCTGAACCAACACTCCTTTTTCATGCAGTTATTTGATTTTATGGATTTTCCGATCAGTGATCCTGTGCTGATTTTCGCACTGGTCATGATCGTTTTACTCATCGTGCCACTCATTGCCGACAAGTTGCGGGTCCCTGCCATTGTGGGCCTTATCTTAGCCGGTGCATTGGTCGGACCGGGAGCTTTGGGATTGCTGGAACGTGACGCCACCATAATCCTGCTCGGCACGGTGGGTTTGCTTTATCTGATGTTCATCGCCGGTGTGTCCATAGATCTGGAAAAGTTCAGCAAATCACGCGGACAAAGTTCGCTTTTTGGGGCGGTGTCCTTTGGGATCCCCATGGCCGGCAGTTTGTTGCTGGCGCCGCCGTTGCTGGCCTACTCCCTGGAAAGCTCCCTGCTTCTGGGCGCCATCGTGGGTTCGCACACGCTTCTGGCATATCCTATTGCCAATCGCCTCGGCATTGGCAAAAACAAGGCGGTTACGCTGAGCCTTGGGGCAACCATGGTGACCGATGCCCTGTCGCTGACCATTCTGGCCATCGTAGCGGCTACGGTCCACGGGGAGATCAACCTCTACTTTTGGATCACCTTCCTCGGATCGGTCGCCGTATACCTTGCTCTTGTGATTTTCACATTGCCCAGACTGGGCCGATGGTTTTTCCGGAACGTCCGGGATCAGACGAACATTGAGTACATCTTCCTGCTGACGGTGTTGTTCGTTACGGCCTACGCCGCCCAGCTGGCTGGCCTGGCGGCCATTATCGGGGCATTCCTGGCCGGACTGAGCATGAACCGGCTGGTGCCTGAGAGCAGCACATTGATGAGCCGGGTCCAATTCGTGGGCAATGCGCTGTTCATACCCTTCTTTCTTATCTCCGTAGGCATGCTGGTGGACATACGGGTGCTTACCGCCCTGGATGTCTGGCTGGTCGCCCTGTTTTTCTTTTTACTGGTGATCATTGGCAAGTACCTTGCTGCCAAAGCGGCTCAGCTCTATTTCCGGCTGACGGCTGATGAGGGTTGGGTGATGCTGGGGCTCACAAGTCCTCAGGCGGCAGCCACACTTGCCGTAACCCTGATCGGTTTTGAACTGGGATTGCTCAATGAATTGGCGGTCAATGCCGTGGTCCTGCTGATCCTGGCTTCCTGTTTTGTGGGACCATACCTGGTTGACCTTTACGGAAGGCGCGTGTTACTGGCAGAAGAAAAGGCATCCCTGAAAGTTTCGGATTCCCCGGAACGCATCCTGGTACCCCTCTCAAATCCGGATACTTCTGAGGCGTTGATGGACATCGCCATCATGATACGTGGCAACAAAAGCACCGAGCCCATCTTCCCTCTCACGGTGGCACGGGAGTCCCGCTACGTAGAGGCGGCCGTGGCGTCTGGTGAAAAACTGCTCAGCCACGCCGTGGTTCATGCCGCGGCTGCCGATGTCCCCGTAATTCCGGTAACGCGAGTCGATTTCAACGTTGCTTCGGGCATAATAAGGGCAACGCGCGAACTTCGCATTTCCGATATCGTGATCGGTTGGAACGGGGTGGTGACTGCCCGTCAGCGGATATTCGGGACCGTGCTGGATCAGCTCATGGAGCAGTCCGACGAGACGATCCTGGTGTCAAAAATAGATCAGCCCATCAACACCACCGAGCGCGTCATCCTTGCCGTCCCCCCGATGTCACAATATGAACCCGGGTTCGGGGACAGTTTCCAGACGGTAAAAAAACTGATCAATCAGCTTGGTGCGCGCCTCATCGTCCTGGGCAGCGAGAGCAACCTGAACATCCTCAAACCTTTTATAGAAAAGCAGGAACCGGAGTTGACGGCCCAGTACAAAATTGTTAAAAACTGGAACAGGGTTGCCGATTCCATTGCCGGGCTGTACAATGACCAGGACCTTGTGATCCTGTTCAGCTCCCGTCGGGGCGGGGTTGCATGGCAACCGAGTCTTGAACGGTTGCCGGGACAGGTAATAACACAGGTGAAACCCGAGAATTTCATCATCGTGTACCCGGCGGAAGTGGAAGAGCACAAAAAACCCACGGCCGTCCTCAGATTCGATGAATCTCCCCTCCTCCCGGACATCTCCGCCAATCAGATCTACATAGCTGCCGATGGTGAATCCAGCCATAGCAACGCCATCGATAAAATGGTATCGGGTCTGTTTGCCGACCGGGCCGATGTATCCACCGAGATTGCGCAGAAACTGAAAGTACTTGAGCCGGATAATCTCCCAAGTGACCTGCCGGGAGTCCTGCTGACGCATCTGAGCACCCATTATGTAAACAAACCGTCGCTCCTTCTGGCAATAAGTGAGGAAGGATTCCAGGAGGAACTTGTGGATGAAGCGGTCCAGATCATTTTTATACTTCTGAGCCCCACGCACATGAGCTTTCAGCGAAAACTTTTGATCCTGAATCGCTTGGGGCGTCTTATCGGAGGCAACAACATAAAGGACCGGTTGGCCAAAGCAAAAAATATCGACGAAATCCGTAAGACGCTTTCAGCAAAACTGACCATATTGCCGGGAGGCGATGCCGATGAGGAAGCGACAGGCGGTGATTCTGGAAACTAATCGTCCGGATAGATGGATTTCTTTGCGGCCAGCAGGGTGTTTTTCATGAGCATGGCCACGGTCATGGGTCCGACCCCTCCCGGCACCGGGGTAATCAGGCTGGCCTTTTCCGCCACACTGTCGAAGTCGCAATCCCCGACCAGCCGGTAACCCTTGTCCGAACTGGAATCGGCCACGCGATTGATGCCGACGTCGATCACGACCACCCCTTCGCGCACCATGGGACCGGTTATCAGTCCGGGAGAGCCCACGGCGACCACCAGGATATCGGCCTGGATGGTATGTTGCGTCAGGTCGCGGGTATATTTATGGCACAGGGTCGTTGTGGCTTTGCCGGTATCGTTTTCCCTGGAGAGCATGATGGCCAGGGGCGAGCCGACGATGTTGCTGGCGCCCACTACAACGGCGTGCCGTCCTTTCGTCATCACACTGTAATATCGGAACAGTTCGAGGATGCCTGCGGGTGTGCAGGAGCGGAACGTGGGCTGTCCGACCGTCAGACGACCGACATTCATCGGGTGGAACCCGTCAACATCCTTGCGATGGTCGATTGTTTCAATGACCTGGTTCGGATGAAGGTGGCCAGGCAGAGGAAGCTGAAGAAGGATGCCATCGATATTGTCGTCGTCATTGTAGCAGCGGATGGCCTCCTTGAGTTCCCGGACAGACATGGTATCAGGGAAGGCAACCGTCTCGGATTCGATGCCGACCTCTTTGCATGCCCGTGTCTTGGCGCCGACATAGGTACGGGATGCGGGATCGTTTCCGATCAGGATGGCCTGCAGCCTGGGCGGCCGGTTACCCCTGCTGACCCATTCCCGGACATCATCGCGGACCTGCTGCCGCAGGATTTCCGCCACTTTTATACCGTCAATGATATTTCTGGCCATGGAGAAGGCTTGCCTCTTGCTTTTCAGATTCGCATTTCTTTTCAGATTCGCACGAAATGCTCTTCTTCGGACTGGAAGAGCTCTATGATAGTGCGGGCATCTTTGCTTTCCAGCAGTTTTTCGCGAAATGCCGAGCTGTTGAGAAGACGGGATATGCGGCTGAGCATTTTGATATGCACACTGTTCTGTGATTCAGGCCCGACCAGCAGGAACAGGATCACCACAGGCTCCCCGTCTATGGCATTGTACTCCACCGGCTGGCGCAGCTTTCCAAAAGCGGCAAAGGTTTCCGAAAGGTGCTTGCATTTACCGTGCGGTATGGCCAGACCCTTCCCGACACCGGTCGACATGATGTTTTCCCGTTCCATGACCGCTTTTCTGACGGCGGCAATGGTTTCGTCATCCAATCTGGTGGACAGGGAACTCACCAGGTTGTTGATCGCTTCCTCCTTGTTCTCGGCGGAAAGATCCGGAATGACATTGTTGGTGTCCAGAAGATCACTGATTTTCATGAAAAACTCTTTTTATCAAACCCGAAAAAAAACATATCAAATATACTGATCGTGCGACATTATTCCATAACTTATTCTGCCCCTTTCCACACCGGACAGCACCTTGTCATCGCGGACATGCAACCGGAGTACCAAATGGCACTTTGCATCCTATCCGGTCATGCTTCCGTGATTAAAACCGCTGGCATTAAAACTGATACGGTATTACTTTTAGTATAATCTGTTACTCCTTTATCCATGCCGTTCCATTCTCAATCTATAGCTGTTTTCTTGAAAGATTTTCGTCTTGAATGGCGATCAAGGTTCGGCGTGAGCACCGTCCTGGCTTTCATTGCATCCACAATGCTGATCGTGCTGTTTTCGTTGCGCGCCGATCTTCTGTCGGTTTCCGTCCAGAGTGGCCTGATGTGGATCATCATCCTGTTCGCATCGCTGACCACGCTGTCCCGCGTTTTCATCAGTGAAAGCGAGCGTGGCACCATGGACCTGTTGCGCATGAATGCACCAGCCATGAGTGTGTTTATTGGAAAACTACTATACAATTTTCTCTTCACCTTACTGATCACCAGTGTTACGCTGTTCCTGTTCGCGGTCATGGTGAACATGCCGGTGGTCCGGCCGCTCCTGCTGGTCGCCCTGGTCCTGCTTGGTTCATCAGGGCTGGCCGGTGCCACGACCATGTTGGGAGCGCTGGTTTCCCAGGCGGTCCGCAAGGGTGCCGTCTTTCCGGTCCTGGCCCTTCCCCTGCTCATTCCCCTGATGCTCCTGCTGGTGAGGGTGACCCAGGTGGTATTCACCTCCGGCGAGCCGGAGCCCTATGCGAATGACCTGGCGGCACTTGCGGGTTTCAGTGGTGTCACCATTTCCGCCTCCATACTCCTGTTCGACAATCTCTGGGAAGATTAACGCACGACCATGTCTGAAAACATTTCCAAATCAAACGGTAACACACCCGAAGCGCACCCGCAGCAAAAGGGCATCATTGGTGCACGGAGGCTTATTGGCCAGGAGCGCCTGCGAGAGCAGATGTGGCGCATTCTGGCGGAAGACCGCATCAGCCACGCCTATCTGATCAGCGGGCAGCCCGGATCGGGCAAAAAAGCATTGGCACTTGCATTCGCCGAGGCCATAAACGGTGTCTCGAACCTGGGGGACCCTGCTCCCGGTATCCGGTCGGACCGCCGTTCCTGGTATTACCATCCCGACATCCATGTCTATCTTCCGCTGCCCTCGACGGTCACACGTGACGAGCTCAGGGCCCGTGTGGAGCTGCTGGCCGCCGATCCCTACGAAATAGTGGACTTTGCCATGCGACCCTCACTCACCTCACAGGAAGACTCGAAAAACCGGCGGGCATTCTATTCGGTCGAGTACTTCAATTCCGAAGTCCGCAAGTCGGCCTATCTGAGACCGAATGAGGGTCGGCGCAACATCGTGATCATCACCAACATAGAGACGATGCGCAAGGAGGTGGTCAATTCCTTCCTGAAGCTCCTGGAGGAGCCGGGCGAGCAGGTCATGTTCATTCTCACGACGGACAAGCTCAATGCCTTGCTTCCGACCGTCATCTCGCGCTGTCAGCTGCTTGCCTGTCAGCCCCTGCAGCCCGATCAAATCTTCCATGGGCTCACGGCCTATGATGGCATACCGGAAGACGATGCCCGGTTTCTTTCCCGCATTGCCGGTGGAAACTACAGCTACACCCGTTTTTATGATCTGGAGACCCTTCAGGAAAACCGGGAGGATATCATCCGGTTCCTGCGCATGTCCTACACGGTGGATGTGGAGGGAATCCTGGAAATGAGCCAGAAATGGCAATCGGGCTACAGCAAGGAGGGTCAGCTTGCGATCATCAACATGATCGAGGTGTTCCTGAGGGACATTGCACTCTACTCTGCCGGTGCTGATGAGTCGCTGATCACCAACAGTGACCGAATGGAAGTGATAAGCAATTTCTGTTCCGGCCTGAAAGATGCCAGGATCCGGGAGATGCTTGAAACACTGGAGGAGGCGCGCATGCTGCTTTCCCAGAACATACAGCCGCGGCTGATCTACACCGTCATGGCAAACCGGTTTGCCGCATGGATGCGTGGATCGGAAGCGCCGGTCCTGGCCGGCCAGCCCTGGAAGCACATGCCGTCGGTTACGGAAATCAGGGAAAGCTGAGCGGATCCACATTACACCATCACTGAACTTCAGAGCTCAAATACATGCCAAAGCACATCGAATTCGTAAAAATGCATGGAGCCGGCAATGACTTCGTTGTCATGGATGGCCGTGCCGCGGACTTCCCGCTTGCCGAAATCCTGCAGCGGATACCGGAGTTGTGCCACCGCAGGACCGGCATCGGTGCCGACGGAGCCCTCATCCTTCGCCCGTCTGACCGGAGCGACTACACCATGCATTACCTGAATGCCGATGGCAGCGAGGCCGGCATGTGCGGCAACGGGGCGCGCTGCCTTGCACGCTTTGCTACTGGCCTGGGGTTGCCCGATACATTGCAATTCCATGTCAACGATCTGCTATATCGCGCCGAGGTTTTCAAACACTACGTCTCCGTTCACTTTCCTGTTGAGCCCGTGCCGGTAACTATGGAAATCGATGGGGAAGTCTGGTACCAAATCAATACGGGCACCGAGCATGTGGTGGCCATCGATCCGAAGTTCCTGAAGGCGCCAAAGCGCCTATTCCGGGAAAAGGGAAGGCTGATACGCAACCGTATCGATCTGTTCCCTTCCGGCACCAATGTGAATTTCGCATCCACCCTGGAACAGAACCGGCTGCAGCTCGTCACCTTCGAGAGGGGTGTCGAAGACCTCACGTTGGCCTGCGGCACCGGCGCCATTGCCACCGCCATTGCCCGGTGCCACACCAATACCTTGGAGAACCCGGAGGACTCCGGCCCGACAGTCAAAGAGCACCACATGCAGATAGACTGTCCGGGAGGTCCGCTCGAGGTATCGTTTTCCGTTGCACGGGACAGGGTTCAGTCCATTTACAAAAATATCATCCTTCACGGACCGGCTGTGAGGGTATATGAGGGACAGTTTATCCTGTGAGCGTATGCAATACATCTTGAAGATCACACCTTTAATCTGCACATTGTTGTTTGCGCTTACAAATTGCAGTGTCGAACGTGTTACATACAGCGAACGGACCGATGAGCCCTCACAACTGGAAAACAGCCCGATGGTGCAGGGACAGGTGCTCCCTCCCGACCAGATCAGGAGCATACAGCTCTATGAGGGGGACAGAAAACAGGCGCTGCCGTCAATACGCCTGGGAGGCGGTGATTTTCTGACGCTGCGGTTTGACGAGCTGGGAGGAACCTCGCGGCTGTACCGCGTGCGTGTCCGCCACCGGAATGCGGACTGGTCGGACAGCCGGCTGCTTTCGGATTTCTATCTTCGTGGATACCGGGAGGACCTGATCGAAGGGGGCCGGCCAAGCAGTGTCCAGGATCCGCACTACATGCACTACCACTACCGTTTTCCCAACGAGAACATGCAGCTGCGCCTCAGCGGCAATTACCTGCTTGAAGTGCTTGATTACGAGTCCTCACGCGTCCTGTTCTCCCTGCCTTTTTTCGTCCATGAGAATACAGGGAATCTGGATGTGGAATTGGAGGAGATATATGGCCTGGATGCCCGGTACGGGGTGCATCACCAGCCGTTTTCCCGGTTCCGCTATCCGTCCTTTGTCGTCTCCCCTGTCACCGATCTGGATGTCTATTTCGTGCAGAACCGTTTTTGGGGGCGCGCAAGGAAAGCGGATGAATACGACATGTCGGAATCCGGTGTCTACCGGACCTACCTTTCCCGTCCCGAATCGTTCATTGGGGTCTATGAATTCCGTCCACTTGACCTGCGAAGGTTTGACGCCGCCGGGCCGGAAGTTGTAGAGGTCCGCAGCGGCACCATCCCGCCTCAGGTTTGGCTGTTCCGGGACGTGGTGAACCTGGATGTAAACCCACGCAGACGCACATCTGTGACTCATGGTTTTCCGCGGGACGATCACCGTGCCCGCTATGTGGATGTGCGCTTTGAGCTGGAGCTTCCGGAGAGGGAGGTGACCGATCTGCCCATATACGTCTACGGCCCTTTCAACAACTGGACGATAAACGAGGCGAACCGGATGGAATACCAGTCCGCCACCGACTCCTGGGTCGGCCGGGCGATCATCAAGGAGGGACAATATGACTATAAATATGCCCTGGTGGACCGCGGCCGGATTGACGATCTGCGACTGGATGCCAGTTTTTCATCCACAGCGCAGGAGTACACCACGCTGGTCTACTTCCGTGATCCGGGATTGCAGGCCGATCGCCTGCTGCTGCTCGACTCGGACCGGGCCCGCTGAAAAACCGGTCTCCGGGTCGGGTTAAGTGTAAAGATCAGAAATCGAGGCCAATGCTGAAGTAGTGCACTCGACGCCCGAAACCGTTGCCATCTTCCATGTCATATGGCCAGGCCAGGTCATACCGGAACGGGAGTCCCAGCAGGATGGTCCGCAGACCGAAACCGCTGCCGGCCAGCACGCCATCCCTTTGTGCTCCATCCCATGCCGCACCCACATCAAAGAAGATGGATCCCTGGATGTTGTAGAGGGGGATGAACGGGATTGGGCCGGGCAGCATGGCTGCGATCAGGGGGAACCGGAATTCGGCATTGAACAGGCCAAAGCGGTTGCCGATGGCGGAGTTGAAGAAATGTCCGCGCAGGGGCAGGGCCGGAATCGTGAAGAAGATGTCCTCAAGACGGTCGGTCTGCAGGGAGCCTTCGGCCCAGCGGAAGTTGATCCAGTTCTGCATCCCGCCCATGAAGAAATTCTGGGCATCCGGTCCGAATGAGGCGGCACCGGAACCGCGGAAAGCGAACACGTACCCCATTCCAAGATGGAAATAGCGCCGGAAATCACCGATGACCGATGCAAAGCCGATCACATCCGAGGAGACGGGCGGACTTCCGGTCAGGCTGATCGCATATCTCGTACCGGAGAGCGGAGACAGGAATCCGGGGCGTGTAAGGTCCCGCGTAAAGGTTACTTCCGGATAGAGGAAATAGGTGTCCTCAGAATCCGAAACGTTGGCATAGACCAGACTGAAATCCCGGGATATGTTGATCAGGCTCAGGCCGTAGTCGATCCGGGTGAATTTGTTGATGGGATACTGGAACTGCAGTCCACCACCATAAAAACGGAAACGCACCTGCTCAAAGTCGGAGAAGTCCCGGCTCAGTACCAGGAAATTGCGCGAAGTGTGGAAATAGCGCACCAGGTAGTTGGTCCTGTTGGCGTAATACCCATAGCTGACCTCGTAATCACTGTTGCGCAAATCAAACTGCAGGTTGGTTATCAGGTTGACGCGGTGATTGCCAAGCAGATCGGAGAAGGTGAAAGCCGCAAGTGCATAGGTCCCGTAGAATGTGGAGACTCCCCCGGCGGCATATGTGATATCCGGTGAGAATTCCAGACGGTACCGGCGCGGGATGAAACGTCCATCATCGGTCCGTGTCTCACGATCCTCCCGGGCCTTTTCCACATGTGTGGTGGTTACCAGGTCGTCAAGACCGTCGCCGAAGACGTAATTCCGGAAATCGATCACATCCTCATCCACTCCGACGGTGTCAGCTGCAACGGCATCCTCTTCCGGATCAGCAGGGGTCTCAGGTTGTTCCTCCCGGATCAGATCCATAATGGCCGAGGTCCGGCGCACCAATTCGGTCGCACTCATGCGCTGCAGGTCATCATCGAACATCTGGAATGCCAGACCGATGGCAGGCACCCGCTGTTCGATCGGTTCACGAAGCCGACGCTCCGCCCAGTGGTTGCGCTGAAGGGGTTCGGTCTTGCGGCGGGCAAAGGGTTCATCCAGCGTGAAAATATGTACGAAGCCCCGATTGAACGAATTGATGGCCAATAGGTTGCCATCCGCACTTATGGACATCTGCATAACGCCGGTGATCAGGTCAGTCAGCGGGTAGCTTGTCCTTGTATCCAGGTCCAGCTCATACACATTCGGGATCCCGTTCTGGTCGGATATGTAGACAAGGCGGCCATCGCTCGTCATAATGGGACGTGTCTCGTTCCAGTTCGGGGTGCTGGTCAGGCGGGTGGCCCGGTTGGATCCCAGCCTGAGCATATAGATGTCACTCTGACCGATGTACGGGTTCAGCAGAACGTTGAAATCGGTCCGGAAGGTGTTCACTTCGGTATGGGGTCCCCTGTCCGATGCAAAGAGCAGGTACTCTGAATCATTGGACCACGCCGGATCCCAGTCGCTGAACACATCGTTCGTTGCGCTGATGAAATCACCGTTCCCGAGATTGTAGACGTAGATGTTGGTGTAGGGACCGGCATTGCCCTGAAATGCGATCATCTCGCCGTCAGGTGACCATGCCACCGATCCGATGGCATCCAGTTGCGGAAAGACGATCTTCTGGACGTCTTCAGTCTGATAGTCCACGATGGCAAGATCCACCGAGCCGCCCGAGCGTGTCGACAGTGCCAGCTTCCTGCCGTCCGGCGACCAGGTCAGATTTGGTCGGAGGATGTTGAGCTCTTCGAAATCGACATTGTCCTCTCCGCGGATCAGGGTTTTGATGCGACTTCCGTCACGTGCATTGAGGACGATGACGTCAAAATAACCGCGTGCATTGGAGATCATGGCCACACGGTCGCCCTGGGGGGATACGGCCGGACTCGTATTGTAGGCGCGGCGGTAACGGTCGGTTGTGATCAGGTTGCCTATCTCGCGAAGGTCTTCACGCACGGCGATTTCCGGGAAATAGATTTTTCTGAGCCAGTCATGGAAACGTTCGTTCAGTTCGGTCATACTCAGTCCGAGGGACTGTCGCAATCCGCCTTCCACACTGCGGGTCTGCCGTACACGCTGCAGGATTTCACCGATTTTTTCCCGACCGTACTCTTCCACGATGAAGTTCCAGAACGCCTGTCCCCCACGATAGGCCATAAACCCACCCATTTGCTGGATGGGCGGCATCATGTTGTTCATGACGGCTTCCCGCATGAACATGTCTGTGTCGGTGTCCCATCCCTGCGAGACATATTCAGACAGCCCTTCTTCGAACCAGAGCGGGATCACCAGCTGGATATTGTTCTGGATGATGGCCTGGATCGATCCGCCATAATACATGTCGTTGAACATCGCGTGGACCAGTTCATGGTGCAGCACCTGGCGGTAATCGCCGTAATGGCCCATAAACGGGATGGTAATACGGTTCTTGAACTTGTCGGTGACACCACCGATGCCCTGCGCATCCACGGGAAGCGGCACGACGTTTGTCTGGCTGAAATCGGTGTGGGAATCATAGATGATCACCGAAATCCGGTCGTTGAGCTGATGGCGGAAATCGCGCTGGAGCTGGGCGTACGCGGCCTCGAGGCTTTTAGCGGTGAATTCTGCGAGGTAGTAGTTCTTCGATTCGTAGTAATAGACATCGAAGTGTTCGGACTGGATAAAGCGCCAGTCGAACTGGGAGTACTGGACGCGGTTCTTCCCGAACCCGAAATACTGGGCCTGGGATTCCGGGACGGTCACAGTACCTGCGATCAGGATGACGGCAGCCGCAACCAGGATGCGAAAAAACGAAGACTGAGGGAGTTGGATCATCTGCTTACGTTCGTTTTGAAAAGTAAAGAAACAACATCGCTGAACAGGTGAAAAAAGTTCCTGCAAAAAGCGGTTACTGACTCTTGGCCTGTTCGCGTTCGGAGCGGACCGCCTCAAAATCGATCTGGCGCTGTTCCAGATCGGTGCGGGACACTTTTACTTTGATATTATCGCCAAGACGATAGGTCTTGCCCCGGTTGCGTCCGCGCAGCTGGTGGCGCTCCTGTTCATGGACATAGAAGTCATCATCCAAATCGCGGATGGCAACCATGCCTTCACAAAAACTCTCATTCAGCAGGACAAAGAGCCCTTTTTCGGTGACTCCGCTGATAACACCGTCAAAAGTGTCCCCGATGTGACCAGACATGTATTCCACCTGTTTCAGCTTGACGGAATCACGTTCGGCGATAACCGCATCACGCTCTTTTACGCTGCAATGGTCACCAAGTTCGATCAGCTCCTGAAAGCTGTAACCCGGCAGCCCGGCAGCATATTGCTTCAGAAGGCGATGGACTATCAGATCGGGATAACGTCGGATCGGGCTGGTAAAGTGTGCGTATTCACTGAATCCAAGTCCATAATGACCGATATTCTTCGGGCTGTAGACCGCTTTGGACATGGACCGGAGCACCAGTTCGTTGATGGCGTATTTCAGCGTGGTCTTGTTGGCCTGCTGGATGAGGTCGTTCAGCTGGTCCGCGGTCACCTTGCCGTCCCTGACGTGGAACTGGATTCCCAGTGGCCGGACATTCTCGCCGATGTTCTTGAGTTTTTCGGGATCCGGGCGATCATGGATGCGGTACAGGAACGGATAGCGCGTCCGGTCATCCTTACCTGCCGCCTTTCCGCGGTCGTTTCCATCGCCCCGGTTTTTTTGCTGCTCCCGAAGTTTGGTGACATGCTGCGAAACGGTTTTGTTTGCCATGAGCATGCACTCCTCCACCAGCCGGTGGGCGGCAAGCCGCTCCTTGACATACACGCCGAGCGGACGTCCGTGCTCATCGAGCCGGAAACGTGGTTCGGGGGTATCGAGGTCAACCGAGCCCTGCCGGAACCGCTTGTCGGTAAGCATGGCGGTCATCTTTGCCAGAGTACGGATGGAAGTTTCGTGCTTGTTCTTCTTGCCGTCGATGATCTCCTGCACATCCTCGTACGTGAAGCGCA
>SKWQ01000159.1 GCA_007128855.1 Balneolales bacterium
CGTTCGCCGACATTGATTTTCCGTCCGTCGCTTTTTTCGAAAGCAAAATCGGTGATCCGAAGACCGGGATTGAGATTGACCAGTGCCGCATGTGCATCGATCAGACCCATTCCCAGCCTGTTTTCGTAGATGGTGCCGGGGTTGGCACCGTAGAGGGACCGGGCGTTGGTGCGGATCTGGCTGGCGATGCGCTGCGGGGACCAGTCCGGATTCGCCGCCTTGATCAGCGCGGCAAGTCCGCTGACCACGGGCGCCGCCATGGAGGTGCCGGTGTTGCTCCGGTAGTTGGGAACCCACTGGTTCTGGTCGGCGAAATAGTCGAAGTAGGTGCTGAGCAGCCCCTCGCCCATGGCGAACACGTCGACGTAGTATCCGTAATTCGAGAAATGGGAGATCACGTCATCGTACTGGCGGCGCACCGAGCCGACCGTGAGCACATCGTCGAAGGCGGCGGGATAGAACTGCACGTCGCTGCCGTTGTTGCCTGCCGCGGCCACCACAAGGGAACCGGAGGCAGTGGCAAATTCCACCACATCCCGCCCGAATTCGGAGAAGTTGGTGCCGCCGAAACTGCAGTTGATGATATCGGCTTCATTGATTGCGGCGTAGAGGATGCCCTGATAGCCGTAGGCGATGCTGCGCGGGTATTCGCGTGTGCCTCCGGTCTTCACGGGCATGAAGATGGCGTTGAAGCCGGTACCTGCCATGCCGATCCCGTTGTCGGTGTCGGCGGCCGCAATGCCGGCCACATGCGTTCCATGGGTCGAGAAATTGCCCACCGGGTTGCCGTTCTGTACCGGCGGCTCACCGGCAAACACATCCCCGCTCTCCCAGAAATTCCATCCGATGGTGTCGTTCTGTATCGTCCAGGGAAAATACTGGTCTGCCCGGCCCGGTTCCGGATTGCGCCAGAGCTTGTCGGTCAGGTCGGGATGATCGTAGTAGACACCGCTGTCCACAATGGAAATGACCACGTCGGAGGAGCCCTGCGACACCGCCCATGCCCTGAAGAAGTTCTGGTAGGCGAAATAGTCATGGCCCTCGGCACCGATGAGCGGGTCGTCGGGACGGAACTCCTGGGTGGTTTCATGGACAAAATGGGGCTCCGCGTACACCACCCCGGGCAGTTTCCGGATTTCGCCGGAGAGCTCCACGGGATCGGTCCCGTCCGAGTAGCGGATGAAAAAGGTGCGTTCGAATCCGTTTGACAGTTCCTGCAAACGGTCGGCCTGGCTGCCCGCCCGCTTCATCCGCACGACACCGTCCGAGGCGCCCTGCCGGAACACCGGTTGCATGGAGGTGACACTGTGGGATTCAAGATGTCCGGCCAGGATGGCGGCCGGCCCGGCATCAGGACCCGACCCCGTCCCCGTTCCGGCAACCGTGTCAGTGCCATTCTGCTTGCCGGCTGTGCCGGTCTCTTCAAGTTGCTTCAGGAAGGTCCCCTCATCCTCCAGTTTGACAATGATCTTTCCGGGCAGGTATTCCGGGGTTCCGGTGCCGCCGCCGGCCATGGCCGGAAGCGTGGCAAGGAGCAGGATCAGGCACAGTTGCAGGCAGGACCGAAAACCGGGTGCATTCCGATGAAACAGGCCGGGTAATTGCCTGCGTAACAGTCCGGAGGTATTCCTGTAAAACAGGCCGTGTAAATGCCGTTGGAGCAGGACGGGTACCGGGTGCGAAAGGAGCGTTCGGTGAGTCATAGGGTCATGGTAAAGTCCGGGCGGATCGGTTTCAGGAGCCAATAATCCATTCTGGCCGGGAGTGCGCTCAGACGGTTCTGTAGCCATCCCCAATAATAATGGATATTTTTTCAAATTGTTGTTACAACCTGCATTTTGGAACCCAGCGTTCATTCGATATATTAGCTCCGACAGGCATGTTTTCATTTGAATGCCGGGCATGCAATTACGCGCATGGAAGGCATGATTTCCCAATCCATCCAAACGGAGTGTTACTGATGAACAGGCAAAGGTTTTCCGGTTATCGGTTGCTTCTGACATCCCTATCCACCCTATTGATATTAGCCATGGCCACCCAGTCCGGCGCGGAAAGTCCCGCCTCCGATCCTGACGATCCCAATCCCACGTTTGCCCGCACCTTGTACGATGCGTATGAAACGTATCGCGAGCCGACCCTGACGCACCGGCGCTTCAAGCACCACGATATCGTTCCGCTGATCCATGCGCTGGAGGCGCATCCCGATATCACATTGTTCCAGGAGGGCTATTCGACCGAGGGCCGGGAGATTTTCCGGCTGACCATGGGCACCGGCGACATCCAGGTGCTGCTCTGGTCGCAGATGCACGGTAACGAGCCGACGGCCACCATGGCACTGTTCGACATTTTCCATTTCCTAACGGCCGATGACCGGTTCAACGATGTCCGCCGCGAGATCCTGGAAAAACTGACCATCCACGTCGTGCCCATGCTCAACCCCGACGGCAGTGAGCGGTACCAGCGCCGCACCGCATTCGGCATCGACATGAACCGCGACGCCCTGCAGCTTCAGGCGCCCGAGTCGCGGATACTCAAACAGCTGCGCGACGAGACCGGCGCCGACTTCGGCTTCAACCTGCACGACCAGAGCATCCGGTACTCCGCCGGCGACACCCCGAAGAGCACCGTCATCGCCTTCCTCGCTCCGGCCTTCGACGAAGAGCGCAGCATCAACCCCGTCCGCGAGCGCAGCATGCGCCTGATCGCCCAGCTCGACCGCATGCTCCAGGAGTTCATCCCCGGCCACGTGGCCACGTTTTCCGACTCCTTCGAACCCCGCGCTTTCGGCGACAACATCCAGAAATGGGGCACCAGCACCATCCTGGTGGAAAGCGGCGGCCTCAAGGGCGACCCTGAAAAGCAGTACATCCGCAAGATGAACTTCCTGCTGCTCCTGGAATCATTCCGATCCATCGCCCGCGGGGAGTACCGTGACTTCACCGTCGAGCAGTACGAGGCCATCCCGCCCAACCGGCTGCGCCTGCACAGCATC
>SKWQ01000177.1 GCA_007128855.1 Balneolales bacterium
CCCGGAAAAAATAAAAGCCCGGCCTTCCGAAGAGACCGGGCTTTGATGTACCGCGTACGGGATTCGAACCCGTGCTACCGCCGTGAAAGGGCGGCGTCCTAGACCCCTAGACGAACGCGGCTTTTTTTGGGAGCCCAATGGGAATTGAACCCACGGCCTCCAGGGCCACAACCTGGCGCTCTAACCATCTGAGCTATGGGCTCCGTGATCGACAACCAACATGAAAACGACAACAAAGTACCGCGTACGGGATTCGAACCCGTGCTACCGCCGTGAAAGGGCGGCGTCCTAGGCCTCTAGACGAACGCGGCAATGTAATATCCTGGCGATGAGGCGACAGGCGGATTCGAACCGCCGTACGAGGTTTTGCAGACCTCTGCCTAGCCACTCGGCCATGTCGCCATTCTTGAAAACGGTGTACGCCCGACAGGACTCGAACCTGTAACCTACTGCTTAGAAGGCAGTTGCTCTATCCGGTTGAGCTACGGGCGCCTGTCAGATACCCCGGTTGCGTCGCTGGTGAACCTGCAGGCATCGCTGCCCTCAGGTCAGTCAGGAACGGCTTGAGTATCCGAGATGTCGGGGCGACAGGATTTGAACCTGCGACCCTCTGCTCCCAAAGCAGATGCGCTACCGGGCTGCGCTACGCCCCGATCTGTTCCTCAACCGAATTTGCCCATGTCAATGGTGCCGATCGCTACATTTTGTCACTAACACAAAGAACATCTTTCACTTGCATTACCGCATCCAAAATACGAAATCCTGACGAAACCTGTGCTCCAAAATGAATTCGCGCGTTCTGCAAAGACACCAAAGATAAGCGAAAAGCGGGATGAAATCAATCAGATACTGCGTGATTTTGTCTGATTACTTGTAAAAGTTTTTCTCAAAGGCGCTGGCACGGTTTCTTCCCAGGATATGGATCAGGACAAATGAGTGGATGAGACCGGTGCCGTATCCGCACAGTTGCACGAAACTGGCGGGTGGAATGAGCAGTGACGCCCCCAGGTCGCCGGTCGAGCGGAATCCGTCAATGAACAGGATCACCGCGAGGATCCCCACCGGATACCAGAGTACCCCCTCGGGCATCAATAACAGTGAAACAAGGGCCGCCGCCAGGTAAAGCACAAAAAGCGACGGAAGCAGATGCACCGCCTTCATGGTACCCGGATGCAGCCGGTTCAGCACCACGCGTGCCATCCCGGAGTTGTAGACCTGCTTGAAAAACTTCTTGAGGTCGGTGCGCCGCTTGTGATAGACCCAGGCATCTTCGATGAGCGCAGATCGGTACCCCGCCTTCATCAACCGCATGCTCAGGTCCAGGTCCTCGCCGAATCGCAGTCCCGAAAACCCACCCACTTCCTCAAAAGCCGCTTTCCGCACTCCCTTGTTGAAACTGCGGGGATAGTATTTGTCGAGCTTGCGGCGTCCGCCCCTGATGCCGCCGGTGGTCAGGAAGGAGGTCATGGCATAGTCGATGGCCTTTTGCGTTGCCGTGAATTCGGCCGCTGCCCGGTCGGGACCACCGAAAAAATCGATGGACGGATCCTCGAGCGCGCGGGTCATAGCATCGAAATACCCCTCAGGTATCAGGCAGTCGGAGTCGAAAAACAGGAGCCACTCGCCCCGGGCCGCCTTTGAACCGGTATTGCGTGCCGCCGCCGGGCCTGCATTTTCCTGGTAAAGGTAGGTGACACTGAGCTCTTCCCGGAACGACTGACAGATGTCTTTGGACCGCACCGTGGAGCCGTCTTCCACCACGATGACCTCCCATGCAAGAGTTTCGTCCCCGGTGCCGTTATCCGGATCCTGTCGGCCCTCCCGGTGAGTGCCTGCCTGCCGGTCGGTTTCGGATCCGGTGTCGGAACCCGAGCCCGAGCCGGACCCGGACCTGTATCCGAAGCCGTATCCACCCGGGTTCCCTTTCTCTGCCCGTTTCAGTTTCAAAAGACTCTCAAGCAACTCCCCGAGTTCGTCCGGACGGTTGAAGACCGGGATTATGATGGAAAAACGTATGGTCATCGATTCGTTTCACTATGTAATACTTTGAACAATCTGCGGTCCGGTAATGTTAGGAAATCATGGCATGAGTTGCATGAGCAGATTGCACGGGGTAGACCCTCAAAAAGAACCTCAAATGACCGAATGATGAAGACCCTGATTCTTTGTTTTTTTGTAATCCCTATTTCCATATTACCGATATTTTCTCACTCAAATGCACAGGACATCCGTTTCTGGTATCTATCGGAAACGGAGCAGTTCGCGCCCGACCAGTTCCGCACCGACCTCCTTCGGGACGGTGACAGCGAAAGCATGCGGGTGCGCGACGGGGAAATCATCTTCGGCGATGGGTCAGCCATGGTCTCCGGTTTCCACCAGGCGTCGATCAGTGACGACCGCTCTTTTGTCGGGGTGCTTTTTGTGCAGGGCGGATACGTTGCTGCCGAGATCTACCGGACCGACGGAACGCTGTTGCACCGGATTGGACAGCTGGCCGGGTATGATCCGGACGACCCGTCCATACGGATCTACATGCTCAACAACGGAAGTTTCGTGTATCGTGACAACATCGCCTCCTTTACCTATTTCGATGAGCGCGGAGAGGAGGTATTCCAGGAGTTCAACAGCGCGGGCAGTCCGGAAGGGGAGGCGGTCTCCGAATTCGTGAGTACCCCGTTCGGCCATCGCATGGTGGCCGTCAACCCGCGGGTTTTTACCGGCGGACAGGTGGGCTCCCGCATCCGGGATATCCGTTTCGGCAACGAATCACGGACATTGGCACAGCTTGGTGACCGCAGCATCCGGTCTGTGCAGATGCATCCGTCCGGACGGATCATGCTGGCTCATGTCCTCGATGAAAGCCGGGACCGGCACCACGCACTGGTGGTTTCGGTGAGGGGGGATTTACTGGCCGATATCGACTACGAGGATAACGAAATCGAAGAGATGGTGCTGAGTGACTGCGCCCGTTTTGTCACGGGCCGCACATCCGGACGGGCCATGGTGCACGAAGTGGCCACCGGAGAGCGGCTGGGTAGCGCCAGTTTCCGCGAGCGGGTGCAGGTCGCGTCATACATGCCCGACGGCATGCTCGCGGTACTCACCGGGACGCTGGACAGCAACCGATTGGGCAGCATCAGGATGCACATCATGGATTTGCGTGAGCGGCGGGTGGTTCGCGAGGAGACGGCACTCACCGTTCACACATCATCCGAGTTTCCTCTGAGGCTTCAATACGAGGGGGGATCCACCTATCGCCTTCAGGGCGCAAACAGGGAACTGATCATCAGGCACTCGCTGTGACCCGGCTAATGTGACCTGACTATAAGCCACCCGCAATCAGTTCCGCGATTCCTCAGGAAAATTCTCCTGTGAGGCGCGGTTTTCACTGTTGTCGTCCGGCTTCTGGTCCTCCTTCTCAGGAATTTTCCAGTCAAAGGTCAATCCATCGCGCGACTGGTTCATCTTGATACGGATGACCGATCCCTCCACTCTGGCAGACCCCAGGATCTCCTCGGCCAGCGGATCTTCCACATACTTCTGGATGGCTCGTTTAAGCGGACGCGCACCGAATTTCTGGTCAAATCCCTTATCCGCCAGAAACTCTTTGGCCCCCTTCGTGATATCGACCTTGTAGCCCAGGCTCTCAATGCGAGAAAACAGCTCTTCGGCCAGGTTGTCGATGATCTTGAAGATGTCGGACTTTTCAAGCGGCTTGAAGACAATAACATCATCCACCCGGTTCAGGAACTCCGGATTGAACACCTTGGTCAGTGCATCCTGGATGGTGGATTTCATCTTGGCATAGTCGAACGTCGCCTCGGCATCGGAGAAGCCGATGCCGCGACCCAGGTTCTTGATGTCGCGCGCGCCGATATTCGAGGTCATGATGATGATGGCGTTGCGGAAGTCGACCTTGCGTCCCAGGCTGTCGGTCAGCACCCCGTCGTCCAGCACCTGCAGCAACAGGTTGAACACGTCCGGGTGCGCCTTCTCGATCTCGTCGAGCAGGACCACGCTGTAGGGCTTGCGGCGCACTTTTTCCGTGAGGATACCGCCTTCCTCGTATCCGACATAGCCGGGAGGCGCCCCCACGAGACGCGAGACGGAGAATTTCTCCATGTACTCGCTCATGTCAATGCGGATCAGCGCATCGGTAGAGTCAAAAAGGTACTTGGACATCACCTTGGCCAACTCGGTCTTGCCGACACCGGTGGGACCGAGAAAGATGAACGATCCGATCGGGCGGAACGGATCCTTGAGCCCGGCCCGGGTCCGTTGTATGGCCTTGCTGAGCTTGAGGATCGCCTCGTCCTGTCCGATCACGCTCGATGCCAGCTCCTCCTTCATCTTCAGGAGCTTCTGGCCTTCGCTCTGTGCGATCTTGTTGACCGGGATCCCGGTGATCATGGCGACCACCGTGGCGACATCCGATTCGTTGACGTCATGGACAATTTTCTCGCACTCTTTTTCCCATTCCCGCTGCGCTTGTTCCAGCTCCTCAAGAAGCCGTTTTTCGGTATCGCGCAGACGCGCCGCATCCTCAAAGCGCTGTTTCTTGACCATGTTGTTCTTCTCGGCGCTGGTGAGTTCGATCTCCTCCTCCAGCTTCACGATATTGTCAGGCACGGTGATGTTGGAAAGATGCACACGCGCACCGGCTTCGTCAAGGGCATCGATGGCTTTGTCCGGCAGGAAACGGTCGGTGATGTAGCGGTCGGTGACACTTACACACGCACGGATAGCCTCGTCGGTGTAGCGCACATTGTGGTGCTTCTCATACTTGCCCTTGATCTGGTTGAGGATGGTGATGGTCTCCTCGGGCGTGGTCGCATCCACCATGATTTTCTGGAACCGTCGCTCCAGCGCACCATCTTTTTCGATATACTGGCGGTATTCGTTCAGTGTCGTGGCACCTATGGCCTGCACATCGCCGCGGGCCAGTGCGGGTTTGAGCATATTGGATGCGTCCAGTGAGCCGCTGGCACCGCCGGCGCCCACAATGGTGTGAAGCTCGTCGATAAAGAGGATGATATCCGGCGTTTTCTCAAGTTCGTTCATCACGGCTTTCATGCGCTCCTCGAATTGGCCGCGATATTTGGTGCCGGCAACGAGTGCAGCAAGATCCAGGGCCACGACACGCTTGTCATACAGGACGCGGGACACCTTTCGCTTGATGATCCGAAGGGCAAGCCCTTCCGCAATGGCCGTTTTACCAACACCGGGTTCCCCGATGAGCACCGGATTGTTCTTTTTGCGACGGCTCAGGACCTGAGCGACCCTCTCGATCTCCTTCTCCCGGCCTACGATGGGGTCAAGCTTGTCTTCCTCGGCCAGTTTGGTAAGGTCCCGGCCAAAATTGTCAAGTACTGGAGTTTTGGTTTTTTCCATTTTTCTTTCTCTGGCGCTGCCGGATGATTTGGGATTTCGTAATGGGGGTGCCTCACTGGCACGCGTCTGGGAGATGTCCGATTTCGGTGCCTGTCCGGAGACGATCAGGTCCAGATCCTCCCTGACCGCGTCATAGGTAATGTTGAACTGGTGAAGGATCTGTGCCGCAATGTTCTCATCATCGCGCAGCAGGGACAACAGCAGATGCTCGGTGCCAATGGTATCGCTCTTGTACAGCTTGGCTTCCAGATACGTGATGCGCAGCACCTTTTCGGCCTGTTTCGTCAGCGGGATGTTGCCCACTGTCACTGCCGACCCCGTACCGCGAACAGTTTCCTCGATCGTCTTTTTGAGCTTGTAAAGATCACAGCGCAGATTCTTCAGAATCTTGATGGCCACGCCGTCACCCAGGCGGAGAACACCGAGTATCAGGTGCTCGGTTCCGATATAGTCATGCCCCAGCCGGAGCGCCTCCTCGCGGCTGAACTGAATGACATCACGTACTCTGTTAGAGAAATTTCCTTCCATACAAACACAGTGGGGTATACATATACAGGTTGCGCTGACGGCAACGGATATAATAACCATTGCAATACCGTCAACGTTCGAAACCAGTAACGAATGTAGGTCGGGCTTAGTGTAAATGCAAGCGCCGTCTGTGAGTTACCTGCCGGACCGGATTTCTCCCGCAATTCAGGATTTGTGGAATTGATCCTGATATCGCAGACGAATGCTCAGAAGAGCGCCTTTCCGGTCATTTCTTCGGGCTGCGGGAGACCCATGAGCTTGAGCAGTGACGGGGCAACATCGGCCAGGGTCCCGTCGCTGGTGGATTCGGCGTCCGGTGCGTTGACCACGATGAATGGTACCCGGGCCGTGGTGTGCGCCGTATGCGGACTCCCGTCGGTCTCCTTCATCCGGTCGGCGTTGCCATGGTCGGCAATGACGATCGTTTTGTAGCCCTTGCCGTTGGCCGCTGCGATCACGCGCTTCATGCACTGGTCCACCGTCTCCACGGCCTTGACCGTGGCATCGAAGTCCCCGGTGTGACCGACCATGTCCGGGTTGGCAAAATTCAAAATGATCATGTCGTAGGTATCGTCTTCGATCAGCTTGATCAGCTTGTCGGTCAGTTCGGGTGCGCTCATCTCGGGCTGAAGGTCATATGTAGGCACTTTGGGACTCGGAACCATCTTCCGGTCCTCACCCTCGTTGGGCTCTTCCACCCCTCCGTTGAAGAAATAGGTGACGTGTGGATATTTTTCCGTCTCGGCAATGCGCAGCTGCTTCAGGCCCTGGGCTGCCACCACCTCGCCCAACGTATTGACCATCGACAGGGGAGGATAGGCGACGTGCACGTTTGTGTAGCGCTTGTCATATTGCGTGAAGCAGACATAGTGCAGGTCGAGATTTTTTTCGGCCTCAAAACCGTCGAACGCCGGATCGGTAAGGGCGGATGTGATCTGGCGCGCACGGTCGCCCCGGATGTTGTAAAAAATGACCGGATCACCCTTTTGGAGACGGGAAGCGGGACTCTCGTCCAGCAGGATCGGCTTGATGAACTCGTCGGTCACGCCCTCTTCATACGACGCCTTGACCGCTTCCAGCGGATCTGCCGCCTTGCTGCCTTTGCCGCGCACCAGCAGATCGTAGGCCAGCTGCGTGCGCTCCCAGCGACGGTCGCGGTCCATGGCATAATAGCGTCCCACTATGGAAGCCAGCTTGCCCGTACCGATCTCTTCGGCTCGTTCCCGGAATTCGGTGACGTAGCGGGCCCCGCCGTGCGGTGAGGTGTCGCGGCCGTCCATGAACGCATGCACGTAGACATTCCCGATCCCCTGGTCCTTGAAAAACCTGAGCAGGGCAAATACATGTTCGTTGTGGCTGTGGACGCCGCCATCCGAAAACAGGCCCATGATGTGCACCTTCCCGGCTTTGCGCGCCTGCTCCGCCGCGGCAAGCAGTGCTTCGTTACGGAAAAACCCGCCGTCCTTGATGTCCTTGTTCACGCGGGTCAGCTCCTGCCAGACAATGCGTCCCGCGCCGATGTTGAGGTGACCTACTTCCGAGTTTCCGAACTGTCCCTCAGGCAGTCCCACATCCAGACCGGATGCACTCAGGGTGGAGTTGGGGTATTTTTCGAACAGGGAATCGATGAACGGGGTGCTGGCGGCTTTGATGGCACTTACCGAATCGTGTTCGGAAATGCCGTAACCGTCGAGAATTGCAAGGAGGGCTTTGGCCATGGGTGTGGTTTGATTTGCGCCAGACCCGGAACAGTCACACCCGGGTGACGTCGTTATAAATAATTTGAGAAGGAAATCGTGCCGGGGGGACCGGCACGCGTGACAGACCGAACAGCTTTTAGCGCTGCCTGAGTGGAATTACTGTCAGTGTGGATGCGGAAGCGGCCAGGGGTGCAGTCTGTCCTGGATGACAGCCGCATCCTGCGTCCGGACACCGCAATCCGAAATGCTATCCGAGGTTGTTGACGTGCTTGACCAGGGATGATTTGCGATTGGCTGCCGTATTCTTGTGGACAAGGCCCTTTACGGTCATCCTGTCGATGTAGGAAACCGCATCCTTAAGCAGCACTTCGGCCTGCTCTTTCTCCTGTGATTCCAAGACCCTGCGGGTCAGTGAGCGCATGCGGGATCGTTTTTCACGGTTTGCCAGGCGACGCTTCGCAGATTGGCGTGCACGTTTCTCGGCTGATTTGTGTTGAGGCATATCCTGTTAGAAAGAAATCATTCTGGGTTTCAATTCATCGATTTTGCATAGAAACCAAATTTATGATTTAATCAGGGTATTTACAAGATTATTTTGCAAAAAAAAGAGATAAGACCTAAATTACCCAACATTTTGAAATTGCATAAATGTGCGTCAGGTAAACGGAACAGATCATTGATCATAGTAATAGATGGTCCGGCAGGAGCCGGGAAAAGTACCACAGCCAAGGAAGTTGCCCGTCGCGCCGGCTTTGATTATGTCGACAGCGGCGCCATGTACCGTGGCTTTACGTACCTCTATCTGAAGCTTGGTCAGGATCGGACCCGGCTCATTGACATCCTGGACAACCACCGTCTTCGCTTCGATTTCCATATCACGGAGGCCCGCGTTTTTCATGGCGACACCGAGATCACCGGTGATATCCGGTCCGACAGTGTCAACAGCCATGTCAGCGAGGTAGCCGCGATGGAAGAAGTGAGGGACACCGTCCGCCAGTTATTGCGCGATGTGTCCCGCGACAGGAAGGTCGTCCTGGAAGGAAGGGATCTGGGGACCGTCGTTTTTCCGGACGCCGACCTGAAGTTCTTTCTCACAGCTGACCCGGAAGCGCGTGCCCGTCGCAGGTATGACGAACGCATCCGAAAAGGGGAGCAGGTCTCCCTCGATCAGGTGCGGGAAAACGTGGACACGAGGGACCGTATCGACTCCACCAGGGATATCGCTCCGCTGAAGAAAGCGGATGATGCCCTGGAGATCGATTCCACGTTCCTGACTTTCGAAGAACAGGTGGCAAGAATTTTGCAGTACATCCGTAGTACACCTACGTTGTCACAAGACAAAGTAAACTAACTGAAACAAGAACCATCATCCCCTGATACAGAGCACCGGTCAGGCGGCAAACAGAAACAAAGGATATCTAAATGACCGATGAAGTAAAGAAAGACCTCGAAAAAGAAGAGCAGACCGAACAGTCCGCAGCCGCATCCACCGAAGAGGTGAAAGAAGAAGCAGCTGCCGGTAAAACACCCGCCGCGGAAGAGAAGAAAGAGAAAGCCGCAGATCAGAAAGCGGAAAAAGCCGAAACACCTGAAGAGGAAGAGGCGGTAGAAGAGACGCAGGAACCCGCCGCTGAACAGAAAGCCGAAGAGGCGGAAGCCAAAGAGCAAGAAGCCAAAGTGGAAACGGCAGATGATTCCAGAGACGAACCTGCCGAAGAGACTCCCGTAACAGAAGCATCTGCTGAAGAAGAAACCAAGCCGGAAGAGTCACCCGCAGAACAGCCGGCCGGTGAGCAGGCCGCCGAAGAGCAGGCCGAAGAGGAGTACAAGCCCCCCTCGTTTACCGGTGAGTTAGGGGAAAAAGTCTACAAAATGGAAGAGCTTGAAGAGGCCTCCGAAGAATATGATGACGACCAGTTCAATGAAATGGTCAAAATGTACGAAGGCACCCTCACCGCCTTCACGGAAAAAGAGATCGTTACGGGACGCGTACTCTCCATGGATGAAAAGTACGTCATCGTGGATATCGGCTTCAAATCCGAGGGTATCGTTCCGCTGAACGAATTCAAGAACCCGGATGAACTCAACATCGGCGACGAGGTGGAGGTATTCCTCGACAAGGTGGAAGACCGTGACGGACAGCTTGTCCTCTCACGCCGCAAAGCCGACTCCCTGCGCGTATGGCAGGAAATCGAGGAAGCTCACAACTCCGAAAAGATCATCGAAGGTTATATCAAACGCCGCATCAAGGGCGGGATGGTCGTGGATATCCACGGTATCGACGCGTTCCTCCCCGGTTCGCAGATCGATGTGCGCCCTGTGCGCGACTTCGACGCCTATGTCGGCAAGACCATGGAGTTCATGGTGGTCAAGCTCAACATGTCCAGCGAGAACGTAGTCGTTTCTCACCGCGCCCTGGTGGAATCGGATCTGGAAGAGCAGCGCGAGCAGATCCTGGCCAGCATGGAGCCCGGACAGATCCTCGAAGGGGTCGTCAAGAACATCACCGACTTTGGTGTGTTCATCGACCTGGGTGGCGTGGACGGACTTCTGCACATCACCGACCTCTCCTGGGGACGCGTGGAGCACCCCTCCGAAATCGTCCGACTGGATCAGCGCCTGAACGTGGTGGTCCTCGAGTTCGACGAGGAACGCAAGCGGATTTCGCTTGGTCTCAAACAGCTCCAGCCGCATCCGTGGGATGAGATCGACGAGAAATATCCCGAGAAAATCCAGGTTCAGGGCAAGGTCGTCTCCATCGCCGATTACGGTGCCTTCATCGAACTTGAAAAAGGTGTGGAAGGCCTGGTACATATCAGCGAGATGTCCTGGACACAGCACATCAAGCATCCTTCCCAGCTGGTAGAGAAAAGCCAGGTGATCGAATGTGTCATTCTGAACATCAACAAGGATGAGCGCAAGGTGTCACTTGGTGTCAAGCAGCTGCAGTCCGACCCGTGGGAGGACCTGCTGGATCGCTATCCGGTCGGATCCAGGCATAAGGGCGCTGTCCGCAACCTCACCAACTTCGGTGTGTTTGTGGAACTTGAGCCCGGTATCGACGGACTGGTCCACATTTCCGATATGAGCTGGACCGACAAGGTGAATCATCCCAGTGAGTTGGTCAACAAGGGTGATGAACTGGAGGTCGTGATCCTTTCGGTAGACTTTGACAACCGCAGGATTTCCCTTGGGCACAAGCAGGTCCAGGAGAATCCTTGGGAGAAATATGCTGCGGAATACTCCGTAGGTATGGAGACCGATGTTGTGGTAAGCCGCGTCACCGACAAGGGTGTGTTCGCCAAGCTTTCCCTCGGTGCAGAAGCGTTTATGCCCGCACGGGAAGCTGAAAACAGTGACAACCTGGCAGAGTCGTACAATGAAGGTGACGAACTGAAAGTGGTGATCACTGACTTTGATGAAAACAGCAAAAGCATCATCATCAGCCAGAACAAAATCGGCAAAATGGACAAGAAGAAGGAAGCGGCTGCCAGAAAGAAAGTGCAGCAGGCTGCCACATCCACGTCAGGTGCCCTGACGCTCGGTGAGATGTCCGGCTTGCAGGATCTGAAGGAAAAACTTCAGAAAAAGGAAGATGATCAGAATCAGAATAAGGATGACGATCAGAAGGACGATGACAAGAAAGATGACGAAGAAAGCAAGGAAAGCTGACTCTCGCCGTTATCTTGATTGTTGATGGTTACTGCAAAAGGAGGTATGATATCCATCATGCCTCCTTTTTCTTTTTACCCGGAAATTTACCCGGATTCATTTCAGGATTAACCCGTTGTTTACCATGAGTGTTAAAATGCCGGAAGCCGCAACGGCATCCGAAACCCTGGAGTTTTTGAAGAAAACGTTACGGGATATTGTCCCGGAGAGCGAACTGGTCTACAAGGCTGAAATCGCCTACGAGATCAACC
Organism: Balneolales bacterium; assembly: GCA_007128855.1. Lineage (GTDB taxonomy): Bacteria > Bacteroidota > Rhodothermia > Balneolales > Natronogracilivirgulaceae > SKNL01. Next base: position 11,543 of record SKWQ01000177.1, read on the forward strand.
GGCTCAAAAAGGAGAAGAACGCCGTGATCCTTGGTCACAACTACATGGAACCGGCGCTATTCTACAGCATACCGGATCATGTGGGTGATTCCCTCGGACTAGCCAGGATCGCTGCCGAATCCAATGCCGACCGCATTGTCTTTTGCGGTGTGCGCTTCATGGCAGAGACCGCCAAGATCCTCAACCCCGACCGGATGGTCCTGCTGCCCGCCAGGGTTGCAGGGTGTTCGCTTGCGTCAAGTATCACGGCACAGGATGTACGCGACCTCAAAGCGCGTTATCCTGGCATCCCGGTGGTCACCTACATCAATACCTATGCCGATGTCAAGGCCGAGACCGATGTCTGCTGCACCTCAAGCAATGCTGCCGACATCGTACGCAAACTCGATTCCGACTCCGTCATTTGCCTGCCCGATGAATTCCTGGCGAAAAATATCGCCCGTGAGACTGGCAAGCATGTGATCTTTCCTGGCAGTGACCGGACAGGCAAGGATGACATGGTCATCTGGGACGGTCGGTGTGAGGTACATGACAAATTCACGGTAGAGGACATCCGCAATGCCCGCAGCCAGTTCCCGGATACGGTCGTGGTCGCCCACCCGGAATGTCCGCCTGATGTAGTGGAAGCTGCAGACTACAGCGGATCAACGACGGCCATGACCCGTTTTGTGAGGGAATCCGATGCCAAACGGTTCCTTATCCTTACGGAGTGTGCCATGGGAGATAATATCGCAGCCGAAAACCCGGATAAGGAAATGCTGAGGATGTGCAGCATCCGATGTCCGCACATGAACGAAATCACCCTGGAAGATACACTGACCTGCCTCAGGGAGGACATCTACCAGATTGAAGTGCCGGAGGATATCCGCATTCGGGCAAAACACTCACTCGACCGCATGCTGGAACTCAGCTGATCGATGGCGGATCCTGCAGATCCTGCACATAAAAAAAGCCGTCCATTTGCATGGAAGGCTTTTTTTTATGTACCACAATTCCACAAATACGACTTGTAGATTGCTGTATTATTTCTCTTTGTAGAAGAATACTTTTCCGTTGACGGTATCTTTTCCGCTTTTGATTTTTCCGCCGGTTTCCCTGTTGTAGGTATATACAACATTTCTCATGGAATTCAGCTCTTTGTCATTCGTAAAAGTAACTTCAAGCGCATCTCCACCCGGTTCAAGTTTGTTCAATGACTCAATCAAAGGCCTGAATTTAGAAGAACTTTTTTTGGTGATACGAACATCTGAACGGGGAACAAATTTTAATTTCATTGCTATTAGAGTTTAACGTTAATAAATGGGTTTATCTAAATTTAGTTAAAAATCTATATCCGTGTCAACGTTATTCTAGAATGAATATTATGGAACCTGAATAGTTTTCAATATGGTTTCTATGATATCCTCGGTTTTTATTTCTTCTGCTTCTGCTTCGTATGTTAATACAACTCTGTGGCGCAGTATGTCATAGGCAACCGCCCTGATATCTTCAGGCGTCACATAGGCGCGATGCTGCGTGAAGGCGTGTGCACGTGCCGCCAGATTCAGGTTGATGGTTCCCCGTGGTGATGCCCCGTAGTCGATAAGCCCTTCTATTTTATGGATGTTATATCGTTCCGGAGTTCGGGTGGCTATGATGATATCCACAATGTATTTTTCAACTTTTTCATCCATGTAGATCTCATTGAGAACCTTCCTGGCCTCCAGAATGGTGTACGGGCTGACCACCGGATTGATGCTCTGGGGTTTGACGGTGCGGGCCATCCTGCGCATGATCGCCATCTCCTCGTCTTCCGTGGGGTAATCAATCTTAATCTTCATCATGAACCTGTCCACCTGGGCTTCCGGCAGGGGATAGGTGCCCTCCTGCTCGACCGGGTTCTGTGTTGCCAGCACCAGGAAGGGATTGTCCAGCATGAACGTCTCCTCTCCTATGGTCACCTGCCGCTCCTGCATGGCTTCCAGAAGCGCACTCTGGACTTTCGCAGGAGATCGGTTGATCTCATCGGCCAGAATGATATTTGAGAACACAGGTCCTTTCCTTACCGTGAACTCACCGGTTTTCTGGTTGAATATCAATGTCCCGATGAGGTCTGCCGGCAACAGGTCCGGCGTGAACTGGATCCGTTGGAAACCGGTGTCAATGGCCCTTGCAAGACTTGATATGGTCAGCGTTTTGGCCAGGCCGGGAACTCCCTCCAGAAGTACGTGCCCATCCGATAGAAGACCGATAAGGAGGCGCTCGATCATCACCTTCTGACCGATGATCACCTTGTCCAGTTCGTTGTAAATATCCTTGATAAAATGACTGGACTCCTGGATCCGCTCGGTCAGGGCCCGCATGTCAGGACTTCTTTGAATCATGAGCTGCGTCTGTTAGTGGGGTTGGAGGGTTTTTTGATTCTGAGGAAAAAAAACTGAAGTAAAAACAAACTTTTCTTAAATTCCCGCACGAATTTAATAAAAAAAACAGACACAATTTCGCCGGGAAGCTAATGTCCGGCTGTCTACGCGCCTTTTTGCTTTTTTCCGTGTTCTGATTTTATGCAAACATAGCAGATATAGTTGAAGACGCAAAGTTTTTTAGGTACCTTGATGCTCATTTTTCACACTGTGCCGATTACATGGAGACTTACATCTTTATCCTCTTTGCAACACTGGCCGTTGCAGCCGCTGTCGGTATGATCACCAGCAGGAATACGGTCAACAGTGCACTTTTCCTGGTACTGAACCTTATCTCGGTGGCCGGGATCTTCCTGCTCCTGAAAGCCCAGTTCCTTGCGGTTATCCAGGTCCTGGTGTACGGTGGGGCCATCATGGTGCTCTTCCTTTTCGTGATCATGCTGCTGAACCTTTCCGATGAGGAGCAAATGCTCAGCAAGTTCAGCGTCAGGTACGCCGTTGGCTTTTTCCTGGGTGTGATCGTGCTTTCCCAGCTGCTCTATGTCATTGCAAGTGTCACCGGAACACTCCCCCGTATCCACCCGGAAATGGAAGCCGTCGGCACAGTCGAGACCATTGGGGATGCGCTCTTTAACATTTACATGCTGCCTGTGCTTGTCACAGCCATATTGCTGACCGCGGCCGTGGTAGGGGCCCTGCTGCTCGCTCAACGTAACATTAGTGGAAAGGTAAATAAATGATGGAAATGGATTGGTACCTCGGCTTGTCGGCAGTCCTGTTCACCATTGGGGTCATCGGTGTACTGACAAGGAAAAACGCCATCGTGATCTTCATGTGCGCCGAACTCATGCTCAACTCGGTGAACCTCACCCTGGTCTCATTCAGCGCCCAACTTGGTGATGTACACGGACAGATACTGGTCTTTTTTGCGCTTTGTGTGGCCGCTGCGGAGGCCGCCGTCGGACTGGCCATCATCATTGCCATATACAGAAACAACCTGACGGTCGACGTCACCAAAATCAACCTGCTGAGATGGTAGCGGATCGGTAACCAATACGGTTCCAAATAACCAAAAACTGGAAATAGTTTACCTTCATGGACGCATACGTTCATCTCGTACCCTGGATCGTTCTCATCCCTTTGGCCGGGTTTCTGTTCAACGGATTGCTAGGAATGGCCTCCGGGACGTTCCGGGAGCAGAAAAACCTGATCGGAGGTGTTGCGACACTGGCTGTCTTCATCCCGTTCCTTCTGGCCCTCTGGTTGTTTTTCGCAATGTCCGGGGACAGCGATGCCGCTACCGTCAGCCTGTTCACATGGATCGAAGCCGGCAGCTTCACCACCGACATCGGCTACCGCCTCGATCAGCTGTCACTCCTCATGACCCTCGTGGTCACCGGCGTGGGTGCCCTTATCCATTTATACGCCATTGGCTACATGGCCGGCGACGAGGGCTTCTGGAAATTCTTTGCCTTCATGAACCTGTTCATCTTCGCCATGCTCAACCTGGTGCTGGCGGACAATATGCTGCTGCTTTTCCTCGGCTGGGAAGGGGTCGGACTCTGCTCCTACCTGCTCATCGGGTTCTGGTACACGGACATGGCCAAGTCCGATGCCGCAAAAAAGGCGTTTATGTACAACCGTGTCGGGGATTTCGCATTCCTCATCGCCATGTTCATGATCTTCCAGATCGTCGGCTCCCTGCGCTTTGAGGACATCCTGTCCGGCACGGGCCTGTTCACCACCGACCAGGTCTTCATCATCGGCCTGCTCATCCTCATCGGTGCCACAGGGAAAAGCGCGCAGATCCCCCTGTTCGTCTGGCTGCCCGATGCCATGGCCGGACCTACGCCGGTGTCCGCGCTCATCCACGCCGCAACCATGGTCACATCCGGAATCTATGTCATTTCGCGCCTTTCGCCGTTCTTCATGCAGTCACCGGAACTGATGCTCTTTGTGGCCGTGATAGGCGCTTTTACGGCGGTAGTCGCGGCTACCATCGCCCTGACCAAATACGACATCAAGGCCGTGCTTGCCTACTCCACCGTATCCCAGCTCGGCTTCATGTTTTTGGCCCTCGGCTCCGGCGCCTATGTCGCCGCCATGTTCCATGTGGTCACCCACGCCTTCTTCAAGGCCTGCCTCTTCCTCGGTTCTGGCTCGGTCATCCACGCCATGCACCATGTCGAGCATAAATTGCATGAAGAGGGAAAGCATGTGCACTTTGACGCCCAGGATATGCGCTACATGGGCGGGCTGCGCAAATACCTTCCGCACACGTACAAGACCTTCCTGATTGCCACTATTGCCATTGCCGGCATCCCTCCGCTGGCCGGGTTCTTCTCAAAGGACGAAATCCTGGTGATGACCTTCAACGCCGGCATGGGGACCTACGGCGCCGTTTACATCGGCCTCTGGGCCATTGCCCTGATTACCGCCTTCATGACCGCATTCTACATGTTCCGGCTCACCCTGGGCACGTTCCACGGTGAATTCCGCCTGCCGCAGAAGTTCAGCGAAGCCAAAGGCGCCGAAGAGCACCTTCATGAAAGCCCGGTCACCATGACGTCGGTACTTTGGGTATTGGCGGCGCTCTCCATCGTGGGCGGCTTTATCGGCATCCCCAATTTCGTGGTGGCAACATTCACCGGCACGGCCGATGTGAACCTGCTTTCCAACTGGCTCGACAGAACGACGATGGATGCCGACCTCACCCTCAGCAAACTGGTGGAATGGTTCCTGCTCTTCGGTTCGGTCCTTGTCGCAGCAGCCGGGATTTTCGTGGCCTACCGGCTCTATGAAGGCGATCAGCTGGAAGCATCCGATGCCCGCATTTCAGAACGCTTCGGGGCAATGTATCAGGTCTGGAGCGACAAATACAAGATCGACGAGATTTACGAAGGCGCTATTGTGCGTCCGACAGTGCGATTCTCCGAACGGGTACTGGACGTCTTCGACAAAAAGGGGATCGACGGCTTCGTCAATTTTATCGCCGCCGCTGTACGTTTTACCGGCGGCGTGGTGCGCTACTTCCAGACCGGAATGATCCAGTCCTATGCATACGGGATCGTCCTCGGGGTGATCCTCGTCATCTACATGTTGCTGTTCCGATAATCATCACACATATCCGATGGAATTACTGCTAAATATTGTCATTTACCTGCCGCTTTTCGGAGCCCTGCTTCTGCTGATCATCAGGCAGGATGACTGGGTGCGATGGACCAGCCTGTTGATCACAATGGCAACATTTGTGCTCTCGCTTCCGCTGCTGCTCCAGTTTGACATATCACTTACCGGTACGGCACAGTACATGACGGTCGGAGAGCCGTTCCTGGGCGACTGGGATGTGAAATACATGGTGGGGCTTGACGGTCTCAGCATGCTGCTGTTCATGCTCACCACATTCATGGCGCCCATCGTGGTGCTTTCTTCCTGGAGCTCGATCAAAAAGCACGTTGCCGGGTTCTTTTCGATGCTGCTGATCCTTCAGACCGGATCGCTGGGCGTGTTTGCCGCTCTCGACCTGTTCATGTTCTACATCTTTTTCGAACTCACACAGATCCCGATGTTCTTCCTGATCGGTATCTGGGGCGGGACCGACCGCATCTACGCAACCGTTAAATTCTTTATCTACACGCTGGTGGGATGGCTGCTGATGCTTGTGGCCCTGATCTATGTGGGATTTGCGGCCGGCAACATGGTCAACGACGGCGTATTCACCACCGACTGGCGCCTCCTCACCAGTCCGGAATTCCAGCTCGGACTCGTCGAGCAGACCTGGCTCTTCCTGGCGTTCGGATTCGCTTTTTGCATCAAGGTGCCCATCTTCCCGTTCCACAGCTGGCTTCCGCTGGCACACACCGAGGCACCCACGGCCGGATCCGTCGTCCTTGCCGCCATTGCGCTTAAAATGGGTACCTATGCCATACTCCGGTACCTGATCCCGCTGTTCCCCAATGCGGCCATCGCATTCGCGCCCATGTTCGCCGTACTCGGTGTCATCGGCATCATCTACGGCGCCCTGGTTGCCATGGTGCAGAAAGACGTCAAGAAACTGGTCGCCTACTCCTCCATCAGCCACCTTGGATTTGTCGTACTCGGCATGTTTGCATTCAACACAATCGGCGCTCAGGGAGCGATTATCCAGATGGTCAACCACGGCCTTTCCACCGGTGCCCTCTTTATTATTGTGGGGATGCTGTATGAGCGTCGCCACAGCCGCATGATCGCCGATTTCGGTGGGATCGCCAAAATGATGCCGGTCCTGACCGTCATGTTCATGATCGCCATGCTGGCCTCTATCGGACTTCCCGGCCTGAACGGGTTCGTCGGCGAATTCCTGATCCTGGTTGGCAGCTTCAACTCAGTGGTGCTCGGGTCGTACTGGTACGCCGTTTTTGCCGCCGTGGGAGTGATCCTGGCCGCCGGATACATGCTCTGGATGTTCCAGCGCGTGATGTTCGGCCCCATCACCCACGAGGAAAACAAGAAACTGACCGACATCAACGCCCGTGAAATCGGACTGCTCGTGCCCATCATGATCTTCATCGTGTGGATCGGGATCCGTCCGACCGACTTTACCAGGTATTCCGAGGCCCAGGTGACCTGGATGCTCGAGGATACCCAAACCCGGGCCGATGCCATCGCGCACAATGCCCACAGCACCGAACTGCCTGCCTGGGCGCTGAAACTGTATGACGTCACCCCGCAAGTGGCATCCTACATGGAATCAGACCATGAAGAGGGTGCAACGACCGCTATCACGGCTGCATCCGGTAACAGTGAAGTAAACCGCAGAGAAAACGAGGAGAATGGATTATGACACAAGCACTTCAGCCAGCCCAGCTTGAAAAGGAACTTCAGTCCCTTGATAAATGGATCGTGGAAGGGGACAAGCTCACCAAACAATTCAGCTTCGCCGATTTCCGCGAAGCGATGGCCTTCATGGTCAGGGTGGCATTCGAGGCAGAAGAACAGGCGCACCACCCCGAATTATTCAATGTATACAAGGATGTGAGGATCCAGCTGGCCACTCATGACGCCGGCGGAAAGATCACCTCAAAGGATATCGCACTGGCGAAACGTATCGACGCTCTCTAACCGACATTCATGGAATCAGCAAACGAATTATTGACCATCCTCCCACTGATCATCATCGGTGCCGCAGGCCTTTTCGTGATGATGCTCGATGCCTTCACGGGAAGCGCACGCCTGGCGTACCTGGCCACCATACTTTTCTCGGCAGCCGCCCTGGCCGTGGCCGTGTCGGACCTGTTCGGACCCATGGGGGAGTCATTTCACGGCCTGATCACCTATGGCGGCACCTCCTCGTTCGGTATGGTGCTGGTCATGACCGGAACCCTGTTCTCGGTGATCCTGAGCCGTGACTACCTTGAAAAAACCGGCATGCATATCGCGGAAGTCTATTCCATGATCCTGTTTGCCGCATTCGGAATGCTGCTCCTGGTGTCATCCAACAACCTGGTCACCCTGTTCCTGGGCATCGAGACCATGTCCATCTCGCTCTATGTGCTGGCCGGACTGGTCAAAAACCATAAAAAATCCGTTGAAGCCGCGCTGAAATATTTCCTTCTCGGAGCATTCGCTACCGGGTTCCTGCTCTACGGGATCGCGCTGCTCTACGGTGCTTCGGGCTCCACTTTCCTGGTGGATATAGCCGCAACCGAAGATAAAGGCATGATCTACTGGGCCGGTGTGGGACTGCTGCTGGTCGGCTTCTTCTTCAAGATTTCGGCGGTACCGTTCCATATGTGGACCCCCGATGTGTATCAGGGGGCACCCACCACCATAACCGCATTCATGGCAACGGCTTCCAAGGCGGCGGCATTTGTCGCATTCATCCTGGTGCTGAGCCGCGCCCTGCCTGACGCCCGGGCCGATTGGAGCGATGTCATCTGGCTGTTCGCCCTGCTGACCATGGTGGTCGGGAATATCCTGGCCCTTGTCCAGGATAACGTCAAGCGTATGCTTGCCTACTCCAGTATCGCTCACGCCGGTTACATCATGATCGGTCTGGCAGCCGGAACCGATGCCGCCTACAGTGCCGTTTTGTTCTACCTGTTCGCCTACACACTGATGAACATAGGTGCTTTTGGCATCGTTGCCTACTATGAATGGCACAAGGGATACGACTTCACCGAAGTCAGCAATTATTCCGGCCTGGGCTTCAAGCAGCCGATAATGGGTGTGCTCATGTCCGTCTTTCTCTTCTCCATGGTGGGGATCCCGCCCTTCGCTGGTTTCATCGGGAAATACCGCGTCTTTGCCGCAGCGGTGGATGAGGGACTGATCAGCCTGGTCATCGTCGGTGTCCTTGCAAGTGCTGCCAGTGTCTATTATTATCTGCGGGTGCTGGTGCACCTGTTCATGAAAGAGAGCGAAAACGGGATCGTCCTGTCGCGTCCGGGCACCCTGTACACCGCATCATTGCTGATCCTCGCTGCACTGACGATCTTTTTTGGCATCAATCCGGGTGTGCTGACGGACCTGCTCGGTTCGTTCTGGACTGTGCAGTACTGATACAAGGTCCCGCCCCAACGGGCCGTCAGGTGGACGCCGCAGTGACCACTCCGGACTCATAATAATTGCAAAGAACCCATAATCTCGCTATCTTTGCGCCGCCTGCCGCTGGAGACACCAGCGGCTGTTTACACAAAACATCCGAAGGTGATTATGAAAACCATTTTCTATGAAGTAACCTTTATCATCAATCCCGTTCTCGAAGAGGATCAGGTGAAAGAGGTCAAGGAAGGCTTCGAATCCTTTATAAAGGAAAGAAAAGCCGAAATTGATGAAGTGGACGAGTGGGGTATCAAACGCCTCGCCTATGAGATCGACGGAAAGAACAGCGGCTACTACGTGAACGCCTATTTTCACGCGCCGGGTACCATCGTCAGCGAGCTCGAGAGATATTTCAAATTGCAGGATAACATCCTCAGGAATATCATCCTCAAGTACGATAACAAGATGCTGAAGCACAGGGAGCTCCAGAAGAAAGGCAAGCTTCCGGTAATATTCAGCGAGATCCCCGAAGAGGAGTGATCACAGTCCCCATCCATTTCAAAAGATTTCCATTATGTTAAAAAATCCTGCACACCCCAAGAAAGGCAACCTCAAGGAGAAAGAGTGCAAGTTCTCCAGAGCGGGTGTTGTCTATATCGACTACAAGGATGTCGACACCCTGGAACGTTTCGTCAACGACCAGGGCAAGATCCTCCCCCGACGCGTAACCGGAACCAGCGCCAAATATCAGCGTCAGCTCGCCCTTGCCGTAAAACGGGCAAGGCACCTCGGACTGCTGCCATTCGTCGCTGAAAATCTCAGATAATCACCTATCCAGGAGTTTACCATGCAAGTCATTTTAAAAGAAGATGTTGAAAAACTGGGTCTGGCCGGTGAAGTCGTCGATGTAAAGGACGGTTACGGAAGAAACTACCTCATCCCGACCGGCAAGGCCGTTCTCGCCACCCCGGCTGCCCGAAAGGTGGTCGACCAGCAGATGAAAAAGGTGCTGGAGCAGCGTCTGGCCAATCTCGATACGGCAAAAGAAACCGCGGAAACAATCCAGGGAACCAACGTGACCATTGCGGTCAAAGCCGGCGAGGAAGGCAAGATCTTCGGTACGGTCACCAATGTCCAGATAGCCGATGCGCTCAAGGAGAAAGGCCTGGATATCGACCGCCGCAAGATCCAGATCGACGAGGATGTCAAGCAGCTTGGCGAACACACCGCAACGATCAACCTGCACGAAGAGGTGAAAGCCAACCTGACCTTCTGGGTCGTCAAAGCTCAGGAATGATCGCCACGGCAAGACTATTTGCCGTAAAATCACCGTTCTAAAAAGGAAATGCAGCTTCTGTGTTTCCTTTTTTTTTACCAGGTAATGATGGACCCGGCCATTTGAGAAATCGGATTCTCCTTCTGACCATTGCGTGGTGCCTCTGGGCACAGCCGGATCTGCAGGCCCAGATCTCACTGGAAAGGGAACGGGAGGTTGCAGTGGCTGAAAGTGATTCCGTCATTGTGCTGGATACGTGGATCGTCCCGGGCACGTTCCGTGTCACCGCCGATACGCTTGCCCTGTCCGACCGGGAGTGGTCCCTGTATCCCGTCAGCGGACGCTGGAGCTGGGATGTCGGCCCGGACCGGCGGGCACAGTTCGATACGCTGCGTTTCCGGTATGAGTACCGTCCCATGGACCTGCCGGTTGCCGTATACGGACGGGAGCTCATCCTCCCCGATACCACCGACGCCCGGTTTGAACCGGATGCGGAAGTGCGCCTCGCCCGCCGCCCCCTGCGGCAGCAGGATCTGTTTGACGATACCCGGCTGCAGCGCAGCGGAAGCCTGCGGCGGGGATTCGTCGCAGGAACCAATCAGGACCTGTCCCTGGAGAGCGGCCTGCATTTCGAGATCAGCGGCCAGATCACCGATGATATCGAAGTGGTCGCGTCACTCACCGATCGCAGTACACCCATCCAGCCCGACGGTACCACGCAGACACTGCGGGAATTCGACCAGGTGTACATCCGGCTTATGCACGAAATGGGCATGCTGCAGATGGGGGATATCGATATGCGCCTTGACCGCAGCAACTTCGCCGTCATCGACCGCCGCTTGCAGGGCGCCGGGCTGCAGGCCGATCTGAACCGCTACGGCAGCTATGAGGGCTCGGCGGCCGTGGTGCGCGGACAGTACCGCGAGATGCAGTTCACCGGTGAGGACGGCGTCCAGGGTCCCTACCGCCTCAGCGGCGCCGAAAACGAACAGTTCATCATCGTACTGGCCGGCTCCGAACGGGTCTACATCAACGGGGAACGCATGACCAGGGGTGAGGAAAACGACTATGTCATCGACTACGGCCTCGGTGAGATCACGTTCACGTCCGACAGGATCATCACCGACCACTCCCGCATCACCGTCGATTTCCAGTACCTGCGGGACGCCTACACAAGGAGCGTGGTAGCCGCTGAAGCCCAGCTTGACCATCTGCTCAACGACCGGGTCTCCTTCGGTGTCTCGGTCATCAGGGAGGCCGATAACGTCAACCTGAGCACACAGCTCTTCCTCACCGACCAGGAGCGCGAGGTGCTGCGGCAGGCGGGCGATGATCCCGACAGGGCCGTTGTCAGCGGGGCCGACTCCGTCGGATTCCGGCGCGATGCCGATTTCCTGCTGTACAGCAGGGTGGATACGCTCTTCCAGGGACAGCAGTACCGCATCTTCCAGCATATCCCCGGTGACTCTTCAGGCGTTTTCAGGGTGCAGTTCAGCCGGGTGCCGGAAGGGGAGGGGGATTATCGCCGGGTGGGACGCGCCGCAAACGGGATCCTCTACGAATGGGCCGGACCCGGACTGGGGAACTACATGCCACAGCGCCGGCTGTCCCGTCCCGTGGAGCAGAGCATGGTGGCCCTGCGCAGCCGGCTGCGGGCCACGCGGAACCTTTCTGTATACGGCGAGTGGGCCGGCAGCTACTTCGACCGGAACCGGCTTTCATCCATCGACAATGAGAACAACAACGACATGAGCTTCCTCGCCGGTGTGCGGCTCGATCCGGTATCCACCCGAATCGGTGCATTCTCGATGGACGTGAGGGGACGCTATGAAGGCGAGCATTTCGCCTACTTCGACCGGGTGCGGGAGATTGAGTTCGACCGCCGGTGGAACCTGGCCCGGATCGACGTCTCGCAGGAGGAGCGGCTGGAAGGTACTGCGAGATTGGCCCCTGCAGGTAATACGCACCTTGATATCGGTGCCGGTATGCTGCGGCGGGGCGGGTTTCAGGGCCTGCGGGGCGACCTTCACCTTGTTTCACGCGAAGAAGGCCTTCCAGGCGTGGATTACCGGGCCGAACGCATCGAAAGCGAGGACCGGAATTTCGGTGAAGACGGCCACTGGTGGCGCCAGCGCGGTCGCGTCGACTACGATATTTCGTTGCCGGCCGGCAACCTGCTTCCCGAAATCGAGTTTGAACACGAGGAGCGGTTGATGTGGACCGACGGTGCGGGAAACGCCGGCTCTACGGGAGTTGCCGGCTCCATTGGCTCTCCTGGGTCTCACGTTTTCCCGGGATTCCACGACATCCAGGGATCACCCGGCTACCCCGACTTCCAGGAATCACCCGGCTCCCGGGACTCCCTGTTGGCGGGATCGCTCCGGTTCGTTGAGGTGGGTCCCGGCCTGTTCTATGAACTTTCCGACCGCTTGCGCATCGGAAGCTCCATCCGGTACCGTAAGGACGAAGGTGTGATCGGAGGAGAGCTTGTCGACGAATCCAGCGGGATAACGCAGCGCTACGTCGCCGATTACAGTCAGGGGTCGCTCTTTCAGACAAGGAATACCGTCGGCGTGCGGCAACGGCGGTTCGAGGAGATTTTCCGGGTGGAACAGCAGCGGCTGGACAGCAGGGGGGTGCTGGTGCGTTCGGTCACCGATTACCGTCCCTTTAACCGCTTCATCGACACCCAGCTCCTGTATGACGCCAACACGGAACGCCGGGCGCTCCTCCAGGAGGCCTTCATCGAAGTGGGACCCGAACTGGGGCAGTATGTCTGGATCGATCTCAACGACGACGGCGTGCAGCAGGTGGATGAGTTTTTCCCCGAACAGAGTCCCAACGAGGGTTCGTTCATCAAGCAGCTGGTCCCGTCAGAAGAGCTCTTCCCCGTGATTGCCCTCAGGGTGCGATGGCGGGCGGCCGTGGATCCCGCGCAGCTCATAGACCCTTTTGACGCGCGCTATTCCAGCTGGCTGAACTTCCTCTCCGGGATCCGCTGGCAGTCACTTGTGGACATCCGCGAGGAAAACCGCACGGAGCAGCTTCAGGATATCTACCTGATGCGCCTCCACCGGTTCCGGGACGATTCGCTGACCATCAACGGCCGCATCTATATCGAGCAGGATGTGGAGCTGTTCCGGAACAACACGAGAAGAGAGCTGAGGGTGACCGCCGACCGGATGCGCTCCCAGCAGCAACAGGCCAGCGGGCTCGAGAAGCGCCGGACGGACAATCTGCGGGTCAGGGCGGGGGGACGGATTTCCCGGCGCTACCGGCTTATCGTCGGCTCGGCCCTTGGCCGTAACGAAAACCGTAGTGAAACCTTCGCTTCACGGAACTATGCCATCCGCGGAGGGGAGGTCCGGCCCCGTCTGGATGTCCGCTGGACCGGGTCGCTCCAGTCCGGTGCCTCTTTGGCCGTCAGTCGCAGGACCGACCGGCATCCGGAAAACCCGGCGACGGTCAGCGGACTGACCATGCTGCTGGACTCCCGGGCGTCGCTGGGAAGAAGGTTGCAGTCCGCCGTGCGCCTGGAGCACCGCCGGTATTCGTTCAGCGGGGGACCGTCCAGCAGCATGGGTGAGTTTGAACTCACCGACGGGGCCGGACCCGGCAACACCTGGGCCTGGTCGCTGCAATCGGATTACCGCATAAGCGATTTCCTGAGGGCCAGCCTGCAGTATGACGGGCGCACCGTACCCGGAAGGCCTGCTATCCAAACCCTGCGATTTACCGTTAATGCCATTTTTTAATATGATATTTACATTTTCGTGGTACTTTTGGGGCTCATACCGGACTTCGGGACAGGTATCAGGCAACAAGTATCCGGACATGTCCGTTTGTGCTGAAGTTTAAGATATATGCCTTGTCAAATTTCTGTTAATTCGTGCAATGCATATTTTTCAACTTTTTGTATTATTGGAGTACCACTGCCTTCGGCTTGCGCCACAACCCTGATCCATGAGTCTTTCATTGTGTTCAGGATGCATCCGGGCTTTGACATTTGATGCAAAATAGTCTATAATCACCGTATTGTGAATTGTCTCTACACGAATACAACATTAGGTAAAAATCGGAGAATCGTATGACCCTCTCGTTTAATGCACTGCTTATCCAGGGCGCCCTGGAAGAAGGCTTATTCAATATGCTCGTCGGGTATTTCAATGAAGGCGGTCCGTTCATGTGGCCCGTACTCATTGCCCTTATCCTTGGACTTGCCATATTCCTTGAGCGACTGATCACGCTCAACAGAGCCGACATCAATACGCGAAAATTCATCCTCGACATAAAAGAAGCCTTACAGGATGGTGGCATCCAGGCGGCGGAAGAGCTTTGCTCCTCCACCAGGGGACCGGTTGCTTCGGTCTTCCAGGCAGGCCTTCTTCGTGCTGACGAGGGTATTGATGCCGCTGAAAAAGCGATCACATCCTATGGTTCCATCGAGATGAGTTTCCTTGAAAGAGGACTTGTCTGGCTGTCCCTCTTCATTGCCATCGCACCTATGCTCGGATTTACCGGAACGGTAATCGGTATGATCCAGGCTTTCGATGCCATTGAGGCGGCCGGTGACATATCCCCGAGTCTTGTGGCCGGTGGTATTAAAGTGGCCCTTCTCACCACGGCATCCGGTCTTATCGCCGGTATCATCCTGCAGGTTGGGTACAACTACTGCGTTTCCAAAATCGACCGTCTTGTTGTGGACATGGAAGAGAGTTCCATCGTACTGATAGACTCCATTGCACTCCTCCAGCAAGGCAAGCCGATCATCTCTGAAGAAGAGCGTGCCCAGAGCAGTGCCGGTAAGAGCGATGCTTCGGAAGAAGACAAACCCGGTTCCTAACCACTTACTTACCAATACCCACATATTATGTACGTACCTATAGCAATCGGACTGATGCTGGCATTGGTAGCCATCGGAGTGGCGGCCATGATCGGATTCGGTGTCAAGAGTATCATTGAGGGCAAGCAGGAACTGATGAAAATCGGTGTCTATCTGGTCCCCGCTGTGATATTTGCAATTTCCTATCTGATCAGTGGGGCTGTTACCGATGCGGCGATCCTTACTATGCTTATCACCATGGGCATACTTGCTGTCATGTTGGTCGTCACCGGTCTGCGCACCACTTTTAAATTCTGATTTCAGACATGAAATTAAAAAAACGTTCTCGTGAAGTGGCAGAAGTACCTCAGGCGGGGATGGCGGACATCGCCTTCCTCCTCCTGATCTTTTTCCTCGTGGTCACGACCATCGACGTTGACACCGGTATCGGTATGCAACTGCCGCCGCCGCCGGATCCAGATCAGGAGCCGCCACCCATCCGGGAGCGGAACCTGATGAACATCCTGGTCAACGCCCGCGGACAGATCCTGATCAATGAAGAGCGCGCCAGCCTGGTCGAAGTAAGGCAACTGGTCGTCGATTTCGTTGATAATGCCAACCGTGCTCAGGATCCCAGTCTGTCGGAAGACCCGCGTCAGGCCATCGTATCGATCAAGACCGACCGGCAAACGCCGTACGAAATCTACATCGATATGCTGGATGAAGTGATCGGGGCCTACCGGCAGTTACGGGATGAGGCTTCCATGAGTGAGTTCGGGATCCCCTACCGGCAGTACCAGGCACGTGTGAGCAGGGAAGACAACGTCATCCGTGAAATGTATCCCCAAAATATCTCACTGGCTGAGCCGGATCCGGGATCTTAAATTTATCCTGATATTGTTATGTCAAAATTTCAAAAGAAACAGGCCAACACCAAGCAGCAGGTACCGACCGCTGCCATGCCGGACATCATCTTCATGTTGCTCATCTTTTTTATGGTGGTGACGGTATTGCGCGAAGTGGAACTGCAGGTCCGTGTTGACTTTACGCGCGCCGACAACATCGAAAAAATCGAGCAGAAGCGTCTGGTCAGCTATGTCTACATCGGGCCGGAAATCCTTGGTGGCGGACGATACGGTGATACCCGTGTCCAGATCGATGATGCCCTGATCGATGACGTCTACGCCATCCGGCGCCTGATGTACGATAAACTCATGGAAGAACCCCGGCTTATCGTTTCCCTCAGGGTCGACCAGCAATCCGAGATGGGAATCGTCAGTGATGTGCAGCAGGAACTCCGGGAAGCCGGCACGTTGCGCATCAACTACTCGACGCTGCGGGGCGCGCAAGCACCCATGTAACAGGCATGGGCCCGCTTCCCTTGCAGAACCGGTCCCTCTGTCCGCAACATCTTAAATACCTATGTTGATATTCACAAAGGCAATCCGGCCTGAACCGGATTGCCTTTTTTTTCTGATATCAGCTCCATTTAGCCAAATATATGTCACAGGATCAGGACAAGACCATTGCCAGTATCGGCAGGACCGGGCTCATCCGGCACATTGCCGGATATTCCACTTTCCGTTCCGAAAAGGTAGTCCATGGCATCGGGGATGATGCTGCGGTTCTCCAACCCAATGAAACAAGCTTCGGCTTGCTCTCAAGCGAAACATATGTCGAAGGGGTGGAGTTTGATCTGTCGTTCATGCCATTTCATCAGATTGGTGCCAAACTGATATCAGCTGCTGTCAGTGACATCTATGCCATGAACGGACAGCCGCATGCCGTACTCGTTAACCTGGCTGTCCCGAACAGGATCACCAGCGACATGGTCGACGATCTCTACAAGGGCATCGGCATGGCTTGCACCGACTATGGGTGCCAGCTGTCAGGTGGTGACCTCACCGGTTCGCACAACGCCCTGGTCATCTCCATCACCGTCTACGGAGATGTTGAAAAAGGGAAGATTGTTTACAACAGCGGCGCGAAAACCGATGACGCCATCTGTGTTACGGGCGATATCGGCAGTGCACTGGCTGGACTCAAGGTGCTGCTGCGCGAAAAGCGGCACTGGCAGGAGTCGGACGACCCTGTCATGCAGCCCGACCTCAGCGAATGGGACTACGTCGTGAAACGCCAGCTCGTGCCCGTCGCACGGAAAGACACAATCTCCCTGTTCCATGATGAGGGTATCCGTCCTACGTCCATGATCGACGTCAGCAAGGGACTTCTGCACGATCTTCAGCGCATCGCCACCAGTTCCAAAAAAGGGGCCTACATTTACCAATCCGCCTTGCCGATCGACCTGCAGACACGCAAGGTGGCCGATGAGATGAAAGAAGATGTCGACAAGTATGCACTGTACGGCGGCGAGGATTTTGAACTGATGTTCACACTGCCGGAAAAAATGGTCGGCAAGCTCGCGGAACTGAGCAAAGAGTTCACCGTAATAGGTAAAATCACCGATACCGCTGGACGTATCGAGATGCAGACGGCCGAAGGTGACGTGGTGGTGTTCGGAGAGGAAGCCGATTGATACTGAAAATTTGCGTATCTTTAAAGTATGGCTAAAAAAAAGGACCCTTCTACAGATACGTACGAACCAAAGAAGAAAGATGAACGGAATCCGCGATTCCCTATCTGGATCTACCTGATACTGTTTCTCGTTCTTCTTGCAATCCCGTACCTGTCAATTTTTCCTGAAGGCACGAAGAAACTGGCGTACAGTGAGTTCCTGGAGCATGTGCGAAGCGGCCATGTCAAGGAGATCACGATCGTGGACGGGAAAACCATCGAGGGCTTCTTCCTTGAAGATGCCGTTGAGGAGGGACACGTGCAATTTGAGGAACCGTCATCAGGCCGGCGCTGGTTCGAAAGCGGTGACCAGGAGCAGACCGTCACCTATCCCTTCCATTTGACAATGATCGAAGGGGACGACATCCGCCCGCTGCTGGATGAGCACGGCGTTTCGTACGACGCCCGTTTCAGTGGCAACTGGTTCAGCAACTTCATCTGGTTCATCCCCCTGATACTTATCATCGCCTTCTGGCTGTTCATTTTCCGCCGGATGAATCCCGGCTCCCAACTGATGAACATCGGCAAGAACAAGGCCTCACTGTATGACCGCCAGAGCGAGCACAAGATCACGTTCAAGGATGTGGCCGGACTCGAAGAGGCCAAGGAAGAGGTCGAGGAAGTCGTCGCCTTCCTCAAGGATCCCAAAAAATTCACAAGACTGGGCGGGAACATCCCCAAAGGCGTGTTGCTGGTCGGCCCGCCCGGCACCGGAAAAACCATGCTGGGCAAAGCAACGGCCGGTGAAGCCGATGTGCCGTTCTTCAGTTTGAGCGGATCGGATTTTGTGGAGATGTTCGTTGGTGTCGGGGCATCCCGTGTGCGCGATCTGTTCAAGCAGGCCAAGGAAAAAGCGCCCTGCATTATTTTTATCGATGAGATCGATGCCATCGGACGCAGCCGTGGGAAAAACCAGGTCACCGGAGCCAATGACGAAAGGGAAAACACCCTGAACCAGCTGCTTTCTGAAATGGACGGCTTCAACACGGATAAAGGAGTCATCATCATGGCGGCCACCAACCGTCCCGATGTACTGGACTCCGCACTCATGCGTCCGGGCAGGTTCGACCGTCAGATCCTCATCGACAAACCGGATCTCAAGGGCAGGGTGGAGGTCCTTCAGGTGCACACCAAGAAGCTGAAAATATCCGATAACGTCGATCTTCAGCTGCTGGCCTCCCAGACCCCGGGATTTGCCGGTGCCGAGCTGGCCAACATGTGCAATGAGGCGGCGCTTCTCGCATCCAGAAGAAACAAGGATGCCGTTGAGATGATCGACTTCCAGGATGCCATCGAACGGGTCGTGGCCGGACTTGAGAAGAAGAACAAGATCATCAGTCCGAATGAGCGGGGGATCATTGCCTACCACGAAGCGGGACACGCCGTCGTCGGCTGGTATCTTGAGCATACCGATCCGGTCATGAAAGTGAGCATTGTGCCGCGGGGTTTTGCCGCCCTCGGCTATACGCTGCAGACTCCGCTGGAAGACCGTTTCCTGATGACCACCGAGGAGCTGGATGACAAGATTTGCGCGCTGCTGGGGGGACGTGTCTCTGAAGAACTGATTTTCGGGAAGATATCTACCGGCGCTAGAAACGACCTGGAGCGCATTTCCCGACTGGCCTATGCCATGGTGACCGAATATGGCATGAGCGAAGAGCTTGGAAACATATCCTATCACGATCCGGAAAAGGAGAACGGATTCGGTATCCAGAAGAATTATTCCGAACATACCGCTGAACGGATCGATGCCGCCGTGCAGGTCATCATCAGAAGAAATCACGAACGCACCAGGAAACTGCTGCTCGAGAAGAAAGACAAACTCGTGTTACTCTCAAAGTCGCTTCTGGATAAAGAAATCCTCGGTTCCCACGATCTGATCGAACTGCTGGGCGAGCGTCCCTATGGCAACTATCCCGTCCGCCTTCCTTCACCGGAGGCAAGGAATCAACCGGATATGACGTTACATGGAACGGAACCATCTGATGCGGACAGAAAGGATGCCGAAAATATGGATGCGGACA
>SKWQ01000138.1 GCA_007128855.1 Balneolales bacterium
ATCCCCTCCGGCTCACGGAGGCCGGTTTTGAACTGGCCGATGCCATCATCCTGCGGCTGCTCGACTGAAGGCCCCGGTCTGCCACAAATCCGGTTGACTCTGTTGATAGCCCCGGGAGCGGCGTAACTTATGTAAGTGATTGGCAGCAATTATCATCATTAAGCTTTTTCCAAATGATGGATTATAATCCTGAACCACATATCTTAATCGATGTCGATGCGCTGACCTGATGAACAAAATTCATCCCGGGTGGCCGCCTGACATTCAATACGGGGTAAACAAGAGCTATAGGATACGGCAGTATCTGGCATTTCGTGCTTCACCACAGTAGTACAGCCATGGGGTATTGCAGCTTCGGCAAGCAATAGTTTCAGCGTTTGCAATTCAAACAATCCTTCTTATTTTTATGTGCCTGTTATTATACAACATTCCATCAAACGTAAACAAAACAAGGTGAGTCAAAATGAATAGAGTAAAACAAAGTGCATTACTACTTGCTGTGCTGTCGCTTCTGGTATGGGGACCGGCAGCCAATGCCCAGAACAATCCGGGCGACATCACCCTGGGAGCGGGACTTTCCTACGGTGAAAAAATAAGTGAGCTTGGGCTCCAGCTGGGCGGCTATTATGTACTGAATGAGGAGATGAGGGTAGGGGGTGACTTCATCTACTGGCTTGTCGACTCACCCAGCGGTGTATCAAATTCCTTTCTCGAGCTGAATGGTAATTTCCATTACCTTTTCTATCAGGAAAATGACATAACCCTCTACGGAATCGGAAGTCTCGGACTTCACTACTCAAGCGTTGAGTTCACATTCTTCGGGGAAACGGTATCCGACTCCAACACGGATCTCGCACTTGGACTTGGCGCCGGTGGAGAGTATAACCTTGGAGCAATCAAGCTCTATGCCGAGCCACGCCTTTTCCTGACAGGATACGATCAGTTTCAAATCTCGTTCGGAGTCCGGTTTACACTCTGATGCATTGCGCTCTTGAATAAGTTTGTCAAACGGCAGGTCCGGCTTTAATGCCTGGCCTGCCGTTATTTATTTATCATCAAGAATTCCTTCCCTGCCCCAACTTCCCAAATTGATTGTGAAAAGAGGACCGGCAGGGTTCCCGGAATCACATTCCAAGCACCAGATAAACGGGCGTACTGTTTTTGCTTGACAACAGGATAGCATCCTGCACCATTGCCTCAATGGCCTCATGATCCTTTTCTATTGCCTCATCTATGGTGAGGAATGGCGCATCTACAGGAATACCGGCAGTGTTGGCGGCACATGTAACCGTGATTTCCATTGGGCTGTAAATTCCGAATGTAATTGCGTTTGCAACCAGATTCAGGAACGAAAGCTTCGTTTCAACGGAGGCCACTCCGCTGGGACATTCCTGAGCTACGCTCAGCGCACTGGGAGGAACAAGCCCGCCAAGAAAACTGTGCGCCCACTTGACTTCAACTGTTTGAGCGGATGGTGCGAGTCCTGTTGTAATTCGTGCGTTATAACATCCCGAAACGAACAGAATCCCGATAAAGAGTAATACTACTGCGTGTCTATTCATGGTATGCTCCCTTATTTATGATTATTGTATGAGGCTCGCGGGCCCCGGGTAATTTAGCGCAAGAACATCTCATTTCATAGATTCTGGTATCCCCATTCATGCATGTGCTGTTTCAACAGGACGGACAACCATGGCGGCGATGGCTCCATTCCTGTTACCCGGCCATCCCTTGCAAAGTGAGCTTACGGATTCCCCTATTTCACGACGGTCATTTTCCGGGTCAGCGATCCGCCGGCTGCCGTCAGGCGGTACAGATACACACCACTGCTGATGCCGTGCGCATCACCCGCATCGAACTGCACCCGGTGTTCCCCCCTGTCGAGGAATCCGTCGACCAGTGTGGCCACCCGGCGACCTGTAATATCGTACACATGCAGCGTCGCATGCCCTGATTCAGGCAGCGTAAACAGGATCCCGGTTGCCGGATTGAACGGGTTTGGATAGTTCTGCTCCAGGGCGAATGTGAGCGGTCGGACATTGTCCTGCCCTCCTGGATCATCTGCGAATACCGGCCCCATAACGCGTAACGTGTCCATACCGGGATGCGACACGGCATATACGTACTCGTCCAGCTTCAGATCGGAAATACGGAAGTGGATATGGCCCTCATTCTCGGGGATGATACGAAGAGTAAGCATCCCGGTGGGATCGTGATGTGCGGCCAGCGGCCCGGACGATGCAAATGCCAGGCGAAGCGTGCTCAGGGTCTGATCATATTCCCATGCACTAAGGACAGGATCCGAGTTGCCCGGAACAAGATCGACCATCTCCAGCGAAATCGGATCTCCGGGCGTCATTCCGCCACCTTCCGGCGGGAAGTCAATCTCCAGCTCCAGTATAAGGGAACTCCATTGCGGCTGATTCCCTCCCTGTTGTTCCGGGGCACCGGATATCCTGAGCAGGATATCCAGCTTTTGATCGGCAAACACCTCTGACCCCTGCAAGATCAATTCTGCCGTCACGGTGTCCGGGGGTGCCGTTTTGGAATCCGCACCCGCTGTCTGTGCGTAGGTCCCAGCTTTCCACAGAGCTGCTGCGGGCGGATCCTCACCATTTCCCACGGACTCAAAACGGCTCCACTCCGGACCCAGATTGTCCAGGTTGTCGTCCGACGGAAAGGGCGTTCCGTTTTCCAGGTGCATCAGCACGCGGGAGGCATCGAGTTGGGTCACAGATCCGTTGCCGGAAACATCCGCCTGGAAAAGGTCAAACGGGCTGAGTGTCACCGGATTCAGTGCGTGGGAGAGCATCCAACGGGCATCATCCATGACAAGGCTGCCAGACCTTGTTATGTTGCCGTAGGGTATCCGCTCAATGGCGGGCCCCTCGCCGGCGAGCAGCTGCAACCGGTTGACGGGCGAACCGCCGGTCGTGTTCATGGCAACCAGCCCCAGCCAGTCGAGATGGGACCAGTCCACCGGAAATGAAAGTTTCTGCCGTTTGTCGCCCCCCGCTTTCACCAGGAACTCCAGCACTTCCCCGTTGTAGGTCTTGCCCAGGAAACCGAGTCCGATGGGAAGGTCACTGTTGAACAGGGCCAGGACCACCTCGCCGGCGGCATCCATCTGATCCGCCCGGAACTCGAAGAAGCGGGCGCTGTGGTATGGAACCGTGGCCGGCGCGGCGGGCCAGTCCGGAATGGCGTCATAACTGCCGAAAACCTGCGCCGCGGGATAGTTCTGGCGCTCGGAAAAGCCGTAGGAGAACAGGGACCGGCTGCCGGATGCCAGGTGCCAGAGATAATTTCGCAACAGCGACTGCTCAAGGTCCGGGAGCGTTCCGGCAGATGAGGACGCCGGGTCCGTCCCGGTGCCGATCGGCGACATGCTGGCGGGTGCCACTTTTAGGGTTGATTCCGCTGTGACTGCCGACCCCGATCCAGTCACTCCGAAATTCGCGATCTGGCTATTTCTCCGCTCATCGATCACCCGCTCCATCGCTTCAAGCATGGGGATGTTCCGGCCGGATAGGAACTCGTCCCCGATCAGATCCCAGACATCCACCCAGAAATCCGGACCGAATTCCTCATGGTAGTAGAGCATGAAGGTGACATGGCTGTAGGCCCGCGGGAAACGCGTTTGCGGATTGCCGAAGATGCCGGCGCTCCCCCTGATGTAGTTGTAGTAGTCGTTCACGTTCGGGAACACCACGTTTTCCATCATCGTGGCGTCCATCTCCAGCCATTGGACGTTGATCTCGTTGCCGGCGAAGCAGTTGGTGGCGAACTGGATGGCATGCTTGAGCTCATGCGCGATGGTAACCTTGAGCGCTCCCGGGACCCCTCGTGGAACACCCGCAATCGAGTCCACATCGTCGTTGCGCAGGAAGGCCGGGTCGGCAAATGTGCTGTTTATGTAGAAGCGGGACGGGGTTTGCGCGTCAAAGTAGCCGTAAATCTTCTGCCCGTTTGTGGTCCTCAGGTCGCCGAAAAGGATATCGATCTGCGGGCCGGTGGCCGGGGCGCAGCGCGGGTTGTCCAGCGGGTCGGTGTAGCCAAGCTGTTCCACCTGGTAGCGGAACGAGGAGTCGGCGTACTGCGCGGCCAGCGCGATATAGTCAGGCACCCCTGGCTCCCCGATGCCGGTCTCCGCGGTCCAGACACTGTCCGGCCCCTCGGTGGTGTAAATCAGCCGGAAACGTCCCGATTCCGACTCGTGGATATGCACTTCTATCGATTCTGTGCTGGCGGTCGTGTCGGCAAGGGCTCGCGCGCCGGCAGTTGCGTCATGTACGTCAAAACCGTGAGTATGTGGATACAATTGTGGACGCCAGTCCGGACTCAGCGCAACGGATGAATCGCGATCGATCAAATGCGGCGTCAGGCATCGGATGACCTCGCTGCCGGAGCCGTGAACGAACCCCCCGCCGGAACCGTGATCAAGCTCACTGCTCGAACGGTTGCCAAAATCGCCGCCGGATCCAAGACCAGGTCTGTCACCAGCGCCACCAACCCCACCGACCCCGTCCATGGTAGTGACCGCACCGCTTCCACCCGATGCCATGACGGCCGGCAGGAACATAACCATTGAAAGAAGGAGAATGCGCTTAGTCATCCTTTGAACTTACTGAGAAAAACAGACTCTTACACCCGTACAACCCCGTCTACCTGAAAAAACTTCCCGTCAGCGCACAAATGTCATTTTGCCGGTCTTATGCGTGCTGGCGGTACGAAGCCGGTACAGGTAAACGCCGGCGGCCAGGTCTTTCGCATCGAACGGCACAGAATAGCGTCCCGGATCTGCTTCCCGGTCAAACAGAAGCGCCACTTTCCTGCCGGTTACATCATACACGGAAAGCTGCACATATTCACGTTCCGGCACACTGAACGCGATGGTCGTTCCCGGATTCCCGGCCGATCCGGAAAACGGGTTGGGATAGTTTTGCTCCAGGACCACCACGTCCGGGATGCTTTCCACCGCCACCTCAATCTGGTAGGATGCGGGACTGCCCCGGTCGGCATTGACCACCACCAGCAGGAAGGAATCCGCCAGAGCGACGGAAAACGGGGAAACGGCGCGTGTGGACCCGCCCGGATCGACGACCGGTATCCACTCCCTCACGGATCCGTCGTGTTTGTAAGCCAGCACACCGATACCGAGGTTGGCGTGGTCATGGTCAGCCGTGACCGAGATCTGCCCGATCTGTCCCACCCCCGGGTAGAACATCCGGTATGCTGCCGAAAGGGTGGAAAGCTGTCCGGATCCGAAGTAAGGTTCCGGCACCGGCGCTGCGACCGGCGCGATGGCCGCATCGGGATACGCCGCCGACTCGGCAAAGCCGTATCCGGCCACCGAGCGTCCGCCCGAAGTGGCGTGCCAGATATGGTTGCGGGTGAACAACTCGCGGAACCGGTCCGCCCCCATCACCGGATCGCTGCTGGCGGCCACCCGCATGGCCCGGATCATCGGGATCTGCGGATCGCGGCGCACCTGATTCCACACATCCACCCAGTACGACATGCCCTGGTGTTCGGCGAAGAAGAGCGACCAGGTCACATGGCTGTAGGCGACGGGTGTGGAGCGCCCCGGGTTGCCGAAAATCCCGGCCGTGCCGCCGATGTAGTTGTAGTAGTCGTTGACTTGCGGAAAGACGATGTTCTCCATCATGGTGGCGTCCATTTCCACCCAGTGTGTGCTGCCGGCGTCCCCCTGCCAGCGGTTGGTGGCGAACTGGATGGAGTGCTTCAGCTCGTGGGCGATGGTGACCTTGAGCGCGCCAAGCTGGTTACCCTCGGGGTCGTCGTTGGGCGGGAAATTGAGGAAGGTGTTGTGGATGACGATCCGCGTGGTCTCGCCGTCCTGAATCGTGTAGCCGTAGGTGCGCGCGCCGATGTTGCGGAATTCGATGGTGAGCGGGGTGGTGCCGACAGGATCCGTGAAACCGATTTCGGCCACCTGTCGCTGCCAGGAATAATCTGCGTACGCCGCAGCTCGTTCAATATAGTCGGGGATGCCGGTCCCGGAAGCGTCACCGGCAGGCACGGCGTGGAAGCCGTCGCGCTGAAACAGCAGCCGGAACCGTCCCGATGGCGACAGGTACGTCTCCGCATCCCGGATTTCGTGCCGGTCAAGGTCCGCGATCTTGCGACGGATATGCGGCGGGACCTGATCCGCATCCACGAAATCCCAGTCCGCGGTGTTGTCATCCACACGGTCGGGAACCGCGCGGTCCGCATCCACCCCGTAAAGCATGATCCATGGCGTGAGGCATTTGATCGGGCCTGTATCCGTGCTATCTTTGGACCCCGCCGGAGCCGCCGGTGTCCCCGCGGCCGGCAGCAATAACCAGAGCGCGGTCGCCAGGATGGCCGCGTGCGCTCTTGCCCGTAATCTTGAAAATCGGTACATATAGGTGTGGACGGAGTCGGAATCATCGGAGCAGCGGCCGGAACCGTGATGGAAACGTGTTGGAACCGGATGGAACCGGATTGAAAACGTACATTAGCCGCGAGGTAACCGCCGGATTTGCGCAATTTTTCCAAATTTACCATAAACGACCAGCAGAACCAATTTATGTCATACCCGTTTTGTGTCATCCTGTACTACAACTTTTCCCGCATCGCCAATCCGCAGGAATGGGTGGATGGGCACCGGGAGCTTTGCCGGCGCCTCGGGCTCAAGGGACGCGTTTACATCTCGGAGGAGGGGATCAACGGCACGCTTGCCGGCACCCCGGACCGGATCGAAGCGTACAAACAGGACCTCCGGTCGCGCGAGGGTTTCGGGGAAACGGAGTTCAAGGAAGATCCGTGCGTTGTCGTTCCGTTTGCCCGGCTCAGTGTGAAGCTGCGGCCCGAAATCGTGACCTTGCGGGTGGATGAGAAGCTGGATCCGAATACGGAGGGCGGCACCCGGCTGCGTCCCGGCGAGTGGCGACGCGTGATGGAATCGGGCGAAGAATACGTGATGATCGATGTGCGGAACAATTACGAATCACGGATCGGCCATTTTGAGGGGGCGCTCAAACCCGATGTGGAAAATTTTTACGATTTCCCGAAGTGGCTGGACGGGGCCGGGATCGACCAGGACAAGAAAGTGCTGATGTACTGCACCGGCGGGATCCGATGCGAGAAGTTCTCCGTGCTGATGAAGAAGAAGGGGTATCGGGACGTGAACCAGCTGCATGGCGGGATCCTGAACTATGCGCGGGAGGAGGGCGGACGCCATTTCCGGGGCAAGTGTTTTGTTTTTGACGACCGGCTGGTGGTGCCGGTCAATCCGAAGGATGAGGATCCTATCAGCCATTGTGAAATAACCGGCCAGCCCTGCGACATGTACATCAACTGCGCCAACATGGAGTGCAACCGGCTGTTCATCTGCTCCGAGGAGGGTGCCCGGCAGATGGAAGGCTGCTGCAGCGAGGAGTGCCGGCAGAATCCGCGCAAGCGGCCTTTTGACCCGGAGAAAGCGTACGCGCCCTTCCGGAAATGGTACCACTACTTTGACGACTCATTCAAGAAGCGGCCGGACGCCCGATGAATGCTGTCACCCTTCCATCCATCCTGCCATTCGGGAATGCTTTGTTACGCAAAGTACGTATCCAACAGCCTTATTCCCGGTTTCTGACGTGCCGCGTAGGTGAGCATGAGGTTGGATTGGAGGTCATTGCGTTTCTTATGCGCCGTTTTCCGTTCCGGTCGGCGGACGAGTGGACGGTGCGGCTCAACGCCGGACGCATCACCCAGGGCAGTTCCATCCTCCGGCCCGGCGACCGCCTGTTGGCGGAACCGCCCCTGACGTTTGCCAATCCGGAACAGCACGAGCCTTCCGTGCCCGACGAAGTGGCCATCCTCGAGAAAACAGCGGACTATCTCCTGGTCTACAAACCCGCCCCGCTGCCGGTCCACCCCGGCGGCCGGTACAACAAAAACACCCTCGTTTCCATCCTCCGGGAAGCCGGCCAGGCGGAATCGGAGCCGCTGCAGCTGATCCATCGACTGGACTCCGTTACTTCCGGACTGATGCTGTTCGGCCGGGATCCGTCGTTTACAGCTAAAATCCAGCGCGCGTTTGAACAGGGACATGTCGAAAAAACCTATCTGGCACTGGTTTCCGGGTGTCCGGGCGAAACACATGCAAACGTCGACAGTCCCATCCGAAGGAAGCACGGATACGTATTCGAATGCCATGAAGACGGCAAGTCCTCACGGACGGATTTCAAGGTGCTGCGTCGTTTTGACGGGTATTCCCTGGTGCGCTGCCATCCCCGGACCGGCCGCACGCATCAGATCCGTCTGCATCTGCAGGAATGGGGGTATCCGATCATCGACGATCCGGTATACGGGAGCAGCGATTCCGGCAAACCGGACACCGCCGTTCAAAACAGGGGGATTTCACTGCTCCACTTCCGGTTGCGGATACCGGAGGCTGGACTCGATTTCAGGCTCTCCGACCACCCTATGGCTCCGGATTTTACGGCTTTGGGCGTATCGGGTCCTGATTTCCTTTTGGATTAGCGGGTGGTATATTGTGTTATGGCTACACGGCTCACAATCCCTTTCTGTATCCTCTCCGGCAAGTTGGCTGCACGGAGACTTCTATCCTTGAGGAGTTTCGTTGGCGCCATCGCCATGCTCGGCATCCTGATGGTTTCCTGCAGTCTTTTCGAGACCCGGGATCCGGAAGAACCCGGAACAACCACGGTCCCGGTGTTCATTCAGCCCGACCGGCCCCAGGATGTGATCCAGAACCTGCAAAACGCCGTGCGCACCATGAATCTCGACAACTACCGGCGTTGTCTTGCCGTGGAATCGTTTTCCTACCAGCCATCGTCCGTGGCGCAAAGCGGCAATCCCGACCTTTGGCAGGGCTGGGGATTTGCCGAGGAAGAGGTCTACTTCAACAACATGCGGGCCGAGACGGAGGGGCTGAGCGGACACGAACTGCGCCTTGACGACCGCCGTTTCGTTCAGATTTCGCAGGATCAGGAGCAGTTTGATGCGGACTATCAGATCACGGTCCAGCACAACCGCCAGGGTTTGCCGGTAGTGGCGGAAGGGAGGATGCGCCTGATCATCGTCCGGGATGAGTCCGGCAGCTGGACCATCGAATCCTGGAGCGATGCCACCGAAGGCAGTGATTTCACATGGAGCGACTTCCGCGCCGCATTTCTGTAGGTCTATTCTGCCATTCTGGCTCCTGAAAGGAGCCTTTTCTTTATTCCGCCGTCAGAAAAGACCGCACGATGCGCTGAAAACGGTCCGGCTGGTCCAAAAAGGCATAGTGTCCGGCCCGCTCGATACCCACAAGCGCGCCGTTCCTGAGCCCTTTTTCCATGCGCTCGGCCTGGTACCACGGCGTGGCCTCATCCTCCCGGCCCCACAACAGCAGTACCTCCTGCGAAATATCCGGCAGGCAGTTCTCCAGGTGCTCCGACACGGTTTTCACAAACGTTTCGCGCATTACGCCGTCCAGCTTCTGGTAGTCGGATGACCCAAGCGATCTCCATATGGCGGTCCCGCGCAGCCAGGCCATGGCCCTTAATCTCAGAGTTTCGGGAAGAAGGGCAAACGGCGCTTTCAAGATCATTGCCGTGCCCCGGCGGCGGTAGTAGCTGAAGCTTCTCTTGGGTTTCATGCCTGCACCCCCGGTAATGATGATCTTCTGCAACTCGCCCTCCTTGCCGTGCGCGCTTTCTGAAGCCCATTTGAGAACCATGCGCCCGCCAAAGGAGTGGGCCAGGACATCCGTCGGTCCACCGATTACCTCTTTTACGAATTTCCGGGCCAGCTCGGCATAATTTCCGATCTCCCATGGTTCTTTCGGCGCCGGGGTTTCACCAAAGCCGGGCAGATCCGGCACGTAGCAGGTCCGGACGTCAGACAGCGCCCTTGCCAGCGGCAGCATCACCCGCGCACTGCTGCCCCAGCCATGCAGCAGGAGCAGTGGCGCCCCGCTGCCTGTGACCCGGTAGGATACCGGCAGGCCCTGATAATCAAAAGTTTTTTTAATCTCCTCGGGCACGTTTTTCAGGTTATGCTTTTCAAGTATTTCATACTGCTAGCCCGCTTTTCTTCTGTTGCGGGCCTTCTGCACCATTTCGCGGGCTCCCGCAACGGCGTGCTCGCTCAGGTCGGCGCCACTCATCAGCGAGGCGACCTGACGGATGTGGGTCTCTTCGTCAAGCTTCCGGATATGCGTCACCGTACGCTCACCCGATTCCTGTTTTTCCACCCTGAAGTGCAGGTCCGCCTGTCCCGCAATCTGCGGTTGGTGGGTGATGGCGATGATCTGACAGTGCTCGGCCAGGTCGTGCATCGTGCGTCCGACCTGCTCGGCCACCGCCCCGCCAATTCCCGTGTCGATCTCATCGAAGATCATGACCGGCAGGTGCTGCTCCCGCGCAATCACCGACTTCATGGCAAGCATGACCCGCGAAATCTCTCCACCGGATGCAATTTTTGCCAATGGTTTGGGCGACTCGCCCTTGTTGGTGCTTATGTAGAAGATTACATCGTCCGGACCGTCGGCCTGTGGCACAACCGCCCTTCCATCCACTTTGATCCATCCGCTATCGTCATACCGCCACAAGACCCGGGTCTCAAACCGGTTGTTGGGAATGCCCAGCTTCTTCAGTGCCTCGGAAATCCGGCTGCCCAGTGCGGCGCCTGACTTCTCACGCTCCCCGTGCAGCTCCTCCGCCCCCTGCCGCAACACTTCCACAGCAGACGCCAGCTCCTTCTCCTTTTTCTCCAGCTCCAGATCAAAATTCTCTGCAAGGTTGACGGATGCTTCCAGTTCCTGGCGGTACTGAATCAGATCCGGCAGCAAACGCCCGTATTTCTTCTCCAGCCGACGGACTTCCGCCTGTTTCTGCCGCATTTCCTCAAGTCGCTCCGGATTGAATTCGATACGGGACCGGTACCGCTCCGTGTGCGATAGCAGCTCCTGGAAACTGACCCGCGCCGTGCGCAGCTCCCCGGTGTAGCTCCGGAACTCCTCATCCATTTCAGCCATATCCCCCAGGGCATCTTCTATCATCGACAGCAGGTCCATAAGGTTTCGCTCGCCCTCGGAACCCAGCTCGCCAATGAGCGCCGCTTTCTGGTCGAGATCCTCGGCATGGTCCAGCCGCTTCATCTCGGCCTCCATCTCCGCATAGG
>SKWQ01000073.1 GCA_007128855.1 Balneolales bacterium
ATCCGCGACATCCGCGCAGGTGTGGCCCGCAGCGACAAGTTGTTCGTGGAAGCCAACCGGCGCAAGGCCATCCGGTCCGCCATCCTGGAAGCCGACACACGCACCATGGTGCTGGTGGCCGGCAAGGGACACGAGCGGTACCAGGAAGTGCACGGCCGCCGGAACAAATTCGACGACCGTGAGATAGCGGCCAAGGCGCTCACGGAATGGATCGAACGGCGCATCCACAAAAAGGGCCGCCGACCTTCGAAACCGCCTGCGGAAGATGCCGCAACCCGGTCCGCAAAACAGTCCATAAACCGGAAGGAGGTGACCTGATGCTCTATCTCCTCATGGACTGGGTCAACCAGACATTCAATCCCCCCGGCTTCGGGGTGTTCTCCTTCATCACGGTGCGCAGTGCGCTTGCGGCGCTCACCGCGTTCTTCATGTCCGTTTTCTTTGGCCAGAAAGTGATCCGGCTGCTCAACCGGCTGCAGCTCCAGGAGAATATCCGGGAGGATATCGGCCTCGACAATCACATGGAAAAAGCCGGGACCCCCAGTATGGGCGGCCTGCTGATCCTGCTGGCCATCGTCACCGGGACGGTCTTCTGGGCGCGGCCCGACAATGTCTACATCTGGCTGATCCTCATGGTGACCATCGTCCTGGGCGGCGTGGGCTTTGTGGACGATTACATCAAGATCATCCGCAAAAACAAGGAGGGGCTGCTCGGCAAATTCAAGATCATCGGGCAGGTGGCCGTTGGGGCCATTCTGGGCATGGTCCTCTATTTCCACCCCGATTTCCAGGATTACAACACCCTGAGCACCATCCCGTTCGTCAAGGACGCCAACATCGACTACGCATTTCTCGGCGAAGCGCTGGGCTGGGCCATCTACATCCCGATCTGCATCTTCATCATCACGGCGGTGAGCAATTCGGTGAACCTGACCGACGGGCTGGACGGGCTGGCCAGCGGCACCACGGCCATCGCCGGGCTGGCGCTCGGGATCCTGGCCTACGTCTCGGGACGCATTGACTACTCCGGTTTCCTGGATATCCTCTACCTGCCCGGCACGGGCGAGCTGACCATCTACTGCGCCGCCATGGTGGGGGCCTGTTTCGGTTTCCTGTGGTACAACTCCTATCCCGCTGAGGTGTTCATGGGCGATACCGGCTCCCTGGCACTGGGCGGGGGCATCGGGGCCGTGGCGCTGATGATCCACAAGGAGCTGCTGCTGCCCATTCTGTGCGGCATCTTCTTTATCGAAGCGCTGTCGGTCATCATCCAGACCAGCTACTTCAAGTACACAAAAAACAAATATGGCCAGGGCCGGCGGTTTTTCCGGATGGCCCCGCTGCACCACCATTTCGAGAAATTGGGATGGGCCGAGCCCAAGATCGTGGTCCGTTTCTGGATCATTGCGATCCTGCTGGCCGTCTTCACCATCATCACCCTGAAACTGCGATAGCGAGCCGAATGACCAGGATTGACGACAAAAATATTGTTGTTGCAGGCGCCGCCCGAAGCGGTGTGGCTGCCGCTGTGCTCATGAAGCGCAAGGGCGCCCGCGTGTTTGTGTCCGATATCGGGACCATTGCCGAGGAGCACCGAACCCGGCTGGAGCAGGCCGGCATCCCGTTCGAGGAGCGGGGTCACAGCGACCGGGCTCTGGAAGGGGATCTGCTGGTGCTGAGTCCGGGCGTCCCGGGCGATGCGCCCATCGTGCGCACCTGGAAAAATGCCGGAAAGCAGGTGGTGGCCGAGATCGAGGTGGCGTCGTGGTATTGCAGCAGCCGCATCATAGCCGTGACCGGATCCAACGGAAAGACCAGCGTGGTCAACTGGCTGGCGGATGTGTGGAAGCGGGCGGGACGCGGTTACCTGCTTGCCGGAAACATCGGCACCGCGTTTTCGGAAGTGGTGGACCAGACCTCGCCGGAGGTGGACGTGATCCTGGAGGTGAGCAGCTTCCAGCTGGACCACATCGACCGGTTCCGCGCCCGTGTGGCCGTGCTGCTGAACATCACCCCGGACCATCTCAACCGGTACCACAACCAGTTTGAGGAGTACATCGCATCCAAAATGCAGCTTCCCCGCCACCAGACCAAAGACGATGTCCTGATCTACGGCTTTGACGATCCGGTGGTGAGGGATCAGGTGGAAAAAATCGCCGGCGGTCCCGCCACGCCCGCCCTGCTTCCGTTTTCCAGCGAGGTGGAAATCCCCGGCATTTTCCTGCGCAACGGCATCATCCGAATCAAGACCGACCGATATGACGAAGAGGTGTTACCTATGAAACAACTGGCCCTTCCCGGAAAACACAACCTGCGCAACGGTCTGGCCGTGGCCCTGGCGGCACGGATATGCGAGATCGACAAGGGTCCCATCCGCGATAGTCTCAGCGGGTTCGAAGGGGTGCCGCACCGGCTCCAGAAGGTGCGCGAGCTGGATGGCGTCACCTGGTACAACGACAGCAAGGCGACCAACGTCAACGCGGTCTGGTATGCGCTCACCAGTTTCAGCCGGCCGGTCATCCTGATCATGGGTGGACGCGACAAGGGCAACGACTACGGCGAACTGGCATCCGAGATCCGCAAGAAAGTGAAGCTGATCGTGGCCATCGGCGAGGGCCGGGATGCGGTCCGCGAGCAGCTGCAGGGCGTCGCGCCGGTGATCTGGTATGCCGATTCGATGCCGGACGCGGTGCAGAAGTGCTACATGAAGGCCGAGCGCGGCGATGTGGTGCTGCTGAGCCCCGCGTGCGCCTCGTTTGACATGTTCGAGAGCTATGAAGACCGCGGACTGCGTTTCATCCAGTCCGTGATGACATTGTGACATCATAAAAAAGCAGCATGATCGTATCCGACACCTTTAAAAAGCAGTATCTGTTCGAGCAGCCGGGCAACGGCGCCGCTCCGGCGCAGGGTGTGCCCAGCGATCGCTGG
>SKWQ01000263.1 GCA_007128855.1 Balneolales bacterium
ATAAATCTTAATGATTGAGCGGGACCCGGTCCACTTCGGGTGTGAGGCGCCCCGCATCACTGGGTGGGAACTTTCACCAAAGTGGGTCCCGGTCTAACCGGAATGCATCGCCTTTTTCCCGGTGAGTGCTTCCATTACCCGGTTGGTCCGGGCCGCGGTCACACCGGTACTGGGGCAGTGCCGTATCTCGCTATCTATGCCAGGGGTGTCAGCTTTGCGGCGGGTGGACGCAGTCGGCGGAGTGACATCGTCAGGTGAAACATCATCTTGATTTACATCAGCTTTGTGATATAAAGTATTGCCGTTTGCTCCGGAATGGGACAAATCCTGCAGTTCCCTTACGATGGTCCCGATGAGCGGCTGCTGGATGTGTCCGGGGATGTCGAAATGGAAGCGGATGGCGTCGGGTTTGGCATCGGTTTTCAGGTCGACGTAATATCCGGCAAAGGTGGGCCAGCTCAGCACGCCCTTGCTGCCTGTGAGGGTAATCAGATCGTCTTCGACCAATTTGGGGGCTGTGAAACACCAGTTCCCGGTGCCCTGGACCCCGCTCCCGAAACGGAATGTCCCGGTGACGATGTCCTCGGCGGGATAGAGCCCTGCCTGGTTGGATGCGATTCCGCACGCATCGGTGACCGGACCCAGCAGGTAGTCCAGGAAATCGAGCTGGTGCGAGGCCAGGTCGTAGAAATACCCGCCGCCGGCCAGCTCCGGTTTGACCCGCCAGTTGGCAGGGTTGCGGTCGAGGTCCGGGTTGGCGGCACGGTTCATCCGGATGTGCACCGACCGCACCGCGCCGATGACACCCGCATCCACCAGTTCCTTTATTTTCCGGTAATTGGGGAGCATGCGCCGGTAGTAGGCGACAAAAAGGGGTACGCCGGCCTCCTCGCACGCCGTGATCATGTCGCGGCACTCCTGCCAGGTACGGGCCATCGGTTTTTCGACATAGACGGGCTTGCCCGCGGCGGCGGCTTTCAGCGTTAGTTCACGGTGCGAGCCGGGCGGGGTGGCGATGTAGACGGCATTGACTTCCGGGTCGGCGAGCAGTGCGTCGGCGTCGTCATACCAGCGCGGAATGTTGTGGAGGGCGGCAAAATCCCGGGCTTTTTCGCCGGTCCGGCGCATGACGGCCACGATGCGCGATCCGGGAATCTTGTTCATGGCCGGGGCGCTTTTCACCCGGCAGACACTTCCCGCCCCGATGATACCCCAGCAAATTTTCTTATCTTTATCTTTTTCCATCACATAATGATACGGCAAAACGCCATCTGAATAACAGAACGCTGGCCATCAGCCGGGCGTTACATACGACATGACGGACTATAAAACGGCAGAGTGGTGTTACTCTGTGGATAATCGTCCGCGTTCCATCTGTTTTCAAAGGTAAGTTATGAGCAATGAAATAAAAACCCATCCGGGAATCATCTATCCGGAGGTCGCGGTAAACGTGTACAAACCCAACAATCCGGTGGAAGTGCCGGTCGTGGAAAACCGCCTGGCTACGCTGGAAGTGAGTCCGAACATCATCCGGCACATCACGCTGGATGTGAGCGGAACGGAGCTGGAGGGAAATATCCGTTCGGGACAGAGTATCGGATGCATCCCGGAGGGATTTACCGAACGGGACGGCAAACCCGCAAAGGTGCGCCTCTATTCGGTTTGTTCGCCATCGGGGGGCGAGGATAATAACCCCAAACTGGTCTCCATTACGGTCAAACGGGTGATCGAGGAAGACCGCAGCACGAACAACCTGTTCCTGGGACTCTGTTCGAATTATCTGAGCAACCTGACGCCTGGTGACAAATTGAAGATAACCGGTCCGAGCGGCAAGCGGTTTGTCCTGCCCAAAAACGCCGGCGACTTCAACTACGTGTTTTTTGCGACCGGGACCGGCGTGGCGCCGTATCGCGGGATGATCAGCGATCTGCTGGAAAGCGGGTTCGAAAACCAGGTGGCGCTTATTTTTGGAAGTCCGTACCGAACCGATCTGCTTTACTATGACTTTTTCCGGGAGCTGTCGGTGCGGCACGACAATTTCCATTATTTGACCTCCATCTCCCGCGAGGGTACCCGTCCGGATGGCACAAAGCACTATGTGCAGTACCAGTTGCTGGATTCGCGGGAAGTGCTGCAGCCCATCGTCAGTCAGAATAATACGCTGATCTATGTGTGCGGGCTGAAGGGGATGGAGCTGGGGCTTTTCCAGATCATGGCCCGCGAGGGGTACCTGGATTATCTGCGGATCGATGATGAGATCAGGGACAAACCGCCTGCGGAATGGGTGATCGAGGACCTGAAGAAGCGTATCCGTCCCTCCGAGCGCCTGTTTGTGGAAGTGTACTGAGGCGTCAGCAGATGCGGGGGAGCTGTTCGCCGGCCAGCATATCCAGCAGCCGTTTTCCTCCGATTTCCGTGCGAAGGACCACTTTGCCGGGATGCTCCTCCACGACCGAGCCGATGATGGCGGCGTCTTTGCCGAGCGGATGACGGCGCATGCGTTCCAGCACGGCTTCGGCCTGGTCGCCGGGGACTACTGCCACCACTTTGCCTTCGTTGGCCATGTAGAGCGGATCGTAACCGAATACTTCACAGATGCCCCGCACCTCCTCTCGCATTGGGATGGCAGTTTCATCGATGGAAAGGCCCATTTTGTGCGCGCCCGGACGTTTGGACAGGGCCGCCAGTTCGGCAAGCACGGTGGCGACGCCTCCGCGGGTGGCATCACGCATGAAGTGAACGTCGTGGTTTTGGGTGATGTCGCGGATCAGCCCGTTCAGGCAGGCGGCATCGGAGAGCACGGGGGACGAGAACGTGAGCGATTCGCGCTCGCCCAGGATGGCGATTCCGTGGTCGCCGGCATGGCCGTTGATGAGGATCCGGTCGCCGGGACGCACCCGCTCCCCGCCGGAAATATGGGCCAGCCGGTCC
>SKWQ01000045.1 GCA_007128855.1 Balneolales bacterium
GCGGGTCGGCCTGGTGGGATACGGCCTGGAGATCGTCGAACGCGTGCCCATCGAGACCGAAAGCTATCCCGAAAACCTGAAGTACCTGCGCACCAAGCGCGACCGGATGGGCCACGACCTGCAAAACATCGATCCGCACGACCAGCTCGACATGCTCAAGAGCATCCTGCACTGATGTCCGGCCGACTACAGTCCGGCATGCCTCAGAAATCCAGCCCGGTCAGCTCCGTGAGCACATCCTCCAGCCGCCGCCGATAGCGGTCGTTCATCTTTTCGATGCCCTGCAAACTCAGAAAACGCACATCCTGCTCCCCGATCCGGCGCAGTTTCCGGTCCAGCCACATCGGCCGGTCCATCTCGCCGTGGATCATCAGCACATCGTCAGAAGGCACCAATTCGGCTTCATCCTGCGCAATTTTCAGGTGATACGCCAGATAAATGGACGAAAACTGTTCCATGTCACGGAAACGGTAGCGGATATTCTGCGTGAACAGCTCCGGATTCTTATCGTAAAAAGACTCCAGGACCGGTTTGTGGACGGGATGCGGCACATGGTCCACACGGAAATACCTGCGGGTGAAGCCCGCCTGCTCCGCAGAACGGATCTGCAGCAGCAGATGCATGGATCGCGTGATGCCCAACAGTTTTTTCGACAGATAGCTGCCGATCCGGTTCGCAAACAGACGCAGACGGCCATAAGAAGCGAGCCGACGCCATGCCCCGCGGATAACCACCGATTCCCCGTTGAAAAAATCCTCCGGCCGGAGCGGGGCCGCCAGCACAAAATCGTCATTGAAATAGATAAACCGGTCCGACAGTCCGGGAATACGCCACAACGCCGTCTCGATCGTTCGGCTGTTGAAAGTCGGAAGCGCCCATTCATGGTCCGCAAAGATCTCGGCATGGCTCACGAGCGTCACCTGCTGCTCCTTTTGCACCTTCTCGTCCAAAAAATCCGGAACCTGTTCATCGGTAACCAGGTAGATGGTGCGGATCCACGGGACAAATTTGCGGATGGAAGCGATGCAGAAGCGCAACTCCCCATTGTCGAGGAACCGGGTATCATCCCCGCGGGACAGCGAAAGCGGGCTTCTGTCCGGCACATCCCGGTTCATCGCACGCATTCGCTTTTCCTGGTGCTCGGGATCGTTGCCGTCCACCCAGGTGATCACCGCGTCGATGGGACCGTATGTATCGGATTTGCTTTTCATTTTAGCTGTTCTGGCCCCCTGCGCACAACGTTCCTGTCCCGCTGTTCCTGACTGGTTTCCAGCATCTCGTCCGCACACTTCCAGGCAAGGTCGGCGCAGTCGATACGCATGGGGAATGCCTTCACCTCGCCGAGCGCCCGCATCCCGTCGGTCAGCTCCGGCCCGGCATCCTGAACGGCTTCCGTACCAGTGGTTTCCTGCGCTCCGACGGCCGTTTCGTTCCCGGTCCCCCCGTCGCGGATCCATTGCCGGAACCGCCGGATAAGGAGGTGCGCTTCGTCGGTGGGCTTGCCGGACAGCGTGCTGCACAGGATGGAGGCCGATGCCAGACAGTACATGCAGCCCTGTCCCTCGAACCGGATCCGGAGCAGCCCGTGAGCGTCCGGTTGCGACGTCAGGACAATCCTGTCGCCGCACTTGCGGTTGTGCACCTCGTGCCGGCAGGTCGCATTTTCGACCTCGCCCCGGCAACGGGGCTGCCGGTAATGGTCGATCAGGATGGATCCGCCAGGCATGGCACTATTATTGTTTTGGATCGCGGGTTGGGGACCCGGAACCCTTTTCAGGATGTGGCTTTGATTCCTGTTCCTCCGGGCCGCTCTCATTCGTACTGGTTTCATCCGGATCGGCAACCGGCGTTTCAGGCACATCCGCATCCTCCCGTTTTACGGCATACTCGGGCATCAGCTTTTTGTAGAACAGGATCAGGGTGATGATGGAGACGGAGATGGCAATGTCCGCCACGTTGAAGATGTAGGGAAAGACGTCGAAACTGCCGATGCGAAGCTTGAAATGGATGAAATCGACCACGTGTCCGTCCAGCACACCGCCATACCCGCCCACGCGGGCCATGAAGATCCGGTCAGTGATGTTGCCGAGCGCGCCGCCCACTATGAGCCCCATGCACGCCATATAGCCCGGATTGGCCGCCTTCATGGTCTTCCAGACGTAGACCAGGATGATCACGGTGGCCAGGATGGCAATCAGGCTGATCACCCACGTGTCGGCCCAGTGGATACCCAGGGCCATGCCCGGATTCTTGGTGAAATTGAACGCAAGCCACCCCTCAATAAGCGTGTATCTGTGCAATTCGGGGGTGGTGCGTATCCAGTATTTCGTGAGCTGATCCAGCAGGATGACGACAAGCGCCGTCGCCCCGAACACGGTCAGTTTGCTGCGGACCTGATTCAAAACGGTTAGCGTCTTTTCAGCTTGGCTTCGATGCTGATCTGGGTGTGGGGCACTGCTTCAAGCCGTCCTTTTGAAATTTTCTTTCCGGTAACCTTGCAGACACCGTAGGTCTTGTTGTTGATGCGCTGAAGGGCATCATCAAGGTATTTGATGAACTTGCGGGTCCGGTTGTACAGCATGTAGGTCTTCTCTCTCTCCTGGGCATCCGTGCCGGCATCCGCCATATGAAAAGAGTATGCGGACTCGTCCGAAGAGTTCTCGGTGCTCTCTTTAAGCGCATCCATAAGGATGTTCAGATCCTTATCGGCCTCTTGCCGCTTTTTCATGATGATACCGCGAAAGTACTCCAGTTCCTCATCGCTGTATGGGGATACGCGCTCCCCTTTATCTTTTGTTTCCTTGCTCATAGCCGCAGAGGATTAATAGTTGGTATTACGTTGAATGGCAATGGTACAGCTTTTATCATAAATTTCCCATTGCTTGACAAAATCATAATCACTGACGGAACCAAATTCGATCTGCTCCGCCAGCGTCTCGCGCTTTACATATTCCTTCATGAACTCAACGGATGACTTTACCTTTTCGTCCCCGTCCAGAAAGATATCAATACGGTCGGTAAGCTCATAATTGGCTTCCTTCCGCATGTTTTGGATCCGGTTGACGATCTCACGTGCAAGCCCCTCGCGGATGAGCTCCTCGTCGAGCTCCGTGTCGAGGGCCACGGTAACGCCGGATTCGGTTTCCACCGACCAGCCTTCCAGTCCGTGCCGCGCAATCGCCACA
This sequence comes from Balneolales bacterium, assembly GCA_007128855.1. GTDB lineage: Bacteria > Bacteroidota > Rhodothermia > Balneolales > Natronogracilivirgulaceae > SKNL01. Next base: position 3,186 of record SKWQ01000045.1, read on the forward strand.
TCTTCGGTGCCGAGTGTTACCGGATCTCCGTCCTGGAGATCAAGCTGAATCGACCCCTTGCTTTCAAATTCACTTATCTGCTCCGTAGTCAGCTGCTGTACCGCCGACGCCACGGCTTTCATCCTCTTGCCCAGCTTCCTGCCCAGCACCGGATAGTTGGGCTTGGCACTTTTCTGGACGATTCCGGAGTCGTCGTCAACGTACAATATCCGCTTAACGTTTACTTCATCCAATATAATATCTTTTACGGAATCTATTGCGCTGCGTTGTTCGTCATTGTTGGCGGGTACGATCAGTTTCGCAAGCGGCTGGCGCACATTGATATTGATCTTGTTCCGTATACGCAGGACAATGGATGAGATGGTGCGGGCCATATCCATCCGGTACTCCAGCTCACGGTCGATGGCCGTCTCTTCCACGGCGGGATAGAAGGCCAGGTGCACTGATTCTTCCTCGAAACCGGTGACGCTGTTCAGGTTGCGGTAGATCCACTCGCTCAGGAACGGGGCGATCGGGCTGGCCATCTTGGCCAGGCTCACCAGGCATTCGTAGAGCGTCTGGTAGGCGGCCGTCTTGTCCAGGCTCTTGCCCTCTTTCCAGAACCGGCGGCGGCTGCGGCGCACATACCAGTTGCTCAGGTCGTCGGCAAAGCGCTCGATCTCGCGCACCGCACGGGTCGGCTCGTATTCGTCGAGCAGCGTATCCACCTTCTTGATGGTGGTGAACTGCCGCGAAATGATCCAGCGGTCCATCTCGGAGCGGTCCGGATACGGGATGGGAACACCGGAATAGGACCACTTGTCGATGTTGGCGTACATGGCCAGGAACGAGTAGGTGCTCACCAGCGTGTTGAAGAACTTGCGCTGCGTCTCCTGGATCCCCTCCTCGCTGAACTTGAGGTTCTCCCACGGCGAGGAGTTGCTCATCATGTACCAGCGGGTGGTATCCGCCCCGTACTTGCTGATCATGTCGAACGGGTCGACCGTGTTGTTCTTCGTCTTGCTCATCTTCTCGCCCTTGGCGTCGAGCACCAGTCCGTTCGACACCACGTTCATGTACGCAGGCGAATCGAAAAGAATGGTGGCGATGGCGTGGAGCGTGTAGAACCACCCGCGGGTCTGGTCCACCCCCTCGGCGATGAAATCGGCCGGGAAGTTCTCCTTGAAACCGGCCTTGTTCTCGAAGGGATAGTGCCGCTGGGCAAAGGGCATGGCGCCCGAGTCGAACCAGACATCCAGCAAATCGGGAATGCGGCGCATGGTGCCGCCGTCATCGGCCTTCCAGGTGATCTCGTCGATGTACGGCCGGTGCAGGTCCAGCTCTTTGGCGGCATCGATCCCCGCCTTTTTGCGCAGCTCATCGATGCTTCCAATGCAGACGATGTCGTCGGGATTCTGGTCGTTCACCCAGATCGGGAGCGGCGTGCCCCAGTAACGCTGACGGGAAATGGACCAGTCCACGTTGTTTTCCAGCCAGGCACCGAAACGGCCGGTGCCGGTTCCCGGCGGCTTCCAGTTGATCTTCTGGTTCAGCTCCACCATGCGGTCGCGCACCGCGGTGGTGCGGATGAACCACGATTCCACCGGATAGGACATCAGAGGCGTGCCCTTCCGCCAGTCATGCGGATAGTTGTGCAGGTACGTCTCGTGGCGGAACATGCGTCCCCGCTCCTTGATGTTGCGGACGATGCCCTTGTCGGCATCCTTGAACCACTGACCGGCAAAATCGCTGACCACCGGCTCGAAACGGCCCTCACGGGTGACCGGGTTGAACATCGGGATGCCCTCGCTCTGGCAGACATTGTAGTCATCGGCGCCAAAGGCCGGGGCAATGTGCACGATGCCGGTCCCATCCTCCAGCGTCACAAAATCGGCCGGCACCACACGCCAGGCCTTCTCACGCGGGATTTCCCCGAGGGCGTAGTCGAACATCGGCTCGTAGGTGCGTCCGACCAGGTCGGCGCCCTTCATCTCCTGCACCACCTCGTATCCATCCCCAAAAACTTTGGAAGCCAATGCCTTGGCCAAATAGTAGAACGCCTCTTCGCCGTTGTGCTCCACCCGGACCTTCACATAGTCCAGCCCGGGATGTACCGCAAGCACCATGTTGGAGATGAGCGTCCACGGCGTGGTGGTCCAGGCCATGAAATGCGTGCGCTCCTCGCCGTCCACCGGGAACGTAATGAAGACCGACGGATCCTGCACCTCCTTGTAGCCCAGGCTCACCTCGTGCGAGCTCAGCACGGTGCCGCTGCCGGGCGAGTACCACTGGATCTTGTATCCCTTGTAGATGAGGTCCTTGTCGTACATCTGCCGCAGCGCCCACCAGACCGACTCAATGTAGTCATTGTCGAAGGTGACGTAGGGGTTCTCCAGGTCCACCCAATAGCCCATGCGCGTGGTGAGCCGGTCCCAGTCGCCCTTGTAGCGCAGCACGCTTTCGCGGCATTTGGCATTGTACTCGGCGATGCCGTACTCCTCGACCTGCGCGCGCCCCTGCAGCCCGAGCTCTTTTTCCACCTCGATCTCGACCGGAAGGCCGTGCGTGTCCCACCCGCCCTTGCGGTCCACCTTGAACCCCTTGAGCGTCTTGTAGCGGCAGAAAAGGTCTTTCACCGTGCGGGAAAGCACGTGGTGGATGCCCGGACGCCCGTTCGCGGTGGGCGGACCCTCATAGAAAGTGAACGGGATACCGTCCTGCCGGGTGGATACGCTTTTGCCGAAAACGTCATTCTCCTTCCACCATTCGAGGATCTCGAGTTCCGCTTTGGCGTACTGTAACTGTTTGACTTCTTTGAATTTCTTACTCATACAGCGAGAAAGGGTTCTCTACTTTGGTTTTTTTACAAGAGCGTAAATATACGAAACTTTCATGACAGCATAAGGCCGTAGCACAGAAGTATGCTCTTTACCGGCGGAAAAGCTCCGGCCGGCGGCGGATTCCGGCAAGTGAAATAAATAACGCCGCCTTTTGCCGGAAGGTAATCGCAACAGGCGGCAATAAAAAATCGGCCATTGGAAAATTACAAAAAAAGTGGCTTTTTAGTGGCAGAAACGACTTCAAGCCATTTCCGGCGTTCCGGACTGTGACGCCCAAATCAAGATAATCACCATTATGCAAACGGTTACCAGCCTGGATCTCAAAACGATCACCTCCGAAGAACCCCTCAGCGTCTGCTTCGTCTGCCTCGGGAACATCTGCCGCAGCCCGACCGCCGAGGGGGTTTTCCAGCACATTGTAAACAAAAACGGCTTTTCATCACTGGTGGAAGTGGACTCTGCCGGCACGGCGGCCTATCACGCGGGCGAGCCGGCCAACAGCAAAAGCCGGATGATCGCCGATCAGAACGGGGTGACCCTCAACTCCAAGGCGCGCAAGTTCGAATACTCCGATCTGGAGTACTTCGACCTGGTGATCGCCATGGACAAGGAAAACCATCGCGACCTGCTGCGGCTGGACCGCAAGGGGCTGTTCCGCGACAAGATTTTCCTGCTGCGCGACTTCGACCCCATGCCCGGCGACGGCGAGGTGCCCGACCCGTACTACGGCGGAATCAACGGCTTCGAGCTGGTGTACGAAATCGTGCTGCGAAGCTGCGAATCGCTGCTGGACACGGTCCGCCCCCATCTGAAAAACAACTCGTAAGCGTCATGACCCTCCCGCACGCACTTCAGGATTTTTTCCGTGACCTGACCGGCAGCGAAGTGACCGGGTCCACCCCGGTCGGCGGGGGCTGCATCAACGAAACCATGCAGGTCTCCCTGGAGGATGGCAGCCGCTTCTTCGTCAAACAGAACCGGATCGCCCTGCGCGACATGTTCGAAACAGAGGCCGCGGGGCTGCGGATCCTGGAGGATGCGACCGGCGGTGGCACCAGCGGAAACGCCGGGAGCAGCAGTGGCAACGCCAACGGCAGCAACAGCGGCGGCGGCAGCAACAGCGGCGACGGCACCAACAGCGGCGGCGGCACCATCCGCATCCCGAAGGTGATCGGCCTGACGGACGACCACGAATCCGGCCAGGCGTTCCTCATCCTCACCTTCATCGGCGAAGGCCGGCGCACCGGAGACTTCGACCGGCGTTTCGGACAGGCACTGGCCGGAATGCACCGCAACACCGCTCCACGGTACGGGCTCGACCACGACAATTACATCGGCCGGCTGCCGCAAAAAAACGACCGTCGCGACATCTGGGCCGATTTTTTCCTCGAGTGCCGCCTGGAACCCCAGTTCGCCATGGCCCGCGGGCGCGGCTTTTTCGACGGATCGGCACGCCAGTCGCTCGACCGCCTCGGCAAGCGCCTCCCGGAGCTGATCCCCGACGAACCCCCTTCCCTGCTCCACGGCGACCTCTGGGGCGGCAACTACCTCTGTGACAGCAAAAACCGCCCCGTGCTCATCGATCCCGCCGTCTTCTACGGCCACCGCGAGGCCGAACTGGCCTTCACCACGCTCTTCGGGGGATTCGGTCCCGACTTCTACAAGGGCTACGAGGAGCAGTGGCCGCTGCAGCCGGGGTTCCGCGACCGGCGGGACATCTTCAACCTCTATCCGCTCCTGGTCCACGTTAACCTCTTCGGCGGCATGTACGTCTCCCAGACAGAAGCTATTCTGCGCAGGTTTTGAATCCGGAGCCCGACCGGCCGTACCAATGTTACCTGCAATTCGTTACCTTAGTGAAATTATCCCCAAACGGAATCAGATACCCGTGAGAATCACCATCCCTGCACCCTTTTTGTCCGCCATAATACCTCTCGTTCTGGCAGCACTGGTCGCGCTTGCGGCCTGCTCCACGACCGGCTCTGCGGCCTCAGAACCATCGACCCGGTCCCAGGACAGCCCGGCGGCCGGACAACCGGACCCCGCGCGGACCGGCGCGGTGCTCTCCACCGACGAGGAGCTCCGCGCCCGGACCCATTACATCCGCGGAGTGACCGCCCTGGAACTGAAAGACACGGAATACGCCGAAGTCCACCTGAACCGTGCGCACACGCTGCTGCCCGGCAACGCCGGCGTCAACTACGCCCTCGCCCGGCTCTATCTGGAAAAAAACGACCATGCCGCCAGTGTCTACCACAGCCGGCGGGCAGTGGAACTGGAACCGGAGAACAAGTGGTACCGCCTCCAGCTGGTGGACGGGCTCCGCGGCGGCGGCGAGTACCGTGAAGTGATAAAGCAGCTGGATACGGCCCTCACCTACCATCCCTCCGACATCCAGCTCCTGTATACCAGGGCCCGCATCCAGGCCTCACAGGGCGATTACGAGGAATCCAACCTGACCTACCAGCGGATCCTGGACCTTGTGGGTCCCGACCGGGCCATCCACTATCAGCGCATAAGCAACTACTCCCGCCTGGACGACACCGATGCCATCATCCGGGAGCTGCTGAAAGTGCTGGAGATGGACCAGGGGAACGTGAACACGCTGCTGATGCTCAGCCAGTTCTACCTGGAGGAGAACCGCACCGACGAGGCGACCGGGCTGCTCGAGCAGGTGCTTCAGCGCAATCCGAGGCATCCCGAGGCATTGGTCAACCTGGCCGACATCCACATCATGCACGAGGAGTGGGACAAGGCAGGCGGGTTGCTGCTCGGGCTGGTCGGGGATCCGGTCGTGGACATCTCCAACAAGCTGGAGATCGTCCAGTATGTGCTGAGCCGGTTCTCGCACGACCCGGAAAACGAACAGCTGCAGCAGACGGCGGCCATGCTGGTCGACACGCTCGTTGCCGATACCCCGGAAAATGGCATGGCCCACGCCATGGCCGCAGAATTCTACATGATCACGGAGGATGGGGAGCAGTCGCTGCACCATCTGATCCGCACCACCGAACTGATGCCGGAAAACGACGCCGCCTGGCGCCAGCTCGTGCAGACCTACTACATCGAGGGGATGTACGAGGAGACGATCGAGGCCGGACTCCGGGCCGAGGAATACATCCCGCAGGATGCGTTCATCCTCTTTTTTGTCGGCGGGGCCTATTTCCTGCAGGATGAGCACGAAGAGGCGGCAAAATGGCTGAGCGCGGCCTCGGAACTGCCTTCGCGCGCGCCGTTCCAGTCCATCATCCTCGGAACCCTGGGCGACACGTATGCCTCTCTTGACGACTGGGAAAACGCCGACGTGGCCTACGAGGAGGCCATTTCACTGGATCCGGACAACGACGTTGCCCTGAACAACTACGCCTACTACCTGTCCGAGCGGGAAATGCGGCTGGAGGAGGCCAGGGACATGGCGCTCCGCGCGCTGGAACTCAACCCCGATAACGCGGCATTCCTGGATACCATGGGGTGGATCTATTTCAAGATGGGCGAATATGAGAAGGCGCACGAGTACATCCGCGCATCCATCGAAACCGGCGATGCCAGCGCCGAGGTGATGGAGCACATGGGGGATGTCTACGACAAGATGGGCGATCCCGACCGCGCGCACTACTGGTGGCAGAAGGCCTTCGACAAAGACGAAAACCGGACGCACCTCATGGAGCGTCTCCATATCAACTGACGACCATGGGAAGCGGAAAAGCACGCAACATCGCGGCGCAAGCCGTCTCAACGGCGCCGGGTCCGCGGATATTCCTGGCCGCAGCGCTGCTGGCCGTGCTCTCCGCCTGCTCCGTGACCGAACCCCTGCAGGTGGACGATATGGCGTTCGTGCCGTCCGAGACCGGCAGGGATGTGTTTTTTGAGCAGTTTGCCGCCCATAATATTATACCTCAGGCCATGAGCGGGCGGGCCAGCGTGCAGGTGAGCGAGCCGGGACACACCGAACGCGTGAATGTGCGGTTCCGGTCCGACCGCCAGCGCAGCCTGCTGCTCATAAGCAACAACCTGGGCATCGAAGGCGGACGCATCTACAGCGACCCCGACTCGGTGATCGTCTACAACCGCCTCGAGGAAACGGCGCACAAAATGTCCCACGACGATGCCGCGTGGTTCTACCTGAACGGCATCGGGGCCATGAACCTGATCCGCATGCTCTACCCCCTGACCGGACCGGAGCAGATCGAGGCCATTTTTGAAAGCGATGAATATTATCTGGTCGAAACCGGCATTGGCGAGCGCCACCTGGTGTCCCGCGACCGGTTTGTGCTGCGGCGCACCGAACGGACCACGGCACTTCCGGAGGCCTACAGCACGTTTCAGTTCGACAACCACGGCGACCTGGACGGCTACCAGCTGCCCAGGCGCATCCAAATCTTGAGTTATGACGGAAAATCGAATATTTTTCTGGTCATACGCGCGCTGGAAATGAACCCCTCAGAACTTGAATTCGATCCGGGCATTCCGGACGCCATTGACATCATCCGGCTATGAACCGACGGCCTCATCCACCCATAACATTCTTCCTGATTGCGGTCGCCGTTGCGCTCTTCGCAGTCCCTGCGTCATTGTACGGGCAGAACTACCAGAGCATCCGGCAGGAGCTGCAGCAGCAGCAGGAAGATGCACGCAACGAGATAGCGTCCCTTCGGAGCCAGATCGAGCAGTTCGAGGTCCAGATCACGGAGGCGGCTACGGCCTACACCGACATGTACGGGCAGTACCAGAACCTGCGCAACGAGATCACCCTGCGCAGCGCGGTGCTGCGCAACATGGAGGCCGAGCGCGCGTCCATCCAGAAAGAACTCGATGTCACCCAGCAGCAGATCGACGCGCTCACCGAGGACCTGAACGCGCTGATCGAAAACTACAAATCCACCCTCACCTACATCTACAAGCATGGGCGTGTGCCCGAGGAGGTGCTGCTTTTCACCTCGGCCTCCATCAACCAGATGCTGGTGCGCTCGTACTACCTGAACCGGTTTGAAGAGCA
>SKWQ01000203.1 GCA_007128855.1 Balneolales bacterium
CTTGCCAGATGTCCGGCCTCGAAAGCGACCTGATGGCTGCCGGCTTCCTGGCGCGCATCCACCAGGGTGGCCACGCTTTCGCCGAGCAGATTGTAGACCTCCAGCCGGACCTGCGCCGATTCGGGCAGGTCATATCGGATGCGGGTGGACGGGTTGAACGGGTTCGGATAGTTCTGGGCGAGCCGGAATGCATCCGGGAGCAACTCTTCTTCGGCCACGGTTGTTGGGAGTTCGCTGCTCAGCACGGCAAAAATGGAGAACTCGGTGATGTTTTCGGCGTAAACGTACGTTTCTTCGGTGTTGACTCCGGTGGTATAGGAGTTCTCAGCGGGACGGGTCCAGCCGCTTTCGCTGTCGTAGCGCCAGATTTCCAGGGTGGATTCATCCCAGCCGTTCAGGGTCTCCGGATCGTAATAAAACCGGATGACATCCACATGCGGATCGTCGCCGGCAATGGACGAGCCACGGATATCGGCATAATAGGGAAGCTCCTGGAGTCCGCCGGGCAGCATGTCGGGCGGATCGGTATGGTTGATGCGGACATCGCGTGCCCGGAACGATACGGCGCCACCGTCCAGCACCATGTGTTCGACACTGTTCCCGGTGGATTGCCCGGTGGACTGGAAGTCCATCGAGTTGTCGCTCAGGAAGAGATTGGACAGGGAATTGCCCCTGGCTTCCTGCCACAAGCGTACGGCTGTGCCGGACACACCGCTCACGGCCAGACTGTCGACTACCGTGGAGTCGGTGCGCACCGATAATCCGCCTCCTCCGGAAGATATGGTGACATTTCGGAGCTGGTTGCCGGGACTGTCGTTGCCGAACTGCATGGCATAGTAGATGGAAGATGTTCCGGCATTGGATATCTCGATGTTGTGGAACAGGTTGTCCGGACTGTTGTTGAGAACCGAGATGCCATGGTTGCCGGTGCCGTCGATGACCACGTTGCGGAAGGTGTTGTCGTGGTCGCGGCTTCCCAGCGTAATACCGTTCTGCCCATTGTCGTTCAGCACAATCCCGTCGAACAGATTGAAGGCGGCCACACTGATCGAAATTCCGCTCTCTTCGTTTCCGGTTGCGGTTATGTTGCGAAATGTGTTACCCGTGACCCGCGTGTTGAACCGCAGATCCCCAACAAGGAATATCCCGGACATCTCATTGGCATAAAGGAATACGCCATCAAATTCATTGTGCTCAGACTCGCCGATGCGCATTCCATGCCACCGGTTGTGGCTGGCGGATATCTGCTCGAAACGGTTGCTGCGACTGCTGGCCCGCAGTTCAAAGCCGTACAACCGGCTGCTGTCGGAGCGCACTTCCCGGAACAGGTTGTTGTTGGATGAGATCACGTAGAATCCATCCCGGTTGTTAATGGAGGTCAGTTGCTCAAACGTGTTGGCATTGGAGCCGGAGACATAAAAACCGTAGTGGGAATTGTCGCGGGATGTGATGTGCGAAACCTGGTTGTTCCGGGTAGTTGTGGCGAACCAGATGCCGTTGCGGTTGTTGTAGGTGAGGATACTGTCCACGACCGAGTCGGAGATGTTCCCGAGCCTGAGTCCGTTGGAGGTGTTGTTGCGGGCGGTGATGCCGGTGATCCGGCTTTCGGTAACGGGTCCGGTGAGCAGCCCGTTGGTCCATCCATCCACTGCGACATTCCGGATTTCGATATTGGACAGCAGCTGCTCGGACCCATCCACAAAGATGCCCCTGCCGTTTTCTTCTCCGATAACAGAGAATCCGTTTCCGTCCAGGGTCACATAACTGGCCTTGATGATCAGGCAGTCGTCGCCGCCGGTGATGTCCGATTCCAGCACGTACGTACCGGAGCTGATGATTTCCATGCATTCGGTTACCATGGTGGTATCGGTGGTTTCGGCCGTGTTACCAATCCGGTCGGCGTCGTCGGCAGCGAATGCGGGCATTGCCGGAATGAAAAAAGCAAGGAGCAGGATGAATGGGATGGGGTGTAGAATGGAGGTCTGCATCGTTCTCTTCATAGTTATGTATTTGTTCCTGGTTGCTCTCAGCAGCATGTTGCCGCAAATGTATTCAAGGTAGTAATTAAGGAATCGGTGTCCAATAAGTTTTGTCAATTGACGAAACTGTTTGTGTGTGCGAAACAGGCAAATATGTTATTTTGTCAGCTGGGTCAATGAAATCGGAATTAAAACGGTATTGGTATGGCGACAAGATTACATCGTGCGGGTCTTCTCATTTTGCTGGCTGTTGCCATCGGATCCTGCGCATCCTCGGAGAAAATGCTTCAGCGCGGACAATATGACCGTGCCATTGAGCGGTCCACGGACCGGCTCATGAAGAACCCCGGCAGAGAAAAGGAGCTTCGGGTGCTCAAGGAGGCCTTCGAGCTTGCGAACACGTTTGACCGTGAACGGATCGAATTCCTGGAGATGGAGGGACGGGAGGAGAGCTGGATCGAGATCTATCTGCTGTACGAACAGCTGAACGACCGGCAGAACAAGGTGCGCCGTCTCCCATCGCAGATACGTAACCAGTTTACGTTCTTCAACTTCAACGAACAGATCATCGAATCCAAGGCCTCGGCGGCGGATGTGTCCTACCGGCGCGGCCTGGATTTCCTGGAAGAGGGGGGCAAGTACAATGCCCGGCGGGCGTTCGCCGAATTTGAGCGTGCGCACAGCATATATCCGGAGTACGAGAGTGTGCTCCGGTATCTGGAAATTTCGGAGATGAGGGGGAAGACCCACGCGCTGTTCGTTGTGGAGAACAATTCGGGTATGGTGATCCCCGAGTTTTTCGATGCCGAGATAAGCAAGGTGACCCTGAGCGATCTCAACACACGGTGGGTACAGTTCGATACCTGGGAAAACCAGAACGTCGACTACGACTACTTCCTGGTTCTCAACATTACCGATATCTCATTTTCACCGGAGACCATCAACAACAACACCAACAATGTGTCGCAGGAAGTACAGGATGGCATGCGGTATGAACTGGATGCCAACGGCAATGTGCGGAAAGATTCTCTCGGTAACGACATCCGCGTGCCCAACATAGTCACCGTCTCCGCGCAGCTAACGGAGTCCGTGCAGCGCAAGGCGGCGCTTGTTGCCGGTTCGCTCGACTTTTACGAGATCCAGGCAGATCAGCTCATCCGTACCGACAATATCAGCGTGGAAGCCCTGTTTGAGCACAGGTTTGCCCGCTATTCCGGAGACCGCCGGGCCTTGTCAGATGAACACCAGCGCATGATCCGCGGCGAGCAGGTGCCGTTCCCGTCCAACGAGGCGATGATGATGGATGCCACCCAGCTGCTCAAGGACAAGTCGCGGGCGATCATCCGCGCCAACCGGCGGGTGCTGGAGCGATAGGGGTTTTCAGCTATCGGTATTATCGGAGTTCAGCCTTCCGGTTGGCTTGAGAATTCTCTCCATTGTAATTGCAGCTCCAAACAGGCCTGATTTTCGTAGTTTTTCAATCATCCGATCCGGTTTCAAGACGGAAAAAATCACAAATATGGCCGCTATGATGCCTGTAGCGCGCAGGAGCAATCCGGCCAATTCTTCCGTGGGGGAACCGCTGAACATAAGAATGATTAAAACCACGATGAGAGGCAGCCAAAACGCTTTTTGCCGATATTCACTCCACAGTTTCTGCCACCATCTTTTCTCTTCAATATTCTCATTACCATCACTGTTCAGGGAATGGTTCAGTGCTTTTTCGAGCAATTTAGGCGGACGTTTTTTCCATTGGAAAAATCCAACAACCAAAAGTGATAGCATGCCTACGGAAAAGAGGTACAACGTTATCAGAACCGGCAGAGAAACGATGCTGATCCCGAACACCTGTTCGATCCACAGTTGAATCTCACCATAGGCATCGAAGAGTGCGTCTCCTAATAGCAGATACTGAAAAATGAATCCCTGCACACCTGCCCAGGCTCCCACCAGCCAGGCGCCCATTGAGATTCCTGCAGCATTCCAGCCCAGTAGTTTCACAGCCAGTCCAAACAGACTGCCCTGCACTGCAATGGCAATCATCGGCCGGAGCCGGTTGCCTGCAGGCGATAATGCCTTAAGGGCTGCGGATACGTATGAGACCCAGATCACCATCCACGGCCTGGAAAGCTTGCTTCCGGCAAAAAACAGGATGACTGCCTGGATTATGGATAAGGGTACCCCTCTGAAAGGAATTTTTGTGGCGTTCAGGATGCTTCCCAAACTGACCTCAATAACCCCGGCCGCGGCTCCAAACCTGCCAATGCGCTGCCAGTCTTTAGCGGAACTGCACAGAGACGTCAGTTTTTCCAGTGCTTTCTCTTCCTGAGCGTGAACGACCAGATCAAAGGATTGGCCTAATTGTACCTCTAAATCCTCTTTTGTTTCTTCTCTGATGGATGCTACGATAATGGAAGGTCCGATTTGATAGATGTGGTCCCAATATTGTGCAAAACCTTCACCTTTTGATTCCAGAATCCCAAGCTCATCCAGGATGATGACATCAGGTTTTTCGGGACTCTGAACTATTTCCTCAACCCACTCACCCACCTTTACCCAGGCATCGGAGTTAAACTTGTAGGGCGGTTTGCCGCTGCCGGTTCTCTCACACAGCAAAACCTCTTCATCACGCAATGGCCATTTCAGAATGTATTTATGAGCTCCTCTGCCACTTGTAAATGTATCCTCGGCCTGTGCCAGAACACCGTCAAATGATCGCCCTTCCCTTCTCAGGTAATCCATCAATTGTGCAAGCAGATACGTTTTTCCACTCCCTCTCTTACCGGTTACGGCAATCAGCCACGGTTTTTGTGATCGCTTGTCATTCTGCGCTCCACCTGATTGCTTACTGGAAGATCCTTCTAAAGGCCACTCATTAGTCATAGATCGTCTGAAATAATATTCACCACATAGGTGTGTATGTGAGGGAGGCAATCTGCTTTTATATTCCGCATTCCATGGTCCGTGTTATGACTGAAGATAGATCAATTTATATAATTCCAAAGATTTACTTCGATTTCACAGGATACCAGAAAGAGGACTCGTTCGCAGGTACTTCACATCCCGGAGACTGTCGAGAATGGCAGGATTACCTCAGTTTCGTACGGCCGTCCAGATTTCCATATGCCGTCCGTCGCCGCTGTGAATCTGCAGCGTGCCGGTAATGGAATCGCCGTCGATCGTGCCGTTGCACACGTACCGCGTGCCGTTTTTTTCATCGTGGATGATGAGGGTGATCCGGTCGCCGCGGAGCGTTGCTTCCCCGGCGGACAGGGTCCGGCCGCCGGCCGAGACGGTGACATCGATCATCTGGAATTGCTGGCTGACCGACATGGTGATCTGGCCGGTGTTCCATTCCCATTCACCTGCTGCATCGGCTGGTATCACCCAGAGATAGACCGGTCGTATGCCGATGGTCCGCCTTTTATCCGGCTCCCAGTCATCCATGTCGAACGTGTGGGAAATGACCCGGGTACCGGGCTGCAGTTTGGCGAGCAGGTCCGGACGCAGCCTCAGGTTAAGAGCACTCAGCAGGAACATGGTGACCACAGACGCCTGGCTGAAATCCGTATCGAACAGGTCTTCCTCCAGAAACATCACCCGGTCGGCGACCCCGGCTTTTCCGGCGTTCACATCCGACTCCGCAATGCGTGCGGGATCCAGATCGACTCCGTGTCCGACAGCACCGCGTCGCGCAGCGGCAATGACAATGCGCCCGTCGCCGGATCCCAGATCGATCAGGTAGTCACCCGGACCCACCCCGGCCATGTCCATCATCCCATCAACGACTTCGGGCTCCGTGGTGTAATAGGGAACATCCAGCTCCTGCGCTAGGGCGGTTGAGGATGGGATTGTCAGGATTAACGCGATGAATCCAGCTAATAGTCCGGCAGATACACTGTGAACCATGTTATTTGTGGATGTATATGCCGATAAAAATTTGCGCATTGTGCTGTTCGATTGGGGTGAAGTCACCTGATTGTTCAAAGCTCTATGAAAGTGATGCCGGGATTTCTGCGGTCCGCCGGTAGTGTCTCTTTGAGCGGCCGGTACTTCGAGAGCAGGCGATCACCCTGGCGGGTTGATATGGCGTACTGTTCGCCATGGACGTATCCCCGGATGACACGGCGCCGCTGAAGATCGGCGAGGTGCTGCGGGAGAGCTTTTTTGATCCTGCCTCCAACGCCCGAAGAACCATAGCCGTGAATCACACGGATCAGGCTGATGCCCTGCTGCCGCGCCTCGCTGACTTTGATGTCGATCCGTGCGAGCGCCTGTGCAACGTCGGGCATCCCGGCTTCAAGATTGAGGGTCATGATTTCCTGGAGGACACTTTTTGGCTGCTTCTGCGCACGGGGTGAAGTTTGCGGGTATGATTGCGGCGATCCGCAATACGGACAGGCGGCCGGATTGCCGGGAATTTCGTTTCCACAGGTATCGCAAACATCCATCTATGTCATTATTCAGAGTTTTCAGTGCAAGAACACCACAAAATCGGGATAAAGATGATAAATCGCATAAGTAAATAGAGCTTGATCAACACTACGTGATAAATACTGCCAGGAACCGCAGCTAATTCTGGATTACGGTACCGATAATCCTTGAATCGCAAATTTTATTGCCATGACCTGTATATTGACAACACATCCTCATCCACAAGATTCTTATAAGTGTTGCAATGGCGAATGAAATCAGGACAGCAATCATCGGATTTGGCAAAGCCGCCCGCGTTTTCCATACTCCGGTGATCCAGACCCTCCCGGAATTCCGGATCACAAAAGTAGTGGAGCGTCATCTGGAGGAATCGCGAAAGTACATTCCGAATGTGGAAGTGATCCGGGAAACGGATGCGCTTCTGGAAGATGGTGACATTGACCTGGTGATCATAACCACGCCAAATGACTCGCATTATGATCTGGCCACCCGGGCGCTGAAGGCCGGAAAACATGTAGTGGTCGATAAGCCATTCACCACCACATCGGCCCATGCTGCAGAGCTGATAGAGCTGGCATCCCGGAAGGACCGAATCATAACCTGTTATCAAAACCGGCGGTGGGACGGGGACTTTCTGACCGTTCAAAAGCTGTTGGAAAGCGGAATCCTGGGCCGCCTCGTGGAGTTTGAATCACGTTTTGACCGTTTCAGAAAGGAAGAGAACCGGGATACCTGGCGTGAATCACCGGGAGAGGGAAGCGGGGTGCTGTTTGACCTGGGTCCGCACCTGATCGATCAGGCGCTGATCCTGTTCGGTGCGCCGGAGATGATAACGGCTGACATCAGAAGCCAGAGAGATAATGCGGTGACCGATGACAGCTTTGAGCTGATATTGCATTATGACAGTCTCAAGGTGTCCCTGAAAGCCGGCATGCTGGTGCGAGCGGAGACTCCGCGGTTCCTTCTGCAGGGCACCAATGGATCGTTCGTGAAATATGGAATAGATCCGCAGGAAAATGCCCTGAAAGACGGCCGATTCCCGGATGAACCGGAGTGGGGTGCCAAACCGGAGCATATGTGGGGAAAACTTGATACGGAAATCGGCGGGATGCACTACTCTGGCCGGGTGGAAACGATACCCGGAAATTACCGCGGCTACTATCAAAACGTGGCCGATGCCATATCCGGCCGCTCTGAGCCAATGGTCAGAGCGGAAGACATGGAACTGACTATCCGGATCATTGAACGGGCATTCCAGAGCAGTGATGAAAAGCGGACGGTGCCCGTTTAGAATGAAATGGAAATCCGTGTGCTGCTACAACCGGTTATGGACTCTTCTGCCATTCCGGTTGTTTGCTCCGTTGCTGCGAAACTTGCGCTGCTGGTGCTGCTGTTTTTCCGGTGCGGGTGGATTGTGATCAACCAGCGGGTAATCATGTCCGGCTACAACCGGAATGTTCTTGCCGATCAGTTTCTCAATGTCGCGCAGGTATGCTTTCTCCTCCGCGTCGCAGAATGACATGGCTGTTCCGTCGAGTCCGGCCCTTCCGGTGCGGCCGATACGGTGCACATACGTTTCTGGAATATTTGGCAGCTCATAATTGATAACGTATTGCAGCTCATCAACATCAATACCACGGGCTGCGATGTCGGTCGCCACCAGGACGCGGGTAATCCCCTCCTTGAAATTTCCGAGTGCCTGTTGTCTTGCGCTCTGGGATTTGTTGCCGTGAATCGCCTCGGCCTCGATATTTTTGCCCCGCAGGATTTTGACCACTTTATTGGCTCCGTGCTTGGTGCGGGTGAAGACGAGTGCGGAGGTAATCCCCTCATCCTTCAGCACATCCACCAGCAGATTCTTTTTGTTGCCCTTGTCGACGTAAAACAGGCTCTGCTGAATGGCATCAACTGTTGGTGACTCAGGTCGGATCTGCACCTTGACCGGGTTGTGGAGTATCGTCTGCGACAATTTCACGATTTCGGGTGGCATGGTCGCCGAAAAGAAAAGCGATTGGCGTTTGCTTGGCAGGGCGGCCAGCAGTTTGCGGACATCGTGGATGAACCCCATGTCAAGCATGCGGTCGGCCTCGTCGAGTACGAAAATCTGAATGTGTTCCAGAGAGATGAAACCCTGGTTCATAAGGTCGAGCAGGCGTCCGGGTGTGGCAATGAGGATATCCACCCCGCGTTTAAGCCTGGTAACCTGGCTGTTCTGATTGACACCGCCGAACACGACGGCGCTGGTCAGGCCGGTGTGCCTGCCGTAGCTTTTGAAACTTTCTTCGATCTGGATGGCCAGCTCCCGCGTGGGGGTGACGATCAGGCTTCGGATATATTTGTCTGATTTGCGACGTCTGTTCGAATGCGCTTGTTGTCCCTTCGCAACATTGTTCCCGGAGATGGAATGGTGTCCGGAATTACTGGTTTCGCTGCTGAGCAGCTGGAGGATGGGGATTGCAAAAGCCGCTGTTTTACCGGTTCCGGTCTGTGCTGCACCAAGAAGATCTCTTCCTTCAAGGACGACAGGTATGGATTGTGACTGGATGGGTGTTGGCTTGGTGTAACCTTCTTCTGATAGTGATCTGAGGATGGGTTCTGATAGTGCTAATGATGTAAAAGACATAGTTGATATTAAAACGGAAAATGGCTCTCTGTTAATAGTACAGCCCGGCCATAAAAAAACTGTAATCCCCAATATACGGATAAATACAATAAAAAGATAAAGTCACATATGGATGCCGTTGCGGCGCACCCTCTCCGGGGCCGCATCCTCCGGAGGTTTCCAGAGAAAAAGTTCCAGCAACTCGTTGGCCCTGATGATGGCGGCAATGGCCCGGATTTTCGGATAGGTGTGTTTCAGGGTAATCGTGAACTGCCAGAGTCTGCCTGTGGTTATAATTTTTACGTGGCCGGGGACAGCGGGCGCTGTCCTGCCGAATAAACTAGATAATACTTGAGATGGCTGGCAAATTCAATGACAATCCGGAAAAGACCAACAAGGTGACTGGGGAAACCGACGCCGGCGTGACCGGGCAGACCATGAGCATGTTGAAGGTCAATCTGATCGCCCTGCTCCTGATCCCGCCGGTCACCATACTGTTGGCCGCCCCTTTCATCCTGCTGTGGGGATATGAGCCGCTGCAGATCACCCGGTTTATCAGATGGGAATACCTCGTGCTGGTTGTCATACCGGGGGTGGTCCTGCACGAAATTCTCCACGGGGCCGGATGGTCGCTTTTTACCGCAAACGGCTTCCGGTCCGTCAAATTCGGTTTCAAATGGAAGTTCCTCACGCCTTTCTGCCACTGCAGGGAACCCTTGAAAGTGTCGCAGTATGCATTCGGTGCCGGACTCCCCCTTCTGGTCCTTGGTATTCTGCCTGCCGCCGCCGCCATTATCACCGGCAGCGGCGGGCTTATGATCTTCGGCCTGTTCTTCACCTGGGCGGCGGGCGGCGACATTATCGCCCTGTTCCAGCTTGCCCGGCTCGACAAGAACCTGCTGGTATCGGATCATCCGGAGGAGGTGGGTTTCTGTATCTGGGAGGAATCTTCTGTCTGAGGCCGGGAAAATTCGCGTATCTTCCGGTTGAAAAGAAAGTATAACCGGAAGTAAAGCCATGCAGAAGGAGATACAGCTGACCGTAAGGCCGGATGTGGCCGGTGAGCCGGACAAATTGCGGCGGCAGATTGCTTCGGCCGCCAAGTTGCAGACCGGGGAGATCCGCCATGTGGAGGTCCTGCGCCGTTCCATCGATGCGCGCGGACGCCGGGTGAAGGTGAACCTCAGGGTGAGGGTGTACGTAGATGAGCCGTATCAGCCGGAAAAACCGCAACTCCCGGATTACCCCAACGTCTCCGGCCGCAAGGAGGTGATCATCATCGGCGCCGGTCCGGCCGGACTCTTTGCCGCCCTGCGTCTCATGGAGATGGGTTTGAAGCCGGTCGTCCTGGAACGGGGCAAGGATGTCAGGGAGCGCATTCGCGACATCAAGGCACTCAATGTGGACCATATCGTCGACGAAGACTCCAACTACTGTTTCGGCGAGGGCGGCGCGGGCACCTACTCGGACGGCAAGCTCTATACCCGGGCCAAAAAGCGTGGCAATGTGCACCGCATCCTGGAGCTGCTGGTCGGCTTCGGTGCCACACCGGACATCCTGGTGGATGCGCATCCGCACATCGGTACCAACAAGCTGCCGGGCATTATCGCCGCGATGCGGGAGTGCATCCGTGCCCATGGGGGCGAGATCCATTTCCGGTCGCGTGTAACCGATTTCCTGCTTGAGGGGGACCGTATCACCGGGTTGCGCATCCACAACGGCGATGTGTTCCGGAGTGACCGGGTCATTTTGGCGGCCGGCCATTCCGCCCGCGACCTGTTCCGGCTGCTGCACCGGCACGGCATAGCCATTGAGCTGAAGCCGCTGGCCATCGGGGTGCGCGTGGAGCACGAGCAGCAGCTCATCGACCGGATCCAGTACTCGTGCGACGACCGGGGGCCGTATCTGCCGCCGGC
>SKWQ01000192.1 GCA_007128855.1 Balneolales bacterium
GACGGTGGTGGCGGCGAAAACATTGTACACGGCCGCGATCTTGGCCCGCTTTTCGGGATCGTCGAAGGCCGACCGCAGGATGAAGTAGGCCACGTAGATCATCAGCGCCATCGCCGACAGGTTCATCTTCGGCTCGGCGAAGGTCCACCAGGTGCCCCAGGTGAAACGGGCCCACAGTGATCCGGTCAGGAGTCCGCACAGGCCAAACAGAATGCCGATCAGGGTCGCCGATTCGGCCAGGGCATCGAAGCGCATGCGGCTGCTGATCAGGTACCGGATACTGAAGACCAGTCCCGCGGCAAAAACGACCGTCATGGTGAACCACATGGGAACGTGGAAAAACAGGTTCCGCGAGGTCTCGTAGAGGATCGGGATTTCAGGCACGCGGATGAGGAAACCGGCCACAAGCACCGCCGTCATCCACAAAATCAACAGATACTTCCAAACAGATAATTTCGGCATATTCGTTACCGGATTCACCCGCAACAGGTTATGGGGTTCCCGGATTCTTGGCTGCGAATTTTGAAAATTTCGTGAAGACGCTAAATTACAAAAAAAACCAATTGCGGACTACGAAAAAGCAAATCCATGACGGAAAGAGACCAACAGACAAGCCGGGACCCGGGCCACCGCACTGCGAGCAGGCACAGTCCAACCGGACAAAAGCAGGGGGAACCGGGGAAGTCCACCCGGGACGACCAGGGCCAAAAAGCACAGGCCGGAGGCCAGAGCTACGAACTCCGACCCGACTGGCGCATCTTTTTGCCGGCCTATGTCATCGGCGTCCTGCTGGCGCCCCTGCTGGTAGGCATATGGATCATCTACACGTACCGGAAAAAATGGCTCGGGATGCGCTATGTGGTGACCAATTCCGAGGTCATCCACGTGTCGGATGATCTGGAGACGCGCATGCCGCTGCACGAAATCACCGCCTGCGAGGTGCGTTTTGACGGCCTTGCGGCGCGGTTCGGGCTTGGGTCCATCCACATCCGGCACACCGGCGGCACACAGGAGCTGTCCGGCATCACCGATCCCGAGCCGGTCGCCATACTGATCGAGCGGGCGGCAGCGTCAGAGCGGGAGCGGATGAAAATGCGGGAGGAGGCCGAAAGGTACCGCCCGGTCCACCCGTCCGGCACCCTGGAGCGGAAGAACGAGCTGGTCGGACTCTGGCAGCAGGGCCTGATCACCGAAGAAGATTATCAGCAGGAACTGCGGAAGTTCGAAGGTTGACGGGTGGACGTCCACCCGGGCCGAGGACGCTGCCTCACCCGTCCGTCACACAGTCGAACACCCAGCGAGTCCCCGGCTGGTGATTCATCCGTCCGTCACGCATCCCGTGGATGCCGGTGAGACATTGCGCAGGTATTTCAGTAGGGTGCCTTTGGTCGCCTTGTAGGCCGGCGCCTTCCACTCCTTCCGCCGGCGTGCGATCTCCCGGTCGTCCAGGTCCACATCCAGCCGGTTGGTTTCGGCATCGATCGTCACCACGTCGCCGTCGCGGACCAGGGCGATCACCCCGCCTTCCTGTGCTTCGGGCGTGATGTGTCCGACCACAAACCCATGCGTACCGCCGGAAAAACGTCCATCGGTGATCAGCGCCACCTCCTTGCCGAGCCCGGCTCCCATGATGGCCGAGGTGACCGAGAGCATTTCCCGCATTCCGGGTCCGCCTTTGGGACCTTCATAGCGGATGATCACCACATCGCCGGCCGTCACTTTCCCTTCGTTGATCCCCTTCAGGCACTCTTCCTCGGAATCGAACACGCGTGCGCTGCCCTGGAAGCGGGTCCCCTCCTTTCCGGTGATCTTGGCCACGGATCCCTCCTCCGCGAGGTTGCCATATAATATGGAGAGGTGTCCGGTCTTCTTGATGGGGGCCGAGAGCGGTGCGATGATGTCCTGCCCTTCCTTCAACCCGGGCAGCTCCTCCAGGTTTTCCTCGAGCGTTTTGCCGGTGACGGTGAGGCAGTCGCCGTGCAGAAACCCTTCGCGCAGCAGCATCTTCTGAACGGCCGGCACGCCGCCGACGTCGTACAGATCTTCCATGACGTACTTTCCACTGGGTTTCAGATCGGCCAGGAACGGCGTCTTGCCGGAGATGCGCTGGAAATCATCGATGGTCAGCTCCACGCCGGCCGCGTGCGCCATGGCCAGCAGATGCAGGACGGCGTTGGTGGATCCGCCCAGGGCAATGACCACGGTGATCGCGTTCTCGAACGACTTGCGTGTGAGGATCTTGTCGGGGGTGATGTCCCGCTCCAGCAGCAGTTTCATGGCCGCACCGGCCCGCTCGCACTCCTCGCGCTTGTCGTCGGAGGTGGCGGGGATCGACGAGCTGTATGGCAGGCTGAGCCCGATCGTCTCAATGGCCGAAGCCATGGTGTTGGCCGTGTACATGCCCCCGCAGGCGCCGGCACCCGGACAGGCATTCTTCAGGACGTCATCCAGCCCCTCTTCGTCGATCTGCTTGGTCACATATTGTCCCCACGCCTCAAACGCGGATACCACATCCAGTTTCCGGTTGGACAGGCTTCCCGGGCGGATGGTGCCGCCGTAGACCATGATGGACGGCCGGTTGAGCCGTGCCATGGCCATGACCGATCCGGGCATGTTCTTGTCGCATCCCGGCAGGGCGATCACCCCGTCGTACCACTGGGCGGCCACGACCGTCTCAATGGAATCGGCGATGATGTCGCGGGACTGCAGCGAGTACTTCATGCCGGTCGTGCCCATGGAAATGCCGTCGCTCACGCCGATGGTGTGGAACACGAGGCCGATCATCGACTCCTTGTTGACCCCGTCCCTGACCAGCGCCGCCAGTTCGTTGAGATGCATGTTGCACGGGTTGCCGTCCCAAC
>SKWQ01000280.1 GCA_007128855.1 Balneolales bacterium
CCACCCGCTATGACGATCCACAGTCCCAGATGGTTCAGCAGAAACCCGATGTTGCGGCCCCGGAGCGGAATACTCCTGCGAACGGCGGTCATGGCCAGCACAAAAAGGAACCAGGCAATGCTCATCAGGAACGGCCAGCTCGTGGTCATGCCGGTCAGGCCGAGCCGGTCGATCCAGCCGATGCCGGAGGGTTGGCCCTGCAGAAAAAGACCCATCAGGAGCACCGAGAACGTCACCGCGGCAATCGCGCCCATACTGGCTGGCACCTGGCTTAGCCAGCGCACAACCGGGTTCTTCGGCAATGTCAGCTGCAATGCCAGCGGAACGAGGATGAGCACCGCTCCGATCACCCCGTTCCAGGGCCAGGAGGGTGCCGAGAGTCCGTCGCCCGGAGTGACCCATTCCAGCGCAAAGCCGACCAGCAGCACCGCTGCCGCAACCAGGAAGGCCTCGGGATAACCCCACGGGAAAACCCAGACCGGTTTGCGTATGTTATTGCGGCTTCTTCCACCGCTGTTAGTGAGTGGTTCCATCTGTAGCGTATGCAGGCTTCGTGTCCAGGCAGTTTTTCCTGCCTTCTAAAATACTGATAATATTATGTTTCAGTCCCAGGTCGACGTCGCGTCCCTTCTTATCTGCTTATTTATCTGCTTGTTGTCTGTTTCGATTGTCATCGCGAAGGGACGATATCCCTTTCGCCGGCGTCCCACTGACGATGGCGTTCATCAGCACGCTGCAACCAATCCGGGACCACGGTCCGCAGGAATTCGTTCTTTTCACGCTGCCGCTGCTCCAGATCGATTCCCAAATAGGCCTGGGCTTTTTCCTTGGTGGAAACGTCCGGTACAGGAATCTCATCGGTATGCCCCAGCTGTGCAGCCAGGCGCACCAGTTTCACCCGGGCTTCCTGTGCCTGATCCAGACCCATCCCAAACATCCGCATCATCTCCTGAGGCGCATGGAAAGCCCCGCCGTGGCTGGCGGCGCCGTAGTCCCAGTACCATTGTCCCGTACGGATGTGCTGCAGCACCGGAGCCATCTGATCCTCGGTGGCACCAAGGTTCCAAGCAAATTCGGCTTCCAGGTGCGCATTGACCAGAGCTATTTCCAGTTTTTCACGAACTTCGTACACATCACGTTGACGTGAGACCACATTGCGGACCAGCTCGGCTTCGCTCTGGCGATGGCAGGTCTGGCAGGCATTGGCCACGTTGTTGAGCGGGTTCTGGACCCGGTGGTCGGTATATTTCACCCCTCCTTCGGTCCGGTAGGGCATGTGGCAGTCGGCACAGGAGACACCGCGCTGGGCATGGATCCCGAGCTTGTAGATTTCATAATCGGGATGCTGCGCCTTGATCAGAGGCGTGCGGCTGAGCGGGTGCACCCAGTCGGCAAACTCAATAGCATCCTTGTACTCCTCCACCTCCTCGGCTTTCAGTCCGCGGTCCCACGGAAAGATCAGCTTGTTGCCCTGGCCAAAGTAATACTCCACGTGGCACTGTGCACAGGTCAGCGATCGCATTTCCTGGTGGGTCGCCTTGGTGATATCCCGGCCCTGACGCTCAAACGCCTCCACGAGCGCCGGCTGGGAAATGCGCAGGTTCATGGTCTGCGGATCATGGCAGTTGACGCATCCGATCGGATTCACCACTTCATGTCCCATTTCCGACCACCGGGAGGCATAGAACTCGTCGTGTCCCATCTCGGCCATAAGACGGGGAACGTCGGCACTCTTGCAGCTCCAGCACGTAGCCGGCATCGGGCCCTCGCCGGCCTCCATCGGCGCTCCGGTACGCAGGGTTTCGTGGACATCGGTCACCGAGTAGTAGTGCCCGCGAGCCAGATTGTAATCCGTGGCAAACGCAAATCCGGCAAACAGGATGACCATGCGCGGATTCTTTTCCAGCAGATCCAGACGGGTGGATCCCAGGAATTCACTGCGGAACGTGGTATCGGCCATCTGGTTGTAGGTGTTGAACTGCCGCGGGAACGCCTCGCCCCATACCTCTATTCTCGGCTCCAGCGGATCCAAATCCTTTGCCGGCTGGAACACGAACTGCGCCTCGGTGCGACGCTCAACGATGGTGTAGGTGAAGAGTCCGGCCAGAAAGACCACCACGACCGTGATGAGAAATACGACCCAGCCGATCCAGGGCTTTTCTTCGATGCGTTTTCCGAGCGTTTTCATTGTAATTGCATTTGGTTTTGTTGTTTCTTTCGGGACATGGCCGCTCATGCGACCTTCAGACGGTCCGTCCCGCAATAACCTCTATTCTATCATTCGTTGCAGCCACTCCGGAACCGGACTCCGTGGCAGCGGTACATGGGTGTAGGGCACGCTGGCCGAACTGGTCACGGCGCCGTGCGGCACTTCGCGGTGGCAGTCCCAGCAAAGCCGGTGCTCGTCGGCCTTGGCCGACTCCAGCGTGGCGTCAAAAGCGCTGACCATGAAATTGGTGTGCTCATGACACCGCTTGCAGTTCTCCTGGACCACCCGCTGTCCGGGTTCGTGGATGCGGATCACAAACGGCTCCTGCCGCAGGGTAAAAATGTAGGCATGCCGCATCCCGTCCTGCGCCTTGAAGTAGTAATGACGGAATATGTTGTCCTGGGGGACGTGGCAGTCGTTGCATGTGGCATGCTCACGGTGCGAACTGTGGAACCAGGTGGTGTAGTGCGGCGCCATCACATGGCAGTTCACGCAGGTCTGCGGTGAATCCGACAGATAGCTGGCGGCATTCGACACATAGAAGGCGTAGATCGCCAGGCCGATAAGGAAGCCCATCAACAAAATCACCGGAAGGCGCCAGTGGGCGGGCGGAAGCAGCCATCGGATTAATTTGGACCCCTTTTTCATGCGGACAGGGTTTGCGGTGCAGTAAAATCAATAGTGTCGGATACCGGGCATCTGCTTTTCCGGTGGATGAATATCTTCCAGGCATTGACGGATCCGGAAACAGAATAAGTCAAATCAATAATGCTGATAAAATAAATCTATTAAACAGGTAGGATAAGTGCAACATGAAATCACAGCGGATTCAACGGAATAGACATATAAACGGTTTATACCGTTTATATTGACATTTCTAATTTCAATTGCTATCATGGAATTCAGCAAGGCGGAATGCACCCCAGCGTAACACCGTAAACTGACATTAAACCCAAAAACTGTAACCGTGTCTCAATCCGAATCCAAATCCGACATTCTTGATACCATCAAACGGCTTGGTAGTGCAGACATGGAGCGGCTTGTGGAGCGGACTGGCCTGGCCCGCACAACGCTCCGCGAGCATCTTGCCCTGCTCGAGCGCGACGGACTGGTACGCAGGGAGCACAGGCGGAACGGACCGGGACGACCCGCACTGCTGTACCGGCTGACCCGAAAGGGTGACGAGCGGTTCCCGTCTGAGGAGCGCGAATTGCTCGGCGACCTGATCCGGTATCTGAAGCTGGAGGGGAAACAACACCTGCTGCACGCTTTTTTTGAATCCTTCTGGAACAAGCGCGCCGCCCGGGCAAGGGAACTGATGCAAGCCGCACAGTCCCGCATGGCGGACCAGGACCGGGACGGGTCCATGGAACCGGAAATAAAAGTCCTGACGGATCTGCTCGAAGATGAGGGATTCATGCCCGAGATCCGGCACGACAAAGAAAACGGGACCGTCATCGTACGGGAGTGCAACTGTCCGTTCAAATCCGTCATCCGCGAAACCAGCCTCCCCTGCAGGCTCGAAACCGGATTCTACGAAAAGCTCTTCGGACAAAAAGTCACCCGGACGGCGTTCATTCCCGATGGTGATGACGCCTGTTCCTACCGGATTGTCCTGAACGATCCGGTCAACACGGCAACTGAAAGGTAAACCATCACTTCCCGGCCCGGTACCCTTATGCAGAACCGGCACCTCCACACAGAGCCGGCATCATACAGATCCCGGGCCACCATGCAAACCGCAGCATCATAGCGATTTTCCAAACCCATATTTAAGACAAATTACTCTCAATACTTATTCTCCAAAACAACAACGACAAACACAAACGGACCACCCATGCTACAACCCGAATCATTATCCCAACAGAAAGTAGGTGATATCGTCACCTGGAATTATCACGCGGCCGGTGTATTCCGGCAGTACGGCATCGATTTCTGCTGCGGCGGTGGCATCCCGCTGAAGGATGCCTGTGAAAAGAAGCAGGCGCCGCTTGACGAGGTGCTGCAGCAGCTGACAACGCTGGACCGTTCCGCATCCTCAGGCACTTCTGAGAATTACCATGAGTGGGATCCTGACTTTCTGATCGACTACATCGAGAACACCCACCACCGCTTTGTGCGATCAAAGTCGAACGAAATAGCGGCCTACTCACAAAAAGTTGCCCAGGTACACGGGGAGCGTCATCCGGAAAACGTATCCATTTTCCACGCCTTTTACGGCCTGGTCCAGGATCTGCTTCAGCACCTCGAAGCCGAGGAGTCAACCGTGTTTCCACTGATCAGGAAGGCCTTTCTGTTGAAAAAGGAGGACCAGCCGGTTGACGACCATCTCAGGGAGCAGCTCAGGGCCGAACTGGAAGGGATGGAGTCGGAGCACGAGCATGCCGGGGAGGTCATGGCGCACATCCGCCAGCTAAGCAACGGATTCACCCCGCCGCCGGATGCGTGCACCACCTACCGCATCCTCTATCAGAACCTGGCGGGATTTGAGGAGAACCTTCACAAGCACGTCCACCTGGAAAACAACATCCTCTTCCGCAAGGCGCAGGCGCTGATTTCCTGAGCCGGGGGCGGGACAGATCCGGCCGGAGGCGGGACGTTCCTCCCGGATGCTCTTTCTTTCCGGTATCATCCTCAAGCCCGTCCAGGCATGATCATCTTTCTGTTACTCAATAATTCTTGTGAAAAATATGTCATGAAATGTCCATGACGGCAACCAACGACTCACTGGAGCATGATTATCATCGTCATGGACATTCTATGTGACCTGAAAAATCAATGATTATTAACGCGGGAAATGATATCATGTAATTACACAAGAACAGGAAGCCACAAATGTCCGAGCCGCATAAATCCGGCAATATTCCCGGCCTGAAGCGCAACTGGAAGCAGTTTTCCCTCCTTGTGCTGATCAACGCATTTGTTGGCGGAATGGTCGGACTCGAACGCACCATCCTGCCTGAAATCGCCGAAACCGATTTCGGCATCGCCGCCCGTTCGGCCATTTTTTCCTTTATCATCGTCTTCGGGATCACCAAGGCCGCTTCCAACTACTTCGCCGGCCGGTTCGCCCAGCAGTTCGGGCGTAAAAAAATGCTCGTTACCGGATGGCTGTTCGGGATCCCGGTGCCGTTCATGCTGATGTACGCCCCGGACTGGAACTGGATAGTAGCCGCCAACTTTTTCCTCGGCATCAACCAGGGACTGGCATGGTCGGCCAACGTCATCATGAAAATTGACCTGGCCGGCGAAAAGGATCGTGGACTGGCAATGGGTCTCAATGAGTTTGCCGGATATGTGGCCGTGGCCGTGATGGCCTTTCTGACCGGTTGGATTGCGGCTGAATTCGGGCTGCGTCCCTGGCCGTTCTTTCTGGGCATCGTACTGGCGTTTCTCGGACTCGGCATGTCCCTGCTGCTGATCCGTGATACCGCCCCTTTTGTGGCCTATGAATCCCGTAACGTACGAAATGAGCACCAGAAGAAGAACCTTTTCCGCGAAGTGTCGTACGGTGACAGGAACCTGATGGCTGTCTCACAGGCGGGAATGATGACCAACTTCAAGGACGGCATGGCCTGGGGCGTTTTCCCCATGTTCCTGGCGGCAGCCGGTCTGTCACTCAGCCAGATAGGTGTAGTGGCGGCCGTTTATCCCGCGTTCTGGGGGATCCTGCAGGTCTTCACCGGCAAACTGTCCGACTACACCGGCCGCAAGCACATGCTCTGGATGGGCATGCTCCTGCAAGCCGTCAGCCTGCTGATCTTTTCACTGATGGAGAGCTACAGCGCATTCATCGTGACCGCTGCGCTGCTGGGTACCGGAACAGCCATGGTCTACCCCACTTTTCTGGCTGCCATAGCCGACCTCACCCACCCGAAGGACCGCGCCGAAAGCGTCGGTATCTTCCGGCTCTGGCGGGACGGGGGATATGCCCTGGGTGCCATTTTTTCCGGTATCATCGCGGATCTGTTCGACCTGGACCTGGTCATCATCCTCACCGGAATCCTCAGTTTGGGGTCTGCTGTATGGATACTCGCCGGCATGAACAAACTGGGTCGGCCACCCCGATAAAACGGCCGGTCACTGAAACCGCAGAACCTCACTGTCGACTGTCAGTACACAACCCTGCGTCTGGTCTAAGCCGTCTTGCCAATGCGTATCCGGCAAATCTGAGGGCTCAACTCCAGGTATTCCCATCTGACACCATGGGCAGATGCCGATTCAAGTTTACTCCGCAGCGGTTTGGGATCAAACCTGTTCACAAGGACAAACGATTCTCCCGCCTCCAGGGCTTCAAATGTTTCTGAAATCAGCGGGCAGCGGTTTTCACACTCCATATCCCGAACATCCAGGGTTTTTTCATTCACATGCATAAGTCAATGGTTTTAGATGATTCTGCCGGTAATTCACGCCGGGCGGGGAGCATGGCGTAATCCCAGTGTAATAATATTGATATAAGACTATTTTATCTTAAATAATTTTTCGCAAAAACACAAGTTTGAAGAAGCATCCCCTGGGTTATATTTTTTACAAGTCCTGAGTCTGGTTTTCTCATAAAAAGAATTAAGCTCTATGTTATTATATCCGATAACGGAGTTAAGCGACATTCTTCACGATTCTATTATTTCGTATTTTTTTATTACTATATATGTGCAAGTTGCTTGCACCATCTACTCAAACTACAACCATGGCAGAATCCCGTCATATCAACGGTGTCAAAAAAAATACATCCCATCGATCCATAAACGGTCATGCAGACGCTGATGAGAGTAAAAAAATCATCATTGTGGAGGATGATCTGATACTATCATTGCTTTTGGAAAAACAGATTCAGCGATTGGGGTACAAGGTTGCTGCAAAAGTAGACAACGGGATTGAAGCCGTTGAGAAAATCAGGGAGCAGAATCCGGATCTTGTACTCATGGACATAAAACTGGTAGGTGAGATGGATGGTGTTGATGCCATCACAAAAATCCGGAATTTCTCGGATGTACCAGTACTTTATCTTACGGGTAATTCTGATGAAACAACCAGAAAACGTGCTCATGCATCACGTCCCGTGGCTTACATGGTGAAACCAGTAGACATGTTGCTACTGAAAAAGACGATAACAGAGATTCTGAATCACTGACTATGCTTGGCTTCAAAAAGCGAAGCATGAGAATCAGGTCTCATCTACTTGTCAATGATTCATCAAATGTTCATTGGGAACTCGGAAGACAATCGGAGATTCATTGAGTCAATCCTACTGGCCGTTTCCGCCAGGTTTTTGCCCCGGAAAGTGTGAAACAGTTTCGCCCGGATATTGGCCCAGTCATCATGGACAGGGCACGGTTTTTCCTCTCCGCAGCCGGGAAGTCCGAGCAGGCACTCCGTGAACAGCCCCATGCCATCGATGGCCACTACAATATCCACCAGACTGATCTCTTCCGGTTTCCTTTTCAGCGCCACACCTCCCTTTGGACCTTTCATGGAAATCAGGATACCCGCCGATGTCAGCTGCTGCAGGATCTTGGTGAGGAAATGAAAAGAGATGTTCAGCTCCTTGCTCATCCGGCCTATGGAAATATAGTCCTTTGAACGGGTTGCTTCCCTGGCCATATACAGGGAGGCCAGTATCCCATAAGTGCACGCTTTGGATAACACCATGAGTAGTAATAGTTTTCGTGTTAATAGAACCGCGAAAAGATCGACGGTTTCCGGGAAATGAGAAATAAATACTTTTCAGTCGTTTCATGAAAATAAGATAAACGGGTCTCAAAATAAAATCCGTATCTGTTCGGGAACCGAAAAAAAATCTGTTATATTTTCCCCATTGAACCCGGAACGGGGCTATACCAAAAAAATTTACATACCTGCCCCGGTCGTGCAACAGACGGCAAATAATAGTTAAAACGAGGCCAGGCTGTCATTTAAAAACTTACTTTTCTTGGAAGCATGAAGCAGATTTTAATTGTTGAAGATGATTTGATCCTTTCACTGCTACTGGAAAAACAGGTTCAAAGGATGGGGTATCTTGTTGTCGCAAAGGTCAACAGCGGCGAAGAAGCCATTGTAAAGATCCGGGAGTGCAAGCCTGACCTTGTCCTGATGGATATCAAACTGATCGGTGAAATGGACGGGGTGGAAGCCATAGTGGCGGTCCGGGATTTTTCCGACGTACCTGTGCTATATCTCACAGGCAATTCCGATGAAACCACCCGCAAACGTGCACAAACCACTGATCCCGTCGCTTACATGGTGAAACCGGTGGATATGGCCCTGCTCAAGAAAACGATAAAAGACGTTTTCGAAAGCTGAAACGGGAGGGCACCGGTTCGACTTACCTACCGTGGCAGTGCTTGTATTTTTTACCGGATCCGCAGGGACATGGATCGTTTCGGCCAACCCGGTCGTCGACAACCACCGGCTGGCGTTTCGTCTTCTCACCGCGTCCGGCCGCAGCCGCCGCCTGCTGTGCAGCACCCTGCTCCTGCCCGCCGCCGAACCGCAATCCCATATTCTCGGCCGATTCGTGCTTTGTCCTCAGTTTGTCCATATCCACCCGGCTTTTGACCGGCTGGCGGGCCCGCTGAAGCTGCTGCGGATCGGCGGTCACTTCCGGAACGGCACGCCAGATGAGGGTAATCACGTCGTTGTTGATATCCTCCAGAAGCTGGGTGAACATGTTGAACGCTTCGCGTTTGTATTCCAGCAACGGATCTTTCTGACCGAAGGCGCGCAGTCCGACCCCCTGCTTGACCGAATCCAGATCGCGCAGGTGCTCCATCCAGCGCTCGTCGATCACGGCCAGCACGGCGGACCGCTCCAGCGCGCGGACCACCTCACGGCCCTCGTTCGCCACAGCATCCTCGATCCCGACCACCACGCGCATCCGTTTTACGCCATCGGTGAACAGGATCTGCACGTTGGTCGGCTTGTTGGGCGCATCGTTTTCGTGCACCTGTTTGATGACCTTGTAGAAGGGCTCAGCCAGCCGTTTTTCCTTTTCCTGGTACGTCTTGACGGCTTCGTCAAAGATCAGGTCGATAACCCCGTCCTCGCGGAGATTGGACCATTTTTCCCGGTCCACTTCGATGTCCACAGCCAGCTGCCTGAGTACACGTTCCCGGATACCATCGTAGTCGCCCTCCGGGTAGAGTTCGTTGACGATGGACGAGATCATATCCTCGAGCATGTTCAGCAGCATGCTGCTCAGGCCCTCGCCGAGCAGTGCATTGCGGCGGTAGCCGTAGACCACGTTCCGCTGGTTGTTGAGCACATCGTCGTATTCCAGCTGGCGCTTGCGGATGCTGAAGTTGTTCTGCTCCACTTTTTTCTGTGCGCGTTCCAGCGTCTTGGAAACCCAGGGGTGCTGGATTACCTCGCCGTCTTCGAACTTAAGCCGGTCCATCACGTTGGCCACCCGCTCGGAGCCGAACAATTTCATCAGATCATCTTCCAATGAGACAAAAAACTGTGTCTCGCCGGGATCGCCCTGACGTCCGGAGCGGCCGCGGAGCTGCAGGTCAATGCGTCGTGATTCGTGCCTCTCGGTACCGACAATGGCCAGTCCGCCCTGTTCCCGAACACCCTCGCCCAGCTTGATATCGGTTCCGCGGCCCGCCATGTTGGTGGCGATCGTCACCGCTCCTTTCTGTCCGGCATCGCGCACAATTTCGCTCTCGCTCTTGTGCTGCTTGGCGTTCAGCACGTTATGGCGAATACCTCCACGCTTGAACATCCGGCTGAGCATTTCGGATACCTCCACGCTCGTGGTACCGACCAGCACGGGCTGTCCGCGTTCATGATACTCGCGCACCCGGTCGACCACCGCGTTGTACCGTTCACGCTTGGTGCGGTACACAAGGTCTTCATGATCCTCCCGCTTTATCGGCACGTTGGTCGGTATCTCGATCACTTCCAGCTTGTAAATCTCGAAAAACTCGCCCTCCTCGGTGATGGCCGTACCGGTCATACCGGCCAGCTTGTGGTACATCCGGAAGTAGTTCTGCAGTGTGATGGTGGCGTAGGTCTGCGTTGCCGCCTCCACCTTCACATC
The DNA here is from genome assembly GCA_007128855.1 of Balneolales bacterium. Taxonomy (GTDB): domain Bacteria; phylum Bacteroidota; class Rhodothermia; order Balneolales; family Natronogracilivirgulaceae; genus SKNL01. Next base: position 10,251 of record SKWQ01000280.1, read on the forward strand.
CTCTTTGGCTTCAATGGCCTGATGGAGTCCGTCGGAATAACGGCGACCGGCCAGCACCCGACCGGTGTGCTCGTCCACGATCTGGACCTTGCCGTCCGTGACAATATACTCATCGTCCCGCTCGAACAGGGTATAGGCCTTGAGCAGCTGATTGACCGAGTGGATGCGTTCGCTGCGTTCGGAGAAGATGCGGTAGAGCTCGGACATGCGATCCGACCGCTCTTTTTTCATCTCATCGCGGACTTTTTCGACCTGCTGCAGCTTGTACTCCTCACTGTAATCGGGATTGTTTTCGATCTCGGAAATGCGCTCCCGCTCTTTTGCATCAAGCTCCTCCTCGATGATCGACGTATCCGTACCCATATCCGGGATCACGAAGAATTCCTTGTCCTCGCTGGACGGGGTGATCAGTTCGCGGCCCATCTCGGTGAGTTCGATGGTGTTCTGCTTCATGTCCACCGCATAGTACATGGCCTCGTCCACAAGGTGCATGTTCTTCCCCTGGTCCTGCAGGTACAGGTATTCGGTCTGCTGGGTCAGTTTCTGCAGCCGGGGCTCCTGCATCATTTTCATGAACTTTTTGCTCTTCGGGAAACCGCGACGGGCGCGGAAGAGGGCCAGACCGGCTTTCTGCTCATCGCCCTGCTCCAGTGCTTCCTCGGCTTCCTGGAGGAATTTGGCGATCAGTTTCTTCTGGGCTTCGACCAGCCGCTGGACCCGCGGCTTGAGTTCGGAGTATTTCTGGTTCTGGTTGTCCTGCGGGACGGGTCCGGAGATGATCAGCGGGGTACGGGCCTCATCGATGAGCACGGAGTCGACCTCATCCACGATGGTGAAATGGTGTCCGCGCTGCACCAGTTGGTCCTTGCTGATGACCATGTTGTCGCGCAGATAGTCGAATCCGAACTCGTTGTTGGTGCCGTAGGTAATGTCGGCCCGGTAGGCACGCCGGCGCTCTTCGGAATTGGGCTCGTACCGGTCCACGCAATCTACCCGGAGTCCATGAAAATTGAAAATCGGCTCATTCCATTCGGCATCGCGCTGCGCAAGATAGCTGTTTACGGTGACGATGTGCACACCGCGTCCGACCAGCGCATTCAGATAGGTCGGGAAAATGGCGACCAGCGTCTTACCCTCACCCGTTTTCATCTCGGCGATCTTCCCCTGGTGCAGGGCAACGGCGCCCACCAGCTGCACGTCGTAGGGAATCATATTCCACACGGTATCGGTTCCGGCCACCTTCCAGCTTTCCCCGACAAAGCGGCGGCAGGTATCCTTGAGGACGGCAAATGCTTCCGGAAGGAGATCTTCCAGCACCTCTTCGGCAATGTCGAGCCACTCCTTGTCCAGCTCCGCCAGCTCGGCCTCCAGTTCGCTGCGCTTGTCGATTTCCCCGGGACCACCGGTGTGGATGACATTCAGCTCGTGCTTGATCTCATCGATCTTCTTCTGGGTTTCCGCCGTTGCTTCCCTGATTTCCTGCTTGAATTCTTCGGTCTTGGCCTTCAGTTCGTCATCCGAGAGCTTCTTCACCTCGTCCTCATGGGACTTGATCTCGTCTACGATCGGCTGGATCTTCTTAATGTCGCGCTCGCTCTTGGAGCCCATTATCTTTGAAATACCGGCAAAAATTTTATCTATCATATCAGCCTTCTGGCTTTATTTTCAATGTTGTCACAATCTGTAAAAGTACGGCTAAATCAATGCTCGTTCAACTTGACGTTTACGGGCCGTCACCTCATGAAACGAACAAGCAGCAAAAATCGCCTGTATTTCATTGTTCAATGTTTCATAAAAAACTCGTATTTTAAAGGTCTTTGATAAATTTGACAGTCAGAATGATAAAATTTGCACTCCGATGACAAAACGAACATATCAACCGAGCCGGCGCAGTCGCAGTAACGTTCACGGATTCCGTTCCCGCATGGAGGATGCGAACGGACGCAAGATATTGAAGCGGCGCCGTGCAAAAGGTCGACACAAGTTGACCGTCAGTGATGAAAAATTCCGCAAATAGGAACGCACGGAAATACACATTACCCCGCTCACGAATCCTGCGCGGACGCGATTCCATTCAGCACCTGTTCCGAAGCGGCAGGGTTGTCCGGGAACGTCACATGGACCTGCGCTATCTATTGCTCCCCGGCCAGAGCGGCACATGCCTGGCCGGATTCATTGCAGGAAAACGTCTTGGCAAAGCACATGAACGCAACCTGATCAAACGCCGTATGAGGGAAGCTTACCGGCAGCATCAATATCTTGTGCGAGACATCGCAGAATCGGGATCCGTCGGGTTTCAGGGACTTCTTATCGCTAAAAAGGCTGGTGTTCCCTACCAGTCGATCGAAGAGGAATGCATCCGCCTGCTCACGAACGTACAAAAGCAATTGCAGGAAGCGGGCACACCATCACAATGAAGGCACTGCACACCATACTGGACCTCCTGCATCGCACTATCCTGCTGATCGGGAAAGGCATGCGTGAACTCCTTATCCTGCTGGTGCGCGGCTATCAGTTTTTCATCTCTCCCTACTTCCCGCAAAGCTGCCGTTACCATCCAACATGCAGCAATTATGCACTGGAAGCCATCAAATGTCACGGTGCCATCAGGGGTATCGGGTTGGCTGTATGGCGCGTCCTCCGCTGCCATCCATGGAGTGCCGGCGGCGAGGATCCGGTCCCCGGGAGCAAGGGTGCCCATCGCTGTGACCACCATGATACCCCACCTCATGGGGAACACCGGACTTCACCGGTCCCGTCCACAACATCCAACCAACTTTAAACTGCTACTATTTTGGATCGCAATACTGTAATAGGATTTGTACTGATCTTCGGGCTGATGCTTGCCTGGATGTACACCACTATGCCCTCACAGGAGGAACTGGAGCGCCAGCGACAGGAGCGCGTGGCCCGAGACACCGTGCCTGAGCGGGAAGACCACATCGATCCGCGGTGGGATGAGGACCGGGAGATTGCGGTTCGTGAAACGGCCGACCCCGCCGACAGGCCGTCCCTTGGTGTTTTCGGACACCAGGCGGTGACCGACACCGTGGATACCTGGGTCGAGACCCCATACTTCCGTGCACGGTTCACCAACCTGGGTGGGGGTCCGGCCAGTTTCCACCTGAAAAGACATGACCACTGGGATGAAGGGAAGGTGCAGCTCATGTCCGACACGACCCGTTCCGCCTACTCCGTGGAATTCCTTTCCACAGAGAATTACAATATCGAGACCGATCAGCTCCTCTTCCGGCCGCTCACTGCCGATCCATCCATTACCCTCGCCCGCGGCGAACAGGGCACCCTGCAATACGAATTCCTCCTGGACGACGGCAGCCGGATGATCTACACCTACACCATCGATGCCGACTCCTACCAGATCCTGTTGAGCATCACATTTGACGATGCGGGACAATACATCAGCGGACGCAGCTTCGAGCTGATGTGGAAACCGGCCATCCCGCCGACCGAGCGGGACGTTGCATCGGAAAAGCAGTACACGGCGGCCTACAGTTACGCCGGCGGGGTGCTGGAGCAGTTCCAGCCATCCAGCCAGGGCTACACCGAGAGCATCATCACCGGGAATGTGACCTGGGTGGCCAGCAAATCGAAGTTTTTCACACAGATCATGATGGCGCAGGAGCCGACCGACGGCGCCATCCTCTCGGCCGAGCTTTCCACGGATCCCGATAACGGCGAGACGGTCCACGATTTCAACACCGCACTGCGCACCCGGATCTCCGGCAGCGACACCTACTCCTACCAGTTGTACCTGGGGCCGCTTGACTACAACCACCTGCGCAACTTCCATGCGAAGACCTATGACATGGTGGATACCGGCTTCCGCTTCATCCGCTGGTTTTCCGATCCGTTCGTCAAGTATATCATCCTTCCGTTCTTCTGGTTTGTCGGTGGATTTACGGGCAACATGGGGGTCACCATCATCCTGTTTGCCCTGCTGGTTAAAATTGTCCTCTATCCGCTTACCAAGAAAAGTTTTGAGAGCATGGCCGCCATGCGCGAACTGCAGCCGGAAATGGAAGCGATCAAGGAGAAATACAAGGACGAGCCGCAAAAGCAGCAGCAGGCCACCATGAAGCTGTTCAAGACCGCCAAGGTGAACCCGCTCGGTAGCTGCCTGCCCAACCTGCTGCAGATCCCGGTTCTGATCACCTTCTGGCGCTTCTTCCAGAACTCCATTGAGGTGCGCCAGGAACGTTTCCTCTGGGCGGAAGACCTCTCGGCCCCGGACATCCTGTTCAACCTGCCGTTCTCCATCCCGCTCATGGGCGACCACATCGCCGGATTCGTCCTGCTGATGACCGCGTCGATGGTGATCCAGATGAGGGTATCCGGACAGGGCTCCACCGCCCCGAATCCGACACTGAAAATGATGCAGTACGTGCTTCCCGTCATGCTGTTATTCATTTTCAACCGCCTCTCATCCGGACTCAGTCTCTACTACCTGATCTACAACGCACTTTCCATCGTACAGCAGATGATGATCAACAAGAGGATTGACCACGTCAAGCTGATGGAGACCGTGGACAAGAAAAAGGCCAAGGAGATGCGCAAGGAGAAGATGCTGGAGGAAAAAAAGGCGCGTAAAGAGAAAAACAGCAAAAAATAAGACCACCGGCTCTTTCGAAGTTCCTGAAAAATGATATTTTGAGGTGAGTGGCTTTACGGCAGTCAAACCCCGGACAGGATGGCACCCGTAGTCACACATATCATTTATCATCATTCAAGACTTCCGACCTTTACCCGCAATGCACTCCTCTACCCGGCATCTATTGTCCCTGCTCCTGTTTGCACTGTGCTCATTTGCACTGACCAGTCCGCATCTTCCGCTGGAGCGTCCCGGCGATACCGGCCGGGAGGATGTGCGCCTGAATATCGTCGTACCCGGAAGTGACTCCACGACGGTCTCACTGAGCCGCCACCGGGTTGCCGGCAACACCGATCCGGAAAACCGTGCCTTCATCAACGGCAAAGAAGTGACCGTCTATCCCAGCGGGGCATTTGTCGGCCTGGTGGATCTGGACGTTGGCGAAAACGTCGCGGAGATCCGGGTCCGGACGCCCGAAGGGGACACCCGGGCCAGAAAACTCCAATTTATCCGACCCGATCCCGACGACGCCGCACTGGTTGCAGAAGCACCAGAGGTGGCGATTCGATATCCCGAAACCCGGCTTCCCGTGGTGGCGGAAATCCATGCCCGCCGCGCTTTCCTCAATTCCGGATCCGGCACCGATCGCCTGGGAGGCTCCCGGCTCGGATATCTGGAACGCGGGGTGCGTCTGGATGTCGTCGGCGAACATGGGTCCTTTTACATCGTACGGCTGGCAGACAACATGGAGGCCTACCTGCCCATGCGTTTTGCCGGGCTGATGCCCGAAGGCACACCCAGACCCCGGTCGCTTACCGGCTCTGCCACGGCAACCGGCACTGACAGTTTCGACATGGTCACACTGTCGCTCAGCCAGCGCCTGCCCTACATCGCCAGCATGCGCAGCCATCCCAATGTCATTGAAGTGGATATATTCGGAGCCGACTCCAACACCAACTGGATCACCCACCAACAGAGTGCCGAAGGGATCCGCAGCGTGAGCTGGGACCAGATCGGTACCAACCATTTCCGGCTCTATATCCACCTGGAGCATGACATGCACTGGGGTTACCACATCGGATACGGCGTGGGGTCCAGCCTGAGGGTCCAGGTCCAGCGTCCGCCCCGTCTTGCCTCCATGAACCGCCCTCTTGAAGGCATGAGCATTGCCGTGGATGCCGGCCATGGCGGAAACAACCGCGGTGCCCTGGGAGCGACCGGTGCCGCTGAAAAAGACATCGTCCTCGATATTTCACAGAAACTGCGGGACCGCCTTGAGCAGGAGGGAGCGCGGGTACTGATGACACGTGACCGCGATGTCAATGTGTCGATGATCGAACGCAGTGAGATGGTGATCGCCTCCGACGCCCAGATCCTCGTCAGCATCCATGCCAACTCCATTGGCAGTGCCACCAATCCCGATGCCATTCTCGGTACCAGCTCCTACTACCGCCATGATGCCTTTCAACCCCTGGCCCGCATGGTTCACCACCGGATGCTGGAGCTTCCGCTGGGCGACTTCGGGCTCATCGGCAGCTTCAATTTCTCGCTCAACGCCATCACCGAAATGCCGAATGTGCTGGTGGAAACGGCCTTCATGTCGCATCCGGAGGATGAAATGAAGCTGCTGGACCCGGAATTCCAGGACAGAATGGCGGAAAAAATCGTTGACGGACTGCGGGACTATTTCAGGAAATACGGCAGGCTTTCGGAAACATATTCTTCATTGTGAACCGCGGTTGTCTGTGATCATCCAAATCCAGCATCCTTTTTCAAAATTATTTATTATTTCGGCATGGATTTATCTCCATTGACAAGAAAAACGCTCCCGGCATTACTCAGCAGAAGCCTCTCCACTTTTCCAGACCTCCCGTCACTTGGCTTTGCCGGTGAAAAAACGGCCACCTACAAGGAGCTGGGTGAAAAAATTGAACGCATTTCGACCTATCTTCAGAACAAGGGGGTCAGCCAGGGTGACCGGGTAGCCATTCTAAGTGAAAACGGACCGAACTGGGGTGCGGCCTACTTTGCCATTACCTCCATAAAATCCGTGGTGGTGCCCATTCTCAATGACTTTCATCCCTCTGAGATTCACCACATCCTTCGCCACTCCGGCGCAAGTGCGCTATTTGTCTCCGAGCGACTTTATCACAAAGTGGAGGAGTTTGATCTCAACAGTCTCAGTGCTGTCATATTGATTGATAATCTCTCCGTCATATCCCCTGACTGGTCCAGGGACCGTTTGCGCCGTCTTTATGAAGAGGGCAGTCGGGAACTGAAGCGGATCAAGCACATGGCACTTCAAAAAGCCGGCTTGTCGTCTGCAAGTGCCGATGAAGATGACCCGGCATCCATCATTTACACTTCCGGTACCACTGGACATTCCAAAGCAGTAGTGCTCACACATGGCAATATTACAGGCAATGCACTGTCCACCCATCGGATGATACAAATCAACCATAATGATCGCATGCTGTCCATACTGCCGCTTCCACATGTTTATGAATGCACACTTGGACTTGTATTGCCACTTATGATCGGAGCGACGGTTTCTTATCTGAGAAAACCCCCGACGGCGGCAGTCCTTGTGCCCGCCCTTAGAGAAGTGCGCCCTACAGTCATGCTTTCGGTACCCCTGATCATTGAGAAGATGTACAAAGCCCGGATTTTGCCTGAGATCCGCAAGAAAATGGTGCTGAGGACCGCCTACAAAGTGCCCCTGCTCCGTAAGGCGATCAACCGCAAGGCTGGGGAGAAATTGAAGCAAACATTTGGCGGCTCGCTCCATACCTTCTGCATAGGTGGAGCTGGAATTGCTCCGGATGTCGAGAATTTCCTCAGTGAGGCGCATTTCCCATATGCAATCGGATATGGCCTGACCGAAACATCTCCGCTTGTCACGGGTACTCCGCCTTCCACTACGCGGTTGTACTCGGCGGGCAAGCCGCTCGATGATGTGATGGTCCGCATTGATCCTGAAAACAGGCGCGGCAATGACGGTGAAATACTGGTCAAAAGTCCCGGCATGATGAAAGAATACTACAAGGATCCGGATCTCACAGCTGAAACCATTACGGAAGATGGTTGGCTGCGTACCGGTGACCTGGGTACTATCGACAAGGATGGATATCTCTACATAAGGGGCCGCCTCAAGAACATGATACTGGGTCCCAGTGGTGAGAACATCTATCCGGAAGCCATCGAATCGGTGCTGCATCGATCCGAATATGTCCTAGAGTCGCTCGTATTCCAGCAGGATGGCCGGCTTGTGGCCCGGGCGCATCTTAACTATGAAAAGCTGGACGAAGAGATGACCGGACAGAATCTCACCCAGGCCCAGGTGCGCGAATACATCAAAAAACTGCTGGTTTCCATACGGGAGGAAACCAATGCCAATGTCTCTTCCTATTCAAGGCTTTCCGAAGTCATCGAACAACCGGAGCCATTTGAGAAAACTCCCACTCAGAAGATCAAACGCTATCTATACGCCAGCGGTGAATGAAGTTACACGCTGCTTGATTAGCAGCTGGTTTGCTTATGAACTTTCATTCTGCCGTTTTCTTCGAAGCAGTCTTATCTTCCCCGGCTTTTCTGCTGGCGGATTCCTTTCTGTCGGAATCATCCCCATCGTATTCACCTGATCCCGGAATCTCTTCTTTTTTGTTGAAACTGGGAAACCGTCCCGAAAAATACTCCTTTTCTGTCTCCTCACGCGTCTTGACCTTGCCAAGCAGATAGCCGTAGGGGCGCAACGACTCCACCTCGTCACACACTTCCTTGAGCATGGCCAGCGCCGGGATAAACAGGATCATGCCCGCCAGGCCCCATATCTGTCCACCGACAAAAATGGCCAGCAGCGTCACGAGCGGATTCAGGCTGACCCGCTGACCGACGATCAACGGGGTGAACAGGTTGCTTTCAAACAGCTGGATCACGTAGAACGAAGCCAGCACGGCCACCGGATACCAGAACGAATCCATGGTCAGCAGGGCATAGGTGATCGGGAGGATGGATCCGATGATGGGACCGAGAAACGGTATGACGTTCAGCATGGCGGCAAACACGCCGAAGAAAAACGCATGATCCACCCCGATGATGGCCAGCGCCACACTGTTCAGCACAGCCAGGATGCAGATCACGATGAACATGCCGGTGATGTAATTCTGGACAACACTGCGCACTTTGTTGAGCACGTTCTCCACCTTGCTGTCGCGATCGGTCCGCGCAAGGGCCATCATAAAGAAGTTCTTCAGGAAATCCCGGTACAGCAGCAGAAGAAAAACATAGATCGGGATCAGGAAGAACATGGTGACCGTGGTTGCCGCTGTCATCACACCGCGGGTAAGCGGCTCCACATTGTCTTGCAGGAATGAGATAATGGCATCCTGGGCCGACTCCAGCTGGGTATCGGGCTCAACGTCCAGATAGGCGTTGAAAAAGCCGGAAAACTGCGCAAAAAGCTCGTTGATCCGGCGCTCGATCATCCCCAGATCCTGCGCGAAACTGACAATCTGAGTGTAGAAGAAGAAGATGATCCCGGCCAGGAAAGTGATGCCGATCAGTACGCTTAAAATGGATGCAAACACACGGTGGATGCGGTACCGCTCGATTAACGACGAAAGCGGGGTAAGCAGGATCGATAAGAATACAGCAAACAGAAAGGGAATAAGGATGGAGCTGGCCTGGATCAGGATAAAGATAAAAAGAGAGAGTCCGGCCAGGATGATGGTCAGCTTGAAATACCAGGGGAGTTCAAGTTTCTTTTCCAATGTCTTGTTGCTTTTACCGATCTGTGCTGATTGCCGATGATGCTGGTTGATGAAATCGCAGCCTGTTCCCTCATTCGCCCGGCGGGAGGAACCAGAGGATGTGACCACAATTCAAGCAAACGTAGTTCTTTGCTTTTTTATTGAGAAAATCAAATCCAAAAAACGAGGTAGCCCTCGTGTTCAACAGCGCATGACGAATGGTAAAGCGGTCATGATCGCAAACGGGACATACCAGCTTTTTTCCAGCTATGTGATATTGAGTTGGTAATTGGTCGCTCATAGTATTACAAATTGGATAAGTGAATGACTACGTGTCAAAATTTACCTGTCGTGGATTTCTCGCACCCAGATCATGTTGTTTCTGTTAATATCCGGGAGTTTTTGGCCGGGGTCGATTTCCACCTGTATCACATCCCGGTAAGGCACGATCAGTTCCGCCTCCCGGACGCCCCCGAGCCATGTGTCGACAGGGATCTCGTGTTCTGATGCAGCCTCATCCTTCCGCGTCACGGTAAGGTAAACGGGCATGGGCACCTCGCCTTTGTCCCTGATGACAATGCGGGTTCCGTCGGCAACCTCTTCTACCGAAGCGATCGCCTGATTGAGGACCCATGTCTCGTGGTACCAGCTCTGCCAGAACCAGCCGAGGTCCTTGCCGCTGACCCTTTCGAAGGTGCGGAAGAAGTCCCACGGATAGGCCTGCCGGAACGCCCAGTCATTGACAAAAGTCCGGTAGCCCTCCCAGAACACATCGTCGCCCAGCACTTTCCGGAGTGCCACCAGGACAGCAGACGGCTTGCGGTAGGATGCGATCAGGAACTGGTCAGATGAGTAATGGTAGTCGGAGCGGCGCATTATGGGTCCCTCTTCTCCGCGCCGCGCCGCGCTCACATAGGAGAACTGTGTCTGGCGATGGGGCCGGCGATGCGGGTGGTATTCCAGTATCGCCTCTGCCGTGCTGAAAACGGTATTTCCTTCATCAAGCCAGCTGTAGCGGCGCTCGTCCGTGCTGACGATAAGCGGTATCCACATGTGGGCCAGTTCGTGGGCTGTAACGGAATAGAGCGCCTCTTCCCCGCGCAGGTTATAGTCGCCCATGAGGGTCATCATCGGGTACTCCATGCCGCCGCCGATGATACCAGAGCCCTCTACTGCGGTCATGTGGGGCCACGGATAGGAGAAGCCGGTCATTTCCGAGAGGAACGTGATCGCGTGCTGCTGGTAGGCCGTCACCTCCGCCCATAGCGGGGCCTCTTCCCGCCAGAAGGTGTTGATAATAGAGTAGTCGGTCTGTCCGTCACCCGTGAGATCACCGACCGGGGTCCGGGCGGCATCCCAGTGTGATTCGCTGGTGGCGCTGAAGGCAACATCACGCACATTGCGCGCTGAAAACCGCCAGGTCAGCAGTCCGTTTGACTCGGTGCCTGTTCCGCTGTCAAGTACTGTACCGGTATCAGAGTCCGCACCCTCACCGGTATCCGACTCCAACTCCGTATCCGTTCCGGTCCCTGCATCCGTCCCGGTTCCAGATCCGGCATCGGCATCGGGATTCGCCGCCTGAAGCGTGGCGCGTCCGTCCCCACCGGCCGTGTAGACCCGGACGGGATCGTCGCTTTGCCGGGCATCCATCCATCGCGCCAGCACATCGGGATCCAGTACCTCTTCCGGATTCAGCAACTCCCCGGTGGCCATTACGATCCACCCCTCCGGCGCGTGGATCGTCAGATTGTAGTCGGCAAAACCGTGGTAGAACTCGGCCTGTCCGAGATACGGGTCGGGATGCCATCCAACGACATCATCATACACCACCATGTGCGGGTACCAGTATCCCAGGTAGAAAAGGTTGTCGCGGCTGTGCCCCATACGTCCGCCCGCACCCTGCTGCGGGATCGTGAACGCGTAGGCGATCCGGATATCAGCCGAACCGCCGGGCCCCACGGGTTCGGGCAGCCAGAAGGACATCCGGGTGCCGTTGACGGTGTACCGGTTGCGGGAAATTCGCTCATCGGTGTATTCGGTACCGTTGACCGCGACTTCCCGTAGCCGCATCCCCCCGGTGATCTCGGCTGGACGATTGCGGGCAACCCCTTCGGCATGGTGGTTCTGCACCAGTTCCAGATGGACACGCCGGAGCGTATCGGGCGAGTTGTTGTGCCAGGTGATCAGGGCCGTGGCCGAAAGTTCGCGGGATTCGGTGTCCAGCGTGGCCTCGATATCATATTCGGTGAACTGCTGCCAGTAGTTCTCGCCGGGCTGGCCGTCCGGGGTGCGATTACCGCGCTTCACGGAGAGCTGGTAACCACGGGGCGGGACCATCTCGCGCGGAAGCGGACGCTCCGGCATGATGCGGCCACCCTGGTCCGCCTTCCATTCCGATGACCCGGCAGAATATGCCGGTACTGCCGGCGAGCAATACAGCACGACCAATGCCGCTGTCACGATCAAGAGATATCTCTGCAACTGATTACACATATTCCGGAAATGACTGAAATTGAAGTGGAAGTCCAAAATAACAATAATGCAGGCGCAAATCCTTCATAAACTGGTCATGTGCGCATTCTGTGCAATGACACTGCAACCGGAAAATCCTCTGCCTCGAGCCGCTCTGGATTTTATTCGCACTTCCCGGCCGGCATTTTTCCTACTCCGATTCGTAGAGATCGTCAAGATCCGCCTCAGCCAGTTCCACGAGGAAGCCGGCCAGGTTGCGTGAACAGGCCTCCAGGAACCGGGCCCCGTTTTCTGCTGTCGCAAGTTTCGGGTTGCCGACACCGGTATCGTCGGAGATCTCACTCCATTCGCGCGGAGCCCAGACCCAGCCCTCTCTCATCGCCCTGAGCCGGAATTTGCGTTCGTGACCGTCCCCGGCCTCCGACAACGGCCGAACCAGGTCGGGACGGATGTGCATCACCGCGCTGGTCTCGAACTCGCCCGCATGATCGCCCGGCTCCGTGAAGTAATCATCCCAGTTTGCCGCGCGGTACCAGTCTGCGGCCAGCAGCAGCACATCCAGTCCCGGCTGCAGCTCGCGGATCATCTGCCGGAAGTGGTTGCCGCCGTGGCCGTTCAGCACCAGCAGCTTGCGGATTCCCTGCTCTTCCAGCGAACGGGCCACATCCCCCAGCACCGCTTCCTGGGTGGATGGATTCATGTTGATGGAAAACGGCAGGTCCATCATCCCCGTCTGCACACCAAACGGCACGGTCGGCAGGATGGCCACCCGGGCTCCCATTTCCCAAGCGAGCCTTCCGGCTTCCGCAGCCACATGACCGCACTCGATGTTGTCGGTGGCATAGGGCAGGTGGTAGTTGTGGGGCTCGGTGGCTCCCCACGGGAGAACCGCCACCTCATAGGTGTGCTCCTTGACGGTTTTCCAGTTCGTTTCGGCAATCAGCCAGGGTTTTTCGGTCATGATTTTTCAGCTTGGTGGTGGTTCCGTTCTTTCAAAACGATTGGATGTACAGGAATATACGCGCTTCCGCCCAAAACCGGAGTCACTCTTTCCCGACAACCTGTACCACAACGTGCCGGTCCCTCGGACGGTTGTCATGATCCAGCAGCACGATCTGCTGCCAGGTTCCCAGGATGCACCGGCCGTTGCGCACCGGCACCGTGATCCCCGGCCCCATGAACGTCGACCGGATGTGGGAGAACCCGTTATCGTCCCCCCAGGTCTGCGAATGGTGCGACTGCATGTTCTCGGAGGCGAATTCCTCCAGTTTTTCCCTGATATCCCTGACCAGGGCCGGTTCAAATTCCATGGTGGATATGGATGCGGTGGAGCCGACGGCAAACACATGGCAAAAACCCTCGTTGACTCCGGATTCGCCGATGATCGCATCAACCCCGGAGGTCAGATCATGGATGTCTGAAAACCCGCGGGTGTCGATGTGCAGATCCTTGGTTACGATTTTCATGGTGGTGAATTGTCAGGTGGATAATTTTCCGGAGCGGAAAAGCGATCGGATGCGGCCGACCAGCCGCGCAAAGGCAGGCATCAGCCGGCGTCCGGAGCGGGAGCCATCCGCCGAGACAGCCGGTCCGTCCAACGACGCATCGTACTCCTCGAGCAAACGGACCACATCAAACCGGCCGAACATGGCGGCAAAATGGACCGGCTTCATGCCGGCACCGTTGTCCGCGTGCAGATCGGCCCCTGCATCCACCAGCAGGCGGACGATTTCGGTGTATCCTTTGAAAGCGACCCCGCCAAGCGGGGTCTGCCCCCGGTCGTTGCGCCGGTCGGGATCGGCGCCATGCTGCAGCAACACGCGGGCCGTCCCGGCTTCACCGTTGTAGCATGCCAGCATCAGCAGGGTGTTCCCCTTCTCATCGGCCAGGTTGACCGGGATGCCTGCCTGAAGCATCTTCTCCAGCTCAGCGGTTTCACCCATGCGTGCAAAATCAAGGGCCATCCGCTGAAGCTCAGCGTAGCGTTGCTCTTCCGCTTGTGAGACATTGGCATCCATGGGCACACGGAATAACTGGCGGAACGGTTCTGGAGCTGCCGGCTTCCCGACCGTTCCGCCATTTTATATCAACTGCTGTTACGACTGCTTCGCCTTGTTCTGAACGCCCAGCGCTTTTGCCACACCTTCTGCATATTCCGGATCTGCTTTGTGGAAATGCACCAGCTGACGCTGCACGATCTCCTCCGGAACACCACCCATGGCGTCGGCCGTGTTGTTGAACAGGCGTTGCTTCTGCTCGTCATCGAACAGGCGGAACAGATTGCCCGCCTGGGTGTAATCGTCATTGCCCTCGCGATGGTTGTACCGGTCAGCGTCACCTGAGATCCGCAGCGGCGGCTCCATGACCGTAGGATCCTCGACCGGTCCGTTGAAGCTGTTGGGCTCATAGTAGGCATCCGGATTTCCCGAATTATTGTCGAAAAAGCGCATGTGACCATCCTTGTGGTAGTGGTTCACTTCGGACTTCGGACGGTTTACAGGAAGCGCCTCGTAGTGCGTGCCCAGGCGGTAGCGATGCGCATCAGCGTAGGAGAATATCCGCGCCTGGAGCATCTTGTCCGGCGAGAACCCGATACCCGGCACGATATTTGACGGCGAATACGCAGCCATATCAATGTCGGTAAAGTAGTTGTCCGCATTGCGGTTCAGCTCAAGCACGCCCACATCGATGAGCGGGTAATCGCCATGCGGCCATACTTTTGTCAGATCGAAGGGGTTGTAAGGTGTCTTTTCGGCATCCGCCTCCGGCATGATCTGAATTTTCAGGTTCCACTTCGGGAAATTGCCGTTTTCGATGGCTCCAAAGAGCTCTTCCTGATACGATTCCCGGCTTTCACCGATCACTTTTTTTGACTCTTCGTTGGTGTAATGCTTGTGGCCCTGCTGTGTTTTGAAGTGAAACTTCACCCAGTACCTTTCACCCTTGTCGTTCCAGAAGCTGAAGGTGTGTGAACCATATCCGTTCATAAACATCGGTGCGACGGGAATGCCTCGGTCGGACATCAGGATGGTAACCTGGTGCAGACTCTCCGGGCTCAGCGACCAGAAATCCCACATGGCAGTTGGCGAACGAAGGTTGGTGCGTGGATGGCGCTTCTGGGTGCGGATGAAATCCGGGAATTTGTAGGGATCCCGCACAAAAAAGACCGGCGTGTTGTTGCCCACCAAGTCCCAGTTGCCCTCGTCCGTATAGAATTTGAGGGAGAAACCGCGCACATCCCGCTCGGCATCCGCCGCCCCCAATTCACCGGCAACAGTGGAAAAGCGGGCCACCATTTCGGTTTTTTTCCCGACCTCCGAAAAGATGGAAGCCCGGGTGTATTTCGTAATGTCGTTGGTCACCGTAAACGTACCGAAGGCGCCCCACCCCTTGGCATGGACCACCCGCTCCGGTATGCGCTCGCGGTTCTGATGCGCGAGTTTTTCGATCAGCTGGTAATCCTCGAGCAGCACCGGCCCGCGCGGACCCGCTGTTTTGGAATTCTGGTTGTCGGGCAACGGGTTACCCGCTGTTGTCGTCAGTCTTTTCTTCTTTTGATCACTCATATGTTCGCTTGTTTATTACCTCCAAAGCAAGCCATTGGCAGGCATTGGAAAACTTGTCATTTGCATTACGGGTGCCGATCGATTTCCCCACTTCCGGCAACGGAACCGGCACTGTAACTGGCTCTG
Source organism: Balneolales bacterium (assembly GCA_007128855.1). GTDB lineage: Bacteria > Bacteroidota > Rhodothermia > Balneolales > Natronogracilivirgulaceae > SKNL01. The sequence goes on from SKWQ01000280.1 coordinate 25,772, forward strand.
TGAAAATAGGGGATTCACAGGGAGGACTCAAACATTTCCTGGATTTACGGAATAACCTTCAGCTCCAGTACCGTCCCCGGGCATATCAGCGGAAACCCATCCTCATTTTTGAACGTACACCACAGGTTCCCTATATTGAACTGACTGTTTTTAACGTTTAACGTTGGTGTATCAATGGTCTGGTGGATGTGAACCCGCCAGAAATGAAGGGCGTAAGATCCCCCCTGTTGCCCCCGATGTCCGACCAGCAGATAACATTCCTACCAGGAAAATAGCAGCGATGCATCTTGAACGATGTACATTTATTTTCATAAAATTTTCCCTTAAATAATTGGCTTATGAGCATTCCTTTTGAATCCCAGATAAACGACTTCATGGACGAGGTGAAGGCCAAAAATCCGAATGAAACGGAATTCCTGCAATCTGTGCGGGAAGTTGCCGAGATCACCATCCCGTATATGGAAGAACATCCCAAGTACAAGGAGGCCAACATCTTGCATCGCATGGTCGAGCCCGAGCGCGTAATCATGTTCCGGGTGCCGTGGGTCGACCGCACAGGATGCATCCAGGTCAATCGCGGCTACCGGGTCCAGTTCAGCTCCGCCATCGGCCCTTACAAGGGCGGGCTCCGCTTCCACCCGTCCGTCAACCTGAGCATCCTCAAGTTCCTCGGATTCGAGCAAATCTTCAAAAACGCACTGACCACCCTGCCGCTCGGCGGCGCCAAGGGCGGGGCCGACTTCGACCCCAAGGGAAAATCCGACCGCGAAGTGATGAAATTCTGTCAGAGTTTCATGACCGAACTGCACCGGCACATCAGCAAGTACACGGACATCCCCGCCGGGGACATCGGTGTGGGAAAACGGGAGATCGGGTACCTTTTCGGGCAGTACAAGCGCCTGGAGAACGAATTCACCGGGGTGCTCACCGGCAAGGACCTCAACTGGGGCGGCTCCCTCATCCGTCCCGAAGCAACCGGCTACGGCTCCGTTTACTTCATGGTCGAAATGCTGAAAACCGCAAAGGATGACTTCAAGGGCAAGCGTGTGGCCGTCTCCGGCTCCGGAAACGTGGCACAGTTCACCACGGAGAAGATCATTGAATTGAAAGGCAAGGTGGTTACCATTTCCGACTCTTCGGGATACATCTATGCCAAGGACGGACTCACGACCAAACACCTGAAATTCCTGATGAAATTAAAAAACCAGGACCGGGGACGGGTCAGTGAAATGGCGGAAAAATTCAGCGAAATTGACTATTTCGAGGGTGAACGGGCGTGGAGCCTGCCCGGGGAGGTGGATGTGGCCATACCCTGTGCCACCCAGAATGAGCTGGATGAGGATGACGCCCGGAAGCTGGTCGACAAAGGGGTCCGGTATATCGGCGAAGGGGCCAATATGCCCTGCACCACCGAGGCGGTCCACCTGTTCCAGGAAAAGAAGGTGCTGTTCGGACCCGGCAAGGCGGTCAATGCCGGAGGCGTGGCGGCATCCGGACTCGAAATGGCACAGAACGCCCTGCGGCTCCGGTGGGAGCGGGAAAAAGTGGATGAAAAACTGCTTTACATCATGCGGAACATCCATTCGCAGTGCGTCCGTTACGGCGAGGACAAGCGCGGCGAGATAGACTATGTGAAAGGGGCCAACCTGGCAGGATTTGTCAAGGTGGCCGACGCAATGATAGACCAGGGCGCGGTGTGACGGGGTGGGTCAGTCCTCATCCACCCGCTTCACCCAGATAAGGTAACCGCCCGACACGAACCGGAATGCCGGCGATCACGTTCCTTGAGTAAATCGTATTGTGTTCATATACAGTTATTGATATATTACAATTCGTTCGTCCAGCTTCTTTTTCCCAGCAGCAAAAAGTCTCCCGGCAGTCTGTAAATTGGTTCCATCCAGCAGGGTGTAAATCTCGTTGCTTCCGCACAATAACCGATTGGTCAATCCCAATGGTCGGGCATTACCTTAACTTATTAATCGATGAACACGGATATCCACGATAGTAAAAAAAATATGTCCGGGCCGGACGCTGATAACAAAATGAGCCGGCGGAAAGCGCTGAAATACATTGGCACCGGCGCCGGTGTGGTGGCCGTCGGTGGCGCCACCGGGTTTTACGGCTACAGGAGAAGCCTGCGGATATCATCGTCTGACGCGGCAAAATTGCGCAATGTGCGGTTTGTGGTTGCCGGCGGCAGTATCGGGGGGATTACGGTGGCTGCCCGCTTGCTGCGCGCCGTCCCTAATGCCAACGTCACCATTATCGAACCCAAATCCATCCACCATTACCAGCCCGGATACACGCTGGTCGCCGCCGGGGTGTACAAGAAAGAGGACGTACTGTTCGACCAGGAGTCACTGTTTCTGTCCGGAATGCGCTGGGTCAAAGATTACGTGGCAGCGTTCGAGCCGGAAAAGAACCGTGTCAAAACCGGCAGCGGAGATTATGTGGAATACGACTATCTGGTGGTCGGACTCGGGGTGGAAGTGAACCCCGCTTCGGTGGAAGGATTTTCCGAGGCTATTGAGACACCGCATGCAGCTACCATATACAACCTGGAATCCGGCATGAAATACCGGGAGATGGCGAAGTCATTCCAGGGTGGAAACGCCGTTTTCACCTATCCGGCCGGGTTCGTCAAATGCGGCGGCGCCCCTCAGAAAATCACCTGGCTGTCGGAGGATCTGTGGCGATCCAATGGAAAACGTGACGGTATGGACGTGCATTTCTTCACCAATCATACTTCCCTGTTCCCGGCAGTGCCCAAAGTCGACGCTGCCGTCACTCCGCTCATCGAAGCGCGCGGCATCCAAAACCATTACCGTTCGGATCTTCGGGCTATCGACGTATCCACCCGCACCGCCATCTTCGAGGATCAGATGCCGGACGGATCCACCCGGGAAGTGCGCCAGAAGTATGACCTGCTTCATCCCGTACCCCGGTTTCGCACACCCAAACCGCTTCGGGAAGGACCGCTTACCGCCGAGGGCATTGGCGGGCAGTTGCAGGTGGACCGTGAAACCCTGCAGCACAGGCGCTACAGCAACATTTTCGGGGTAGGTGACTGCGCGGCGACCGGTGCCCCCAAAACCGCCGCCACCATCCGCAAGCAGGCACCCGTAGTCGCTGAAAATCTCATTTCGCTTGCGCTGGACAGGGAACCGGCCAGCCTGTATGACGGCACATCCGGATGTCCGCTCCTCACGCGCTACGGTCGCTGCATGATGTTTGAGTTCGACTTCAAGGGTAACCTGGTCAACGAGTGGCTGTACCAGTCCACCCGCGAGACACGCCTCTGGTGGGACTTCAAGGTGCATGGTCTCAAGCAGCTGTACCGCCATGTCATGATGAACGGATATGTCTGAAGGCTGCTGAATCGCTGACGGTAAAGTAAAGCGTTGCGCTCCGTTATAATACCATGGAGCACTGTCCTCGGCTACGGAAGACCATCTCCCGGCTCCCCCCCTTTGGCCCCCGTAATTCCCTGGTGATACTGTAACGGATATTCCAAAATTCGTAAATTGGGACGTCCGTTTTGAGGTGCAGCAATGCCGCCTGCACCCCCTCACCGTCACAACCCACGGAAAAAAGAAAGCCCATGTACTTCAGCACCACCGACGACAGCCTCGACCTGCAGAAGATCCAGGACGACATCACCTACCTGCGAAACTGCTTCATCGACATGCTCCGCGACCTTGGGGAAGAGGACGTGATCCGGAAGCTTGAGGGCGACCATGATGCCAAAGCGGACCCCGACAAACTGAGCAAGGCGTTTTCACTCTATTTTCAGCTGATCACCATCGTCGAGGAAAATGCGGCCGTTCAGCTCCGAAGGAAACTCGAAAACATGCACGGTCCGGTGCGTATATCCGGTCTGTGGGGCCGCATCCTGCACGACCTGAAAAAAACGGGGCACAAGGCTGAGGATATCGCCGCCGCGCTTCCGGATATCTGCATCGAACCGGTACTCACCGCGCATCCAACCGAATCAAAACGCTCTACGGTGATCGATCAGCTGCGGGCCATCTACCTGCTGATGGTCAAGCGCGAAAACCAGGTCTGGACCACCAACGAAAGAGAACAGATCGCCGAGGAAATCAAGGTCGCGCTGAGCCGGCTCTGGAAGACGGGACAGGTTTTCCTGCAGAAACCGTCGATCCAGGACGAGTTGCGAAATGTAATGCACTACCTCAAGAATGTCTTCCCGGTAGTGCTCCCGCTTCTGGACCAGCGCCTGCGTGACGCCTGGACATACACCGGATTTGATCCCGCACTTATTGGAGATCCCGGCCGGCTGCCGGGAGTCTCCTTCGGAAACTGGGTCGGCGGCGACAGGGACGGACACCCGTTCGTGACCGAAAAAGTCACCGCGCACACACTCTTTGAGCTCCGCAAGGAGGCGCTTGCACTGATACGCAGGGATCTGATCGCCCTGGCACGCAAGATCAGCATCTCCTCAAAGGAGGTCAGTATCCCAGATTTTTTCCACAAGCACCTCGAATACCTTCGCGCGCTCACCGGGCATGCCGGCGTCTCCGGCCTCGAACGGA
>SKWQ01000189.1 GCA_007128855.1 Balneolales bacterium
GATAACCGTATGCTTGAGCTTGAAGTTATTCCGGCATGCAAACATTACGGACTGGGATTGATTCCCTGGAGTCCTTTGGCAGGTGGACTTCTGGGTGGAGCACTTGGTAAATATAAGGTTGGAAGGCGTAAAGACGAGAGTTATACGAAGCAGGTAGAAAAAAAACTTGACCAGCTTGAAAGATACGAAGCGCTTTGTAAAAAAATCGGTCATCCACCGGGAGAAGTTGCATTGGCCTGGTTGCTTCACAATCCCATTGTGACAGCGCCCATTATCGGTCCGCGAACCATTGAGCAACTTGAAAGTGCTGTCAAAGCTGCAGATATTCAACTGGATGAAGAAGTATTGAAAAAACTGGATGAGATTTTTCCCGGACCCGGTGGCGAAGCACCTGTGGCATATGCGTGGTAACCGAAATTAAAATTATCAGCCAAAAGGAAACTAAAATAACTTCAATAAAAAAGCCAGCTAGCAAAACGCTACCGGCTTTCAATAATATGTTTTAAATCAGATTTCCTCTATTCCATTTCTGCAAAATAGGTATCTATTTTTTCTCTTACATCAGGGTCTGTTTCATAAGCCTGCATAATGCCCTGATATTGATCCACTTCCAGCCCTTCTTCGCTGATAGCTTCCATCATCTCTATCTGCATTTGCTGCTGGAGTTGCTGTACTTCGTTAATGGCACTATTGAATGCTGTAATTTCTTCCTCAGTAGCTTCAATTGCTTCCATTCCTTCCTGCTGACCTTGCATAAGCATTTCATTAAAGCGATCAACAGTCAGGTCACTCTCTTCAATACTTGCCATCATTTTATACTGACTCTCTTCCTGGATATTGAGTACTTTTTGTACGGCACCGGCAAACTGTCTGAGTTCAGCATCGCTGTAATCGGCGGGTGCTGCAGCGGGCGCCTGCATGGGAACCTGGGCAAATGAACCCAGACTAAATAGGGTTATGAATAAAAAAGTAAATAGTCCTTTAAGTGATTTTTTTGAAAAATACATGATATAAATTTTTGTTTGAAAAAGTAATTGATTTTCAAAAGTAAGGAAAATGAGAGGGCTGACCAAATTAACATATGGATAATGCCCGGGTTTAACGTTCTTAAACATTTGAAATCTGATACTTGTGAATAGGATGATAGTGTTGGCCAAGGTTTTCAGTATGCTATAAACGATGTTCCGAAAAAGGAAAAAAATGCGTAGGTTTGCCAATTAAAAATACAGAAAATTGGCAAAAACTTCTGACAAGGTAGTTGAAACACCCCTGATGAAACAGTATTACTCCATCAAGGGGAAACACCCTGATGCATTGTTGCTTTTCAGGGTAGGCGATTTTTATGAAACCTTTGGTCAGGATGCCATAAAAACATCGGAAATTCTTGGTATTGTGCTTACCCGTCGTGCCAATGGGGCAGCTTCCTATGTTGAACTGGCCGGTTTTCCGTATCATGCCCTGGATACTTACCTGCCCAAGCTGGTAAGGGCAGGGCAGAAGGTGGCAATTTGCGAGCAATTGGAAGACCCCAAGATGACCAAAAAGATCGTTAAACGTGGGGTAACCGAACTGGTAACTCCGGGCGTTGCATTTAGCGACAAGGTTCTTGAGCATAAGGAAAACAACTTCCTTGCAGGAATTCATATGCAGGGAAACCTTTACGGAATCGCTTTTCTGGATGTTTCCACCGGAGAGTTTTACACCGATCAGGGAAACAGGGAATACGTGGATAAACTCATCCAGACCTTCCGCCCCAGCGAAATTGTTGTGCAGAAAAACCGTCTTCGCGAACTGCACGAGTCTTTCCCGGGAAAATACTACACATCCACCCTCGAAGACTGGGTTTACACCCGCGAGTTTGCCGACGACCTGCTGCTGAAGCATTTTGGGACGGTTTCTTACAAGGGCTTTGGTATTGAAGAAATTGAAAACGGAATTATTGCAGCCGGAGCGGCCATGCATTACCTGGCTGAAACCAGACACGACAAAGTACAGCATATTACCCGGATTTCGCGCATCGACGAAAGCCGTTATGTATGGCTCGATAAGTTTACCATCCGCAATCTGGAGCTTCTGCACTCCATGAACGAAAATGCCACCAGCCTGATACAGGTGCTTGATCATACTCTTTCTCCCATGGGTAGTCGTATGCTCAAGCGTTGGGTGGTGCTGCCGCTGAAGGACAAGGCAATCATTCGCGAAAGACACCGGATAGTGGAACTTCTGCTGAAAGATCAGGATCTTTCTGAAGAACTGGGCAAACACATCAAAAACATTGGCGATTTGGAAAGGTTGATATCCAAAGTGGCGGTGGGCAAAATAAACCCCAGGGAAGTGCTGCAGGTGCATCGTGCCCTTTCAGCCATTGAGCCCATCAAACAGCTATGCATGAACCACGATTCGGAATCGTTCAAGTCTATTGCCGATCAACTGAATCCATGTGCCAGAATACGCGATAGAATTGCACGTGAGATCATGCCCGAGCCCTCTGCATTAATTTCCAAAGGGAATGTGATTGCCGATGGTGTAAGCGAACTCCTGGATGAGCTTCGAAGCATTTCCATAACCGGGAAAGATTACCTGGCGCAGCTTCGACAGCGTGAGATTGATCGTACGGGTATTCCAAACATAAAGGTTTCATACAACAATGTTTTCGGATATTTTCTTGAAGTTACCAATACTCATAAAGATAAGGTACCCGATGACTGGGTAAGGAAGCAAACCCTTGTAAACTCTGAACGGTACATTACTCCCGAACTCAAGGAATACGAAGAAAAGATATTGGGTGCAGAAGAGAAAATACTTAAGGAAGAAGAACGCATTTTTTTGGAACTCATTGCTGC
>SKWQ01000176.1 GCA_007128855.1 Balneolales bacterium
GGGTTCGCTTTCGGCCGTTTCCGGACTCCGCATCTCCACCTGAAGCGCATCCTGTATCGCCTGCGCGTCACCCCGCGATATGGCGCTGATCTTCGCCTCCGGTGATGAGCCGCCGGCCGTGAGCACCTTCAGGCGCACCAGTCCGAACATGCGCTGCAGCGGTCCGGAACTGATGTCGATGGCCTGGATGCGGTCGCGCGGTACATACCGCTTCTTGCGGACCAGCAACCCCTGCTCGATACGCAGCTCGCCTTCCTCCACCCGCCACGTAAAGCGCATCCAGTTCACGATTCCGGTCACCAGCAGCACGGACAGCATCAGCGAAATCCCCCACCAGGTGAACAGAGGCGAGTTGCCGCCCTGACCCAGGAAAAAGATTACGATGATCGGGACGATGAGTTCCCTCAGGGTCTGGAACACAAATGTCAGCGTGGCAACGGGGTGCTGGCGTCTCGGCTCGCTGATCGGCACCCCGGAATGCGCATTATCCGTTCTTGTGGATTGCGTCCCGCTGTCCGCCCCCGAGCCATCCTGTATTTCGGAACCGGCATCACGCGACGGCAGCGGTGTCGGCTCACGGGATGAGCCGGGCAGTTGTTCCGGGGTTTGGGGTTGCTCTGTCATTGCCGGGCTCTTTTCACAGGTCCTCGCGGGCAATTCGGGCGTACTCGGAAATGGTCCGGCGCAGGTCATCGGCCACCGGTTCGGATAGGGCAGGGATCTCATGCGTATCCCCGGCCGTGGTCACCGTGACCGAGGCGAGGCCGAACTGCCGGTAGACCGGGCCCTGCCGCGTATCCACGTGCTGCACCCGTTTGATCGGTATAAGCGTGCGCGTCACCACAAAAAGTCCGTGCCGCAGGTCGATCTCGTTGTGGTCCACATGGTAACGCCACCGCTTCCACCGGATCCACGGAATCACCGTGCCTTCGAGGATCGTAAAGGTCAGGAAGAATGCTCCGAGCACGTACGACGGCCACTCCGGCCACGTGTCGCCGCTCATGGAAAGCGCACCGTATCCCAGCGGAATGAGCCAGTACACCAGCGACCCAATCGCGCCGGAGATGCGCCACGCATTGATCGCATTGGGCGAAAGATAACGGTGGCCTTGCTCATCGCGCAGCTCCTGCTCCTTATTCGGTTCGTTATCCTGCTCCTTATTCGGTTCGTTATCCTGCTCCTTATTCGGTTCAGGCTCCGCTCGTGCAATTGCTCCCTTTGCCGATGACTTTTCCGCATCCGCTTCCGTTGCCGCAAACGGTTCCGGATCAGGCCCGCGTTCCCTGCCGGAATCCGCTTCCTGCCCGGACAACTTCCGTTCCTCCGCCATATCCTTCCTGCTCTTTTCCGGCTCTTCGTTCATCATTCCATCTGGTTCCGTTTATTGTCCGACCGGTGCAAAATAGCACATCGTACCAGTTCATCAAACAACCGTCTTTGCGAATGGACCTGGGGCAGGTACTCCGGATGCCATTGCACCCCGATCATGAAATGATGATCCCTGTGCTCGATTGCCTGCGCCACACCCTGTAAGGAACTGCCAGTCCCATGGGTTTGCCCGCCATGACCACTGTTAGCTTTCACGTCAGCGCCCTCGACAGAAGAACTGTCCGTACCTTCGGAACTGTCCGTACCTATTGCGGAACTGCCCTCCCTGCTTACGGAACTGCCCTCCCTATTTTCTGAATTATCCGCAATCTTTCCGGCATCATCTGCGGCAACATTGTTCCCGGGCAACTCCCGCGCCACCACCACAATCCCCTCGCCGGTATCCTTCACCGCCTGGTTGTGCAGGCTGTTCACCCGGATCCTCTCGCCGTTCAGGATTTCGAAAAGGCGGCTCTGCGGATCCAGACGCACCTCTTTTCGCGGATATATGGTGGATATGGTTGGCCGCTCACGGTAGTATGTCGCCAGATCCTGGTAGAGGGTGCCCTTGTGGAAGACGTTGATCAGCTGGGCGCCGCGACAGATACCCAGCACCGGGATCCCGGCACCGATCGCATCCTCCAGCAGCTGCCACTCGAGGTCGTCGCGGGCCTGGTCCACAGAGATGGGTCCGGCACTGAAGAGCCATCGCAGCAACGTAAAAAACGGTCCGAGCACAAGCGTGTGCCAGCGCTGGCCCTTCGGTTCCCTCGGATCGGGAGTGGTCCGGATGTTTTTCAGGTCGGTGATCAGGTCCTCATAGCGCACCGGATCGATGTCCGCCCCGCCGCCGATGATCAGGGCGTGAGGCGCATCCACCCCGGTTCTGCGAAATGTTTTCCGCCTGATTTTCTCTCTGTTGGATGGGGTAACGCGCATGGCCCTGCCGCCGCTGCGGCGCACGGCGTACCGGGTCGCCAGCCACGCGGCTGTCCCGCCTTTGTCCGGACCTGAAACCCAGACCACCGGTTTTGTGCTGAAGCGCGCCATTTCCACCCCCTAATCCAGTATCCGGGTGCGCATTTCGCGCAGCCAGGTGTCGGTCCAGGTTTTGACGGGATGTCGTTTGCGCTCCACATAAAGCTCCTGCATGTCCTGGCGCGTGCGTTCCGATTCGGCCAGGCGCTCCACCTGCACCCAGACATTCCACTCTTTTGAGAACGTCCATTCCGGGTCGTCGATGGAACTGTTGGGGAGGCGGTAGTGGAAGGTGGGGCGGGCGCGTATCAGCTCATCGCTCAGGCGGCTGTAAACGCGGTCCTCATCCAGCCACGCAAACAGCGGGAGCATGTCGAGCGGACGGTTGCGCGTCGGATTGTGCTCCAGGTAGTCGTCGATCAGCCGGGCGCGGTCGGGACGGTATCCCGGATCGAGTGCCATCAGCACGTATTTTTCCGGGA
>SKWQ01000217.1 GCA_007128855.1 Balneolales bacterium
AGGATATTTCCGAGGAACTGAACGTGCCGGTGGGCGCCCTGAAAGTGAGAGTGCACAGGGCCCGCAAGCAATTGAAAACCTATCTTGAGGATGTGTTATGAGCTTTGACAGGGAAGAGTGGTTGCAAAGATATCTGGACGACGAGCTTTCCGGTGAGGATGAACGGCTGGCACTGATCGCCATTGCCGAAGATCCGGAGTTGCGGACCCTGCTCAAATTTGACATGAAGCTGCGCCAGGAGCTGGCTTCGGACAGGCCGGCCGGGACCCCGGACCGTTCCGCAGCCGGCAGCAGCAGCCACTCCCGTCGCGGCCTGCGTTCCGGCTTGCCGGAGAGCGCCCTGCCCGACGGGTTTGCTGACAGTGTGATGCAGGCCATCGACCGCCGGGAAACGGCACCGTCCGCATCCACCCCGGAAGAGAAGGAAACGGCGCGCACCGGTCCCGCCGATGTGCGCTCCCTCGGCCAGCGGCTCTGGCAGCCCCGGCCGGTGATGCTGCGGCCCGTGTGGTCGGCCGGGATCGCCGCCGCACTGCTGATCTTGCTGGTGCTCACGCCCGTGATGTTCCTTTCGCTCCAGGATGAGGCGCAGCCGGTTCCCGTGCCGGTCCGGCAGATCGTGGAAGAACACCACGACCGGGTGCTGATGCGTTTTGTCTATGTGGACCGCGACGCCGAATCGGTGGCCGTGGCCGGCGATTTCAGCGACTGGGAACCCATCACGCTCACCCGGCAGGACATCAACGGCGATGTGGCGTGGACGGGCATCATCCCGCTCGAACGCGGGCAGCACAGGTACATGTTTTTGAAGGACGGCGAACGCTGGGCGACCGACCCGCTGGCCGGAAGATATATTGACGACGGATTTGGAAACAGGAACGCGGTGATCAATTTGTGATGCGATACCTGCTCAGTGCAATCATTATGGCAACGCTGATGACCTTAGGGCATAACGCTTATTCGCAGCGGATAGCGACCGATATCTTCCTGTCGGCCGAGAGCGGGTACGTATCCAACATCTACCTGAATCCGTTTGTGCCGGACTGGGACCGCAGCCTGATTTCGGTGTTCAACGCCGTATCGCCCGCTGTGCAGCTGCGCTGGGCCGATGCCAACAACAGCGTGAGCCTCAACGGAACCGGCTACTTCCTGCGTTTTTTTGGCGAACGGGATGGATTGAGCGGGGGCTATCTGAGTTCTACGTACCGCAGACGGCTCACCTCATCGCTTACCGCCCGGGCTTCCGGGGGGCTGCATTCTTTTGCCGGATCGCGCTACCGGAACGTACAGTGGTTTCAGGTGGGTGCGGAGTGGGCCTTTTCGCCGTTTGCCAAAGTGGAACTCCATGCCGGCACCGGCTGGCACTCGGTGGCCGGATTTGTTGACGGCGTTGAGAATGGTGCTGAGAATGGTGCTGAGAATGGGGCCAGTAATGGCGCCGGCAGTGGCGCCGACATCCGGAACCGGAGCGACTCCTACCGTCTGGCGGTGGAGTACTGGCCAGGTTACCGCTGGCGGCTCAGGGCAGGATTTTTCAGCGGACTTGGGAACATCACGAGTCCGGGCGACGGCTTCGTCAGCAACATCTCGGCAACACATTTCCTGAGGAACCGGATGGCGGTCACACTCACCACCGGTATCGAGCAGTATTCGCAGGAGTTTCAGTTGAGCCCGGAAAACGGGATCGGCGCACCGCAGGACGGGAGCGTCATGGCCGGCAACGGCACCGTGGTTGCCCTGGAGGACCGCTTTCACCGGACCACGCTCACCGCCTCCTATCCGGTTCACAGCAACGTGTCGGTCACGGGATCGGCCGCCGGACTGCTCTGGTTCAGCAGCCAGGACAACGAGGTGGAGCCGGATTACCAGGTTTCGGTCGGGGTCCAGGTGGCGCTGTCACCCAAGCGGGTCCGCAAAGGCGTTATCCGGTCGCTGGAATGGAACCGGCGCAACGGTCAGGAGAAAGTCGTGACCCTGCGCTACAGCGGGGACGACCGGCTTTACATCACCGGGGATTTCAACGACTGGGACCTGCCCGGGATCCCCATGCAAAAAACGGGAAGGAACCAGTTCCGGGCCGAGCTGGACTTGCCGGATGGGGTGCATCAGTATAAGATAGGGGTTCGGGACAACAGCAGCCTGGAATGGCTGGATTTTCCCGCGGAAGTGGCTACCGTGAGCGATGGCTTCGGTGGCAAGAACGGAAGGGTGTTCATTGACCATGGAGAGAAATGAAATTGAAAACTATTATTGACAACAAAAAAGAACAGGAATTCAGAATGTGTTTAGACCATAACAAACAGACCGGAAGCGCGGGCGGGTGGAAGTGGAGATTCCTTGCCGCATTCCTGGTGGCGGTTTTTTCCGCTTCCCTCATAACAACCGTGCATGCCCAGCATGAGGCCGCGGAATACCGCCACGTCCTGGAGCAGGGAACGACGGCCGGGATCGATGCCGGGCGCCTCGAAAGCCTGATCGACCGGGCGCAGCAGCGCGGTGTGTCGCCCGAGCAGTTCGAAGGCATGGTCGGTCCGGCCTTCTCGCTGGCACAAAACGACCTTCCCTACCTGCCCGTGCTGCATAAAGTGCTGGAAGGGATGGCCAAACGCGTGCCTGCCGGCAATATCCGGATGGTGACGGAAAACATGGCCGGAGGCATCACGCGCTCCGCTGAGATCGTCGATCCCTGGATGGCCCGCAACGAAGTGCGGACCATGACGGCAGCCGTCAGGGGCGACCGGGACGCTGCCGGTTCCGCCCGTGAATACCGCAGGGTGTTCATAGAGCACGCAT
>SKWQ01000221.1 GCA_007128855.1 Balneolales bacterium
AATACTGACAAAAATGGAAAAATGACCCTGCAGGAAGGGCGTTCAGGGTCCCTTAGAGGGAGAGAATCAGACCCGTTTCGAGTCCGAGCCGCGGGCTGCGGTGGAATTCGCCCGCGTCAATGGCGGTGGTGATGTGCATCCGGATCCCGCGGGCCAACCCGATCCCCGAAAGCCCGCTTGAACTATTCGGAGTGGATGACGCCCTCCCCATGACCGCAGCCGACGACCCCAACGGGAAATCCAGGCGCAGCAGGAAGGAGTAACGGTCGCGGCGCAGCTCGTGAAACGGCACGTAATCCTCACGCTCCTGCACCGGCTCCCCCGGCGAACCGTTGCAGCTGCGGCCCGACGTCTGATCATCGCAGATGCCGTAGTTGCGCGAGTAGGTGGCCATCAACCGGTAGGAAAAGCGGTCGCTGATATGCCCGGCGAACCCCAGATGGTGCGCCAGGACGATATTGTTGACCAGGTTGCGGTCCCTCGGTCCGATACGGTCCGGATCGATGAGGATCAGCGGGGTCCCGAGCACCTGTCCGTGGTGGACCCACCCGTCCCTCCAGACGTTATGCGAATAGTAGCGGCCGCGACCGATGGCGTCCCAGGGATCGGCATCCTGCTTTTTGGTATTGACGTGCTCATAGGTGATGTAGCTCACGGGCCGTCGCGGACGTTCCGGATCGTGCAGGTCCAGCCAGGCAATCCACGAGCCGTCCCACGGATTGGGCAGGTGCAGCGACTCCCCGTCCTCGATGTAGAACATGCGATAGGCGCCGGCCGACCACTCCCTGCCCCGGTATTCCACGCCGAAATCATAGGCGCCCAGGCTGTTGCCCAGCGGCGTCACATTGCCGAACACATCCTCGTCACCCTGGATGAACACGTCGTTCAGCCAGTCGCGGACCGAGCCGTGCATCCGCCCCAGTTCGGGATGCGTGCCGCCCCACATCAGGTTGTGGACGATGCCGGCCTTCAGGTGCACCTCGCGCACGGGCCGCACTTTCAGGTACAGGTATTTCTGGTGGATGCGGGCCCGGTCGACAAACCGGTCGTCGGTGGTCACCGCCTCGGACCAGCCCGCCCTGAAGGATACCACCCCATCGGTGAGCGGGACCGGCACAAATCCGGGTGTGGACAGGCGCAGCCGGAATGGCTGGAGCGCGTTGCGGCTCACCATCATCGACCCGGTGGTGAGCGGACCATCCGAGCCGAGCCCAATCGGGTCGTGGAAGCGTCCGGCACTGAGCTGCCACCCGAAGGCCCGGAAATGCAGGTAGAGCTCGCTGAAGCCGAACCGGTTTTCGCCGTCGGAAATGCGCGCATCCAGACGGAACCCGGCATCCAGGCCGGCCCTGGTTCGTTCCACCAGGTCAGACGGACGCAGCAACGAGGCATGATGTTCACCGAACAGCAGCAGGTTGTTGCGGGAATTCAGCGGTATGAGTCCGTCCCGGTTGGCGTGCAGCCAGAGGGGCATCTGCGGGGTGGCAAATGTGTGGGACAGGCCCACCCTGGTTTCGGTGGTCGGTCCGCCCGGCCCCGCGGCAGCCGTGTGCGTGGCGGGACACATAATACCAACGACACCAACCATGAAGACCGGCATCGCCTTTGAAAACAGCCATCGGAATGCAACTTGAATTTTCATTCCTGATCCACGGTTACCTTCCCCCGGTATTTTGAATAGAAAAACAGCCCGGCCGTGAGCAGCGCCGCCACGCCAAGCAGTTCCAGGGACTCCTCCACCATGCGGTCCATGAAAAAGAAATCGACGTTCCTGCTCGCGCTGGCCACCTGATAGGCCTCCATGGTGATCTGGTCGCGCACGAAGAGTCCCTTGAGGATGACCTCCCCGACCTTCTCATACACGGTAAAACCGATGATCGAATGAAAGGCGCTGCCGATAAATGACGCTGATACGGCCAGTCCGTAGCACACATATCCGCCAAGCAGGTAGTTGCGCATGCGCGTGCGATGCCAGTAAACGTGCCGGTAGTGCCACACGGCATAGAGCATGATCAGGCCGATGACCGCGAAATAACCCAGCTCAAACAGGGTTCCGGCATAGCCGTAGCTTCCCTCGCCTGCCGCGCCCTGCACCATCTTGCGGACGGCGTGACGCACGTCACCGGCATCCTCCACCAGCATGAACATGGTCCCGACGGACAGCAGCAGCCAGAAGGGGCCGGCCTGGCGGTCGTTATCCCGGTATGCCCGTCCGGCATTGCTGCCGAACACGATGAGCGTCAAACCGAGCAGATACCATTGCAGGGGGTTTTCCACAGGCATGGAGAACCAGTAAAACCAGAAATAGGGAATGGTCAGGTTCTCCACCATCCAGTATTTGATCCCGAAAATATTGAAGATGTCGACCAGGATGGTCACAAGCAGCGACAGACCGAGAAATACCGTTACGGAATAGAATGCGATTGCCGGATTCCCTTTCAACTTTTCCCACATCGTGCGTCTCCTCCCCTGTTTTTAACTTGTTGGAATTGCCGAAGCTGGACGGCAATGTATGGAATTTCCGTCCATCGGCACAACCCCGCCGCACATAAGGGCGGCAACGCGCAAAAACGCCTTACCTGAACAATGCTTACACCTGCTTTTTTTGCCCTTCCGCAGCCCCGCTCTCCTCAGTAGCTTCCTGACCAGCTTGCGTAGAAAAATAATAATCAAAAAAAAGCTATTCCGTAAAATTTATCACGATTTAAGAATGTTTTCGATCCCGATTACGTTTATCACATACAACGAACCTAAACTATCAGCTATCGTCATGAATAAACAAATTACACTC
>SKWQ01000268.1 GCA_007128855.1 Balneolales bacterium
GCATGGCGGCCAAAAAAGATGAGGCGGCGGCCCTTCGCATCCATGATGCACTCATAGTCGATCAGGGTCGCTCCCGCATCCATCAGATCCCGGAGCATCGGCATGTTCTGCGGCTGGCCTTTTATCACGTGCGAGAAGTAGGCATACGCTTTTCCCGCGCGGAAGTAACCTACAGGCATCTCCTTGACGCCCATAATGATATCGCAACCGGAAAGGTCACCGGTGACGGTTGCGCCGGCGGACTCGTACTCCTCTTGCGTGAACACGCGCTTGGGTGAGTATTCCACCTGGAATGGTATCCCTGATTCCGTTGTCAGGGACCGTACATCCAGCGGCACCAGCGGGGTTCGGCGCTCCGGGGCGTATTTGTCCTCATGTCGAATACCGATCGTGTTCATCCGATATCATCCTGTTTTTGTGGAAATGGTCTGTTTCTGTGCACCGGAGGCCCGGAATGGCACCCGTGATCCTTTACAGTACGATCTGCATCTGCACGGTCAGGAGGTTTCCGAGGTCCACGTTTTCCCTCCGGTCGCTGCGGACTTCATAATTCAGGGAAACGCGGTTGTTACCCTGGAAGTAATAGTTGAGACCGGCCGTGAGGATGGTCAGCGCAGAGTCGCCGAAATCCAAATCCGTATCGGGCCGGTGCATTTCCAGCCGCATGATGCCCTGCAGCTCCTCGTTGAAATGATATCCGGCCAGGACATAGCCTCCATGCTGATTCCGGTCGCTGTTGTCGCCGGGCAGTTCGTCCTTGCGGAAGATGAATTCGCCTCGGATCAGCAGCGGGTCGGAACGCCAGGTCGCATCCACCCCAAGCTGGAACCGGTCGGGCTCGGTGGCGGGCGTCGGTGATTTGCCGACATGGAACGAGACACCCAGGTCCAGCTCGTCGGTGGCCTGGTAGCCGAACCGTCCCAGCAGGTCCTTCGGGTCGATGCGTTCGGCCACGTTGGCGCCGGTTCCGTTGACCAGGGCGATGGCGTAGCTGAATCCGTTCTGGGAGCCGCTGGCCTGGATCCCCACGTCGCGGAACATGCGGAAATAGTTCATCCGCCGGATGACCGTTGACCGCTCCACGGCCGGATTGAGGAATACAGGCTCAGGCCCTTCCAGCCCGAAAGGCACCAGGAACTGACCTGTCCGAAGCTGGAACATGGGATGGATGTCAAAATCGACAAATCCGTTGACCAGCTGCGGGCTGCGGTTCGGTGGTTCCACGGCGCCAGCCACGATATTCACGGAAATGAAGTCGTTCAGCCTTCCGGCAACACCCACACGGGCACGGTACAGGGAAAAGGCCGTTTCCGGATCGGCATCCTGTTCGTGGGTGAAGTTCTGTTCCATAAATCCGGTCAGCCTGTAGGCCGGATAGGGGTCATTGTCTTGTCCGGCCGTCTGGCTCACGGCGGACCCCACGAGTCCAAAACATGCAATGATTATAATAATCGCTGATTTAGGGGTAATTTTTTTCATAATGTCCGTATCATCATTAGAATGTCAAATGCCACGGCAATGCGGCGTTTGAAGTGCTGGCATCATTCGGTACTTTGATAATATTGTAAACATGACCGAAATTGTAAGATAATCATTTATGGAAGAGTTTGAAGTAACGGGGAAAAATCTCATCGATTGGGTGGTTGCGCAACTGCCTGAAAATCTCCAGACACCGATTGCCGATACGGTTGTCGGCATCATCCTGCTTGCCTTGCTGGTCGTTTTCCTCCATGTGATCGTGAGGAGTTGGCTGATCAGCCTGTTCACCCGGCTTGGCAGGAAGGCCAAGCATCCCTGGTACGACGCATTGATGCTGCACAGGGTGCCGCAGCGGGCCCTGTTCTTGCTGCCCCTGCTGATTTTCTACATCGGGTTCGACTGGGTATCCGATCTGCCTGAGGATCTGCTCAGTTTTTTCATTCGGCTGATCAATTCCATGATGATCCTGGTCGTTGTACGCACCCTGGATGCCTTTTTCTCTTCAGTCCATACCATTTACATCAGCAGGGAGGCCAATCAGCGCAAGCCCATAAAAAGCTATGTGCAGCTGTTGAAGGTCATCTTGTATATCATCGCTATCATCCTGATCATCGCCCAGTTGGCCAATCAGTCGCCATGGTACTTCCTGAGCGGAATCGGGGCCATGACCGCCCTTTTCCTGCTGCTATTCCGGGACACCCTGCTTTCGCTGGTCGCAAGCATTCAGCTGACCAACAACGATGTGATCCGCGTCGGCGACTGGATCCAGATGGAACAGTTTGGAGCGGACGGTGACGTCATTGACATAGCCCTGAACAACGTACGGGTCCAGAACTGGGACAAGACCATCGCAAGCATCCCCACCCACAAATTTCTCGAGCACAGCTTTTTGAATTGGCGCGGCATGCAGGAAAGCGGCGGGCGGCGCATCATGCGCTCATTGCTGATCGACATCCAGAGCATCCGCTTCCTGACACTTCGCGAGGTGGAGCATCTCAAGGAGTCCTACCTGCTGCGGGATTACATCACCGGAAAGCTCGAAGAGGTAAATACCTACAACCAGAAAAACATGAAGAATAGCGGTGTCATCACCAACGGCCGCTGGCTTACCAATATCGGCACCTTCCGCATTTACATACTCGAGTATCTAAAGCATCATCCACAGACCAACAAGGAGCTGCTGACGCTGGTGCGACAACTGGAACCTACCTCTCAGGGATTCCCCCTGCAGATCTACACATTTGCCAACACGACCCAGTGGGCGCTTTTCGAGCACATTCAGGCAGAGATCTTCGACCACC
>SKWQ01000133.1 GCA_007128855.1 Balneolales bacterium
CGTTGTCTTTGAATCTGTGCCCATCTGAGCCATCTGTGGTCAAAAAATCCGTGATAGGCCAGAGCCCGCGGCATCGG
The DNA here is from genome assembly GCA_007128855.1 of Balneolales bacterium. Taxonomy (GTDB): domain Bacteria; phylum Bacteroidota; class Rhodothermia; order Balneolales; family Natronogracilivirgulaceae; genus SKNL01. Next base: position 78 of record SKWQ01000133.1, read on the forward strand.
ACGATATTCTTAACCGAGCAGCATTCAGGTTAACGCTGGCAGCGAGGGCAATGGTAGGTGGAGCGTTGGCCGAGGACGGTGCGGCGGATGCTTGCGCCGCAAACGGAACAGGGTTGGCCGGCGCGGTCGTAAACGCGGAGGTGTTGGCGGAAATAGCCCGGCGATCCGTCTTCGCGCAAGAAATCGCGCAGGGTCGTGCCGCCTTGGCGAATCGAGTGTTCGAGCACGTTCCTGACGGCGTCCGCCAGTCTTGTCAGGCGTTGCGGTGCGATGCGCGCGGAAGCCCGGGCGGGGTGGATTCCGGCCATAAAGAGGGCTTCGCAGGCGTAGATGTTGCCGACGCCGACCACGGTGCGCGCGTCCATGAGAGTTTCCTTGATGGAACGGCGGCGGCCGGCGCAGGCGGCTTTGAGGCGGGCGCCGTCGAATGCACCGTCGAGGGGTTCGGGCCCGAGGTCGCGCAGCAACGGGTGTTCGGCGGGGTCGTCAGCGGTCCATAGCCAGCATCCGAACCGGCGCGGATCGTGATAGCGCAGGTGCCGATCGCCTTCCAGAACGAGTGCGAGATGATCGTGTTTGCGCCAGGGGGTGGAGCCGGCGCACAGCCGCAAGCTTCCCGACATGCCGAGATGAACCAGGGCCGTGCCCGAAGGAAAGCCGATCAAGAGGTATTTCGCCCGCCGCCCGACCGTTTCCACCTGTTGCCCCGGCAAAGCCGCAAGGGCGCCATCCACCGGCCGGCGCAACCGCGGCTGGCGCACGATCCAGTCGGTGACGCGCCGTCCGCAAAGATGCGGCCGTATTCCACGGCAGGTGGTTTCCACTTCCGGCAATTCAGGCATAGCGCGCAGTTATTCGGCATAAGCCTGATGCTCGGCACTGGAATCCGGGCGGTGGGCGTAAACGAAAACATTAATGTCGCAGAGCCTCATTTTCCATAGCGGTCTTCATTCTCTGCGGTCATGAGCTCACCGGCGCGATCCAGGTTCACCCCCGGACGCGTTCCGCCCGAACCGTACGTGACCAACGTGAATTCATTGCTCCCGCCGGAGGGTTCGTTTTTTAACGCGTTTCTTCCCGCTTCCGCCAGGAACGCGCTCAAGCTTTGACCGCGGGCGCGGGCCGCCTCCCGGAAGCGTTCGGCCAGATCGTCAGCGAGTAATATGGGAGTTCTCATGGGTAATACTCTATGGAATATGCGCTCTTCGCGCTCTTCGTCAATCGTCGTTCCCGTGCGTCCGATGGTCCATCCGTTCACAGGCTTCCTGCGGGAACGAGTGGAAAGGGACGAATGGAGCGGAATTATGTTGCTCACACAAGCCGCTCGACGGTCACCAGCCCCGGGATTTTTTGGAAATGGGCGTCTGTGGTCAGAACGGCGGCGCCGATGTGAAGGGCGCATGCGGCGATGTGCACGTCCTGGATGGGCAAAACGAGGCCTTTCCGGTCGAGCGACCAGGCGATATCGAGGGTGGCGCTCCAGCGTTCCCGTGTGGACGGAATGAAAAACATTTCGGACCAGGCTTTGCGGAAGCGGGCGAGGAAACGGGGTTCCCGAATGCCCCGGCCGACTTCGGCGCAGACGAGGCCGCAGGTCGCGATGTCTCGTGTCTCGGCAAACAACGCCAGTTCGAGCAACGGGTCGCGGCCATCCCGGCAACGGGAAACATACCACGAGCTGTCCACGAGAACGGGCCGGCTCATAACTTGCGTTTTTCGTAGGGCTGCGACTCCTCGGCGACCCGGAGGACCGCCGGGTCCGATTGGGGATCGAAGAGGCTGCGGAGCTCGGATTCGGAAGCGCCCAGACCTTCACGGAGCCGTTCGATCAACCGCCCCCGCCGGTCCATTTCACGCAGCGCCGTCGTGACCGCTTCCGTCTTGGTCCGCGCCCCGGTGACGGCGACCACCCGGTCCAGCAAATCCGCGTCCAGATTCATCGTGTATTTCATACAGCTTAAGTATGTACAGAAACGGTACCTGTCAACCCTGAGGTTTTAAACGCGTTCTGGCTAAAGGTTTTCGAAGAAGACGCCCTGCTTTTCTGTTTGTCACGGCCGCTTATTGGCCTGTAACGTCGGGGAGAGGCGGCACGGGCGGAATCGGTCGATTGGGGCGTTGACTGGGTAGCCGAGGGCGAGACCGGCATCGATTTTGATTTGCCGGGCCGGGTGCGGAATCTCGCTCGGCTCGGAGTCGCCTACCACAATAAGAAGATTCGACGAGGCGACTTTGAGAGGTTCGACGGCGACATGGTGGCTCTCGTCCGAATGGGGCAACATTTTACGCAGAATCAACCGTTGATTTATTATCTAGAGCCTGTCCCAAAGACGGAAGCTGTTTAATAGCAAAATCTTACTATAAATAAAATGGACCGAAACGCAGGGTTTTTCCTGGCTTCGGCCCAAAAAAGGGTTCTATAATTTTGTGTGAAAAAACATACGAGCCCTTCAAAGCTGGATATTGCTATCCAATCCTGGCTGCGTCCAGCGTTAACTCCAGTTCCTGCGAACGTCGACTTCCAGCGTTTCAAAACCACCCTTGATGACATTTCCAATTGCCTGAACTCCAGCTCCTTGGAAATGCAAGCGGTCGAGCTGGCTCTGGAAGACTTTCCCCGCGAGGATGTTGTCGCCCGCAACAGGCGGGCAGGCTTTGCGATCGAAAGCTTACGCATTGAGATTGTCC
>SKWQ01000127.1 GCA_007128855.1 Balneolales bacterium
ACACGGTGAACTTCGTTCGCCGGTGGAAAAAGCGCCGTCCATTGTCCACCAGGAAAAGAAGAAGCGCGAAGAGGAAAAAGCCGCCACCGAAGGCAAAGGCAAGAAAGTCGACGATCCCCCGGGCGATCCCGCCGGCGCCATGGCTTGACCGCGACGGGGTTCGTCATCCTCGCGGTAGTAGCATCGGCGCTTCCGCCGATGATCCGAACGCCAAACTCACGAATGAGGACTGAGATCCGTCTTGCGTACGCTTTTTTCTTGCGGCAGGCGGCGAGGAGAGGTGTTGCTGTTTCAAGGGAATGACCGGCAACGATGATTGGGGATGCGCTGATATTCAACTTGGGGGCGATCGTGGTCGTGGCGGCGGTTTTTTCGCTGGCGGCGCGGGTGGTGCGTGTGCCGGCGATCGTGGCCTACATCCTGGCGGGGCTTGTGCTGGGGCCGGTGACCGGGTTTTTGGATTTTTCGGATCCGCTTGAATTGATCGCCGAGGTGGGAATCGCGCTGCTGCTCTTCCTCGTTGGGCTGGAACTCAGTATCGACAAGATCAAGGTCGTGGGCAAGGTGGCCGTTGCGGCGGGGATCGGCCAGGTCGTGTTTACCGCCGCCGGCGGATTTCTGGTTTCCTGGGCGCTGGGATTCGACCTGATGGCTTCGTTGTTTCTGGCGACGGCCCTCACCTTCAGCAGCACGGTCGTGGTGGTGAAGCTCCTGGATCAGAAGGGAGATCTCAACTCGCTTTACGGCCGGATCGCGGTCGGGATTTTTCTGGTGCAGGACATCGTGGTCATCATTGTGTTGACCTTTCTCGCCGGTCTCGGTTCAGCCGAGACGATCTCACTGGGCCCCACCCTGTGGGGCCTGGGGCGTGCTTTCGGGGGAATGGCTCTGCTTCTGGCCGTTGTTATGGTCGCGTCCCGGTATCTCCTTCCCGCTCCCTTCGCCTGGGCGGCGCGCTCTCCCGAGACCATTTTCATCTGGAGTCTGTGCTGGTGTTTTGTGGTTGTGGCCGGCGCCGAGGTCCTGGAGTTGTCGCTGGAGATCGGGGCCTTCGTCGCGGGATTGAGTCTGGCGCAGTTGCCCTACAACGACGATCTTCGCCGCCGGGTTCATCCCCTGATGAATTTTTTCATCGCGGTCTTCTTTGTTTCGCTGGGCATTCAAATGGAGTTCGGCGCCGCGCTGGAGAACTGGTTGGCGGTGGTTGTCCTCTCGCTCTTCGTGCTCATCGGGAACCCGTTCATATTCATGCTCATTATCACCCGGATGGGGTACGGGGAGAAGACGTCGTTTTTCACCAGCGTCACGGTGGCTCAGATCAGCGAGTTCTCCTTTATATTCGCGGCCATGGGGGTGGGGGCGGGCCTGATCGACGCCTCGATCCTGTCGGTGGTGGCGGTGGTGGGCGTCACCACGATCGCGGTGTCGGCCTACATGATACTTTACAGCGAGCCACTCTACCGGTTTGTGAGACGGCGGGGCTGGCTGCGTCCGTTCCGGGCGCCGGCCACCGAGGAGGGTACGCCGCCCGGGGAGCGCGAAGGGCATGTGATCGTGGTGGGTATGAACGCGTTGGGACGCGACATTGTGAAACGCCTTTGCGGGGCCGGGGAGAAGGTGTTGGCGATCGACACGGATCCGAATAAGCTGTCGGGGTTGCCGTGCGAGACGATGCTCGGCAACGTGGAGTACCTGTCGGTCCTGGAGGACGCCGGTTATTCGCGGGCGAAGTTGATTGTCTCGGCGCTGCAGATCGAAGACACCAACGACCTTCTGGCGTACCGGGCCCGTTCCCATGGCATCCGGTGCGCGGTGCATGGGTTCGACCTTTCGCTGATCGACGAACTCGTGGAGTTGGGGGCCGATTACGTGATGACGCCCCGTGTGGACGGGATAAAGTTGCAGGTCGAAGAGCTTAAGAGAAGGGGGTACGCCCGATGACCGGCTTGATGCTCCTGCTGCTGGCCGCGGCTGCGGCGTTCGGCCTGTCCCGCTTTCTGCGGCAGCCGGTGATCCCGGTCTTGCTCCTGGTCGGTTTTGTCCTGCCTTACCTCGGCTTCTCTTTCGATCGGGAGGACCTGAGCGGGGCGGTGATTTTCGGGCTGACCTTTCTGGCGTTCGCCATGGGTATCGAACTCAACCCCCGTCGCGCGGGCCGGCAAAGGCGGGCGGCGGTGATCGTCGGCGTCGTCCAGTTCCTGGGGCTCGGCGGGGCGGGATTCGTCCTGGCGCGTTTGATGGGATTCGACGTCACGGCTTCCGCTTACCTGGCGCTCGCCCTGTGCGCCAGTTCCACACTGGTCGTGGTGAGGCATCTGAAGATGCGTCAGCAGATGTTCGAACCCTTCGGACGACTGGTCAACGGCGTGCTTCTTCTGCAGGACGGGATGGTCATTGTTTTTATGGTCGTCCTGTTCCGGGCGCCGGACGGCCCCTCCGGGTTGCTCGTGGGATTGGGCGGGGCGACGGGGTTGTTCGCACTGGCTTACGTCTGCCTTCGCTGGGTCATGCCCCACCTGATCATCAGGAAAAAATTGGACGAAGAAGCGTTGCTGCTCGTCACCCTGACGACCTTTTTCTGTTTCACAGGGCTGGCCCACCTGTTGGAAGTCCCTTTGGTGGTGGGGGCGTTTCTGGCGGGAGTTTCATTGTCGTCGTTTCCCGTGAACGGCGTGGTGCGGGGGCTGATCAATTCGTTGGCCGACTTCTTCCTGGCGATCTTTTTCATCGCGCTGGGGATGATGTTGACGATTCCGCAAGGGAC
>SKWQ01000272.1 GCA_007128855.1 Balneolales bacterium
TATCGGGGCGGTCCCGCAGAAACAGGTCCTTGAGCAGAAGGCTGAGCAGCAGGCCGCCGAGGGTGGCGATGATGACCAGCGCGGCGGACCGGTAGCTCTGTTTGAGCAGGAGGTAGCCGAAGACGAAGACGATTGTCAGGGTGAGCACCGCTGCGCCGCCGAGGGCGGTGAGGTCGCGCACGGCCTCGTCCACCCAGTGGGGGCCGCGCAGGTACTCGGGATTGTCGGGCTGGCGCGCGATCGACAGTGCCCAGTTGTCGAACTGAAGGGCCCGGTCCACCACGAAGCTGTCGCGGATCTCGATCCCGCCTCGCAGGATGAGCATAAGGACGAACAGACCCAGCAGGATCAGGATCTCCTTACGGAACAGTTTTCGGGTTTTTGGGAGCTGGCGGCTGAACTTGTCGAGTATCGGCATAAGGTTGTCGGACTTTTGCGGTTACTCGGTTAATGGAGTCAATCCGGCCCGGAGCATGGGCGTCCGTTGCGAAATGTGCCACATCGGAATACCCGGGTGCCCGGGCAGGTCTGCCTGTTGTTGCCGGTACCTGTTACTGCCGGTAGAGTTCGGCCCGGAAGCGGGGCTGGTCGTCGCGTTCCAGGTAGTAGATGAACCGGTCGTTTTCCAGGTCGAGTTCCATCATCCACACATTGGTGGCTGCTACCGGAATCATTTCGGCGGTGACGTCGTCGGCTTCGAAGTACTGGCGGGTCGCCGAGCCGGTATCACTGGCGTAGCCGCCGTAGCCGTGGTAATCGTCCTCGCCGAGATCGTCCATGGTGCGCTCTTCGCCGAGGTGGTCGTGGTACAGGTGCAGGCCGTTATCACGCTTCTCGACGACCCAGGCCCCGTGCCAGTAGTCACCGTCGCGGATCAGCTCGATGCGGACCATATTGTCGTCGCACTCGGAAAGGTGGGTGCGCAGTTCGGTGCCTACCAGGACGTGGTCGCCATCTTCAGGATAGGTGGATTCACCGACAAATGTTTCGCCGCAGAGTCCGGAGAGGTTTTCAAAAAAGGCGGATTGTTCGAGAGAGATGGCGGTTTGGTGCAGATCGACCGGCGGATAGACGTGCTCGGGTTCGGGCTGCTCGTCGCCGCAGGCAGTGAGGCCGAAGAGGAGGGATGCGATCAATACGGGAAATAGAAGATTTTTCATCTGGATTTGATTTTGTTAACACATGGATTGAGTGCATTCAGTTGTCTAATGATACAAATTTGTGGAAAAACCCCCAATTGCGGCTATTGTATAAGCCGCCGGGCGCGGACGAACCGGTTGTACTCGTACCGGTCGAAGTTCGGCGCTTCGGGATCCAGGCTGTTGATGCGCACCAGGTAGGAGGCGTGGATGAATTCCCGGTCACCGAGGTATATGCCGACATGGACGATGCGTTCCGGTGTGCCCGTTGTGGCCGCCCTTCCGAAAAAGAGGAGGTCGCCGGTCTTCAGGTTGGAAAACCGCGGCCCCGGATCCACGTGTTCGCCCATGAGGATCTGCTGGCTGGCATCGCGGCTGAGATCCATTCCATTCAGCCAGAACACCATTTTGGTCAGGCCGGAGCAGTCGAAGCCCTTGGCGGAAGTCCCGCCCCAGAGATAGGGTACGCCAATGAACATTTTGGAGGTCCGGGCGATGTTATCGCCGGTCAGCTCGCGGGTCTGCTGCCACTGCTCGAAGGGTTCCACCAGTGTGGAGGCGATGTGGCCGGTCCTGCCGTCGGGCAGCACGACCGAAGTCCATTCACCGCTTTGTCCGGCCAGTCTCATCCGGTTGCCTGTGGAAACGTTGCTCACGGGAAGGGATTGGGTGGATGGTTCCTCGTAGACCACGCCGTGGTAAACCGTGACTATGACCTTATCGCTGGTTTCCCAGATATCGAAACGCTGCGGATCCTTCTGTTCAAAAAGTCCGGCGCTCATCCACCCGAGATAGTTGTCGGGCGACTGGACGTAAAACCATCCACGCTGGCGCTTGAGGACCCGGAGCGGGGTGCCCATGAGGACCTGTGTCACAAGTTCGGAGGTGTAACGCGGTTCGCTGCGCATCTGGGCTACACTGACCCGGACGACGCCGTGGGTATTATTTCCGAGTCCGGGATGGGGGAGCATGACGATGTCGTCGCGGATATCGCTGAACCCGGCCTGGCGGAGTTCTTTAAGAACGCGATCCCTGGCGGCGGCGTCATCCACTTCCCCGCTGAGAAGGACGCTGGTCCCGCGCACTTCCCAGGTGATGTCGAACACGGCCACCCGCCTGTCCGGGGCCATCTCCTTACGGACGGATTCGATGGCATTGCGGATCCGCTGGTCTTCCTGGTTGGTTGCCGGGGAGGCATTTGCAGACGTTGCAATTATCGTGAAAGCGACAAACAGCAGAAGAAAGTTTCGTAGATTCTTTAATGGCATGGGTGGTCGTGTTAGATCGGGGATTGCATGTTCTGGGCAATATAGCAAAGAATCATGACAGACAAGATGTGATGGTCTATGCCCTGTCTTAAACCCGGCTGAATACGGTACGGCTCGTTGCTGCTCCCGATTACTTCACCAGCGTCATGGCCCGCTGGAAGGACATATCAGGTGTGTCAAGCCGATAGATGTATACCCCACCGGCCAGGCCGGCAGCATCAAAGTGCACCCGGTGCGTTCCGGCTGCCTGCATGCCTTCATGGAGCACGGAGAGGCGCTGTCCAAGAAGATTGTAAACCGCAAGTCGCACCTCTGCCGTGTGTGCCAGTTCATATTCAA
>SKWQ01000181.1 GCA_007128855.1 Balneolales bacterium
TCATCGCGGATATGGCGGCGGTCTTCACGCAGGTGGAACACGATACCGGCCGCTCCGGCCTTTTCGGCGACGATGGCTGCCTTGACCGGATCGGGGACCGTCTCCCCGCGGGCGTTCCTGAGGGTGGCAACGTGATCGACGTTAACTAGGAGCTGTCTCATTTTCAGTCTGGTGAGGGTGAACCGGTACGATATGACTCTTTCGGATAATATCTGTAATTTACAAACTTGTCCACACGAATTGTAGCATACAAATGAAAGTAACAGAACATTACGACAAGGCCAAGGATCCGCTGATATCCTTCGAGATCATCCCTCCCAAGCGGGGCGGATCGGTATACCGTGTTTTCGAGACCCTGGACGGGTTGCGCAAGTACCATCCCCCCTTCATCGATGTGACCTCCCACGCCGCCGAGGCCTATTATGAGGAGCTGGCCGACGGAGCGGTTAAGCGCCACATCCGCCGGAAGCGTCCGGGCACCATCGGGCTGTGTGCGGCCATCAAGCACCGCTACAATGTGGACCCGGTCCCGCACCTTATCTGCAAGGGGTTCACGAAAGAGGAGACGGAGGACGCGCTGATCGAGCTGAACTACCTGGGCATCGAGAACGTGCTGGCCATCCGGGGCGACGATCACGGGTACCAGAAACCGGTTCAGAAAGACCGCGGGATCAACGAGTATGCGGTGGACCTGGTCCGCCAGATCAAGCGCATGAACAGCGGGGTCTACCTCGAGGAGCTGATGGACGCGCAGCAGACGGAATTCTGCATCGGCGTGGGCGGCTATCCCGAAAAGCACCTCCAGGCACCGAACCTGTCGTTTGACATTGCGCGGCTCAAGGAGAAGGTGGATGCCGGCGCGGACTATATCGTCACCCAGATGTTTTTTGACAACGAGTACTATTTCCGGTTCGTGGAAATGTGCCGGGATGCGGACATACTGGTGCCGATCGTGCCGGGGCTCAAGATACTCACCACGGCAAGGCACCTGACATCGCTGCCCCAGGTTTTCCATCTCAGCATACCGGAACCGCTGACGGCGGAGGTGAGCTCGCATCCGGACCGGTCGCTCGACATCGGCGTGGAGTGGGCGGTGAAACAGTGTCGCGAGCTGCTTGAGTATGGTGTTCCCGGGCTGCATTTTTACGTGATGGGCAACCCGGATCCGGCCATCCGTGTCATTGACCAACTCGATGTCATTCCCGCTGTTTCAAAATAACCTGCCGTTCCTCGGCCAACCTTCAACTATCCGCAGCATTGCATTTCGGGACCCTTCGTCACTGGTTATTACCCTTGCTGTTCCTTGCAGCCGTGCTGGTATCGTCCTGCGGGTCCTCCCGGCAGACGGCTTCTCCGGCGGAAGCGCGGCTCATCCAGGAGTTCCGCAAATGGGAAGGCACACCGTACCGGCTGGGCGGCGACTCCCGGCGGGGCATCGACTGCTCCTCCTTTGTCCAGATCGTCATGAGGGATGCCAACGGGATTGTCATTCCCCGCACCACACGGGAGCAGATGCAGATCGGAAGGCGGGTCTCCCCGGGCTCGGCCCGGCTGGGCGACCTGGTCTTTTTCCAGACCGGACGCACCACCTACCATGTCGGGATACTCATGAGGGACGATTTTTTCATGCATGCCTCCACCTCGCGCGGGGTGACCATTGACCGGCTGCGCGAACCGTACTGGCAGCAGCGCATGATACAGATCAGGCGGGTTTCAGGAAGCTGAACCGTTTTTCTCCGGGATTTGTCATCGAATTTAGTAATATTAAAGATTAATAATCTAAATCAGCGTTTTATCGCTTTTTATTCAAATTTTCTAATTTGGATTGACCTTTTCCTCAAAGTAACTTCTTTTTTAATACATTTATTTCAGTCCGGCCTTTCGCATAACCGGACATTTACAGAACGGCACACCCCGCATATTACAAAACATATCAGATGATCGATATCCTTTGCGTTGAGAATGATTTTATCGCATCGTATGTGCTTGAAAAGCAGATCGAGCGCCTGGGATACCGGATGGTGGGCAAAGTGGGGACGGGTGAGGCGGCCATTGAGCAGGCGAAGGAGCTCAAGCCGGACCTGGTACTGATGGATATCCTGCTCGAGGGCAAACTGGACGGCATTGAGGCGGCACAGAGCCTGACCGGCATCTTCAACATCCCGGTGGTGTTCGTGACTGCGCTCCAGGATCCGGACGTGCGCCGCAAAGCATTGGCGCTCAACTCTGTGGCCTATCTCAACAAGCCGATACAGCTGAAAGCGCTGCGTCAGGCCGTCGAGGCCATCTACCCTAATGTCAAAATGAAGCGGATCCTGCTGGTGGAAGATGACTACATCATCTCCATGCTCCTGGAAAAACAGATCCGCCGCATGGGCTATGAGGTCGCCGGCAAGGTGGAGAGCGGCGAAAAAGCCATTGAGTACACGCGCGAAGAGAAGCCGGACCTGATACTGATGGATATCGAACTCAAGGGAGAGATCGACGGGATAGAGACGGTGAAGCAGATAAGGGAGTTCTCAACCGTTCCTGTCGTCTATCTGACGGGCAACGCCAACGAAAAGACCCGAAAACAGGCCGAAGCGACCAACCCGGATGGATTTCTGATCAAACCGGTGGACATGGAGATTCTCAAGCAGAAGATCCGGGAGATCGTGGACAAGGACCGGGTGAGTTGACGGACCAGGATATTCGTGGACAAGGACCGGGTGAGTTGACGGACCGGGATATTCGTGGACAAGGACCGGGTGAGTTGACGGACCGGGTCACAGCAGCCCGTACAGCAGGCGGGCGGCGACAAAGATCAGGATCACGGAAAAGATAATTTCCAGTTTCCGCAGCGGGATGACCGTCAGCAGCCGGACGCCGCGCCGGGCCGCATAAAAACTGCCGGCAATCAGTGGAAGGGCGGCCCCAAAATCGATGAACCCGATGTGCCAGCCGGAATAGCCGGCGGATTCCGGTGACAGGATCGCCAGCTGCATCCACCCGGAAAAGGTGATCATCACAATGGCCAGTGACGAGATGCTGACGACCTTGCGGAATCCGAACGACAGGATGATGGTCAGGGCGGGCACCATGATGAGTCCGCCGCCGACGCCTGCCAGCGTGGCCAGCATACCGGATGCCAGACCGATCAGCGTGAAGTGATGCCATCTCATGGGCGCTGTCTCCACGGGCGTTTCAAGACTGCGGGGTTTTCTGTTGCCCAGAAAATGGAATACGGAGTAGCCGAGGATGAGCGTGAAAAAGATGATGAATTCGCGCTCGCTGTAGTAGGGCGAGGTGGCGATGAAACGTCCGATGAAGGTGCCGGCCACGCCGAACAGGCCGGTCGTGAGCCCTTCCCTTATGAATATGTTCCCCATCTGGAAATGCTTCAGGCAGCTGCTCGATGCCGCAACGAAATTGCAGAGCAGGCTGGTGCCCACGGTCCACAGCACCGGTTCCGGCACACCCGATGACTGAAACAGGAACAGGAGCACCGGGGCAAACAGGATGCCGCCGCCCAGTCCGAAGAGTCCGGCGATCAATCCCCCGAGTACGCCTGCTACGAGCAATATGAGTATTTCAACGATCATCGGCAGAAAATATACCGGTAAGCCCATTGCTTTGAAAATCTGTTTTAAATGGTTTGTATCTTGCCCCGGATTCGATTTCAACAAAATCAGCAACCCGGTTCCTGTTTTCATTTCAGTTATGGCGCTGCCCAAATTTGCCCTGGCAAAACTCGAGTTTGAAAAAATCAGGGAAGCCCTGTCGGGATACCTGTCGACCCCGTCCGGCGAGGTGCTTCTGGATGCACTGGCCCCGTCCGGGAGCCGGGAGGAGGTGGTCCGCCGGCTGGAGGAGGCGGCCGAGATGACAGGGCTGGTGTCGTCTTCGGAGGTGCCGCCGCTACAGACGCTGCACGATGTCTCGGGGGCGCTGGCGAAGTCGCGGGTGGAGCGGTATGTCCTGGACGGACGGAGTCTCGCGCATATCGGCATGTGGGCGGCGGCGGCACGGCTGCTGCGCGTTTTTTTCTCGCGGCACGAAGAGCCGGCGCCCCGGTTGTGGCGTATTGCGGGGGGGCTGATCCCGGACAAGGAGCTGGAGCAGCAGATCGGGCGGGTGGTGGATGAGAAGGGGGAGATCCGGCCGAACGCCAGTCCCGAACTTTCGCGCATCAGCCGGAAGCTGGCTTCTCAGCGTCAGGCGGCCCGGACCATACTGCAGCGCATCCTCAAGCAGAGCCGGGAGGCAGGGATGACCGCGGAGGAAGAGGCCACGATGCGGAGCGGGCGGCTGGTCATACCTGTCCGGGCGGAGTACAAGCGGAAGGTCAACGGGCTGATCCACGATACGTCGGCTACGGGACAGACGGTCTACATGGAGCCGGTTGAGGTCTTCGAGAAGAACAACGAGATCCGGGAGCTGGAATCGGCCTGGAACCGGGAGGTGGAGCGGATCCTCCGGGAGCTGACGGCCGCGGTGGGACAGAAGGCCGATATCCTCACCCAAAATGCCGCGCGGATCGGACAGATCGACCTGATCCACGCCTGCGCGCGGCTCGGGATGCGCTGGGATGGCACCATTCCCGAAGTCTCCGATGACGGTTCGATCATCCTCAGGGAGTGCCGCAATCCCCTGCTGCTCATGAAACACTCAAAGTTTTCGGATGGAAAACGGCACGTGGTGCCCCTGGATCTTGATATGACCCCCGAAGAGCAGGGGATCATCATCACGGGACCGAATGCCGGCGGCAAATCGGTAACCCTCAAGACATTCGGGATGGCCGTGATCCTGACCCAGTGCGGCATCCCGATACCCGCACAGGAGGGCGCCCGCCTCCCGGTGATCCGGGGATTGTATGTGGATATGGGCGACGAGCAATCGATCGACCAGGACCTGAGCACGTTTTCATCCCGGCTTACATGGATGAAACAGGTCCTGCATGGCGCCGGAACGGGCAGCTGGATCCTGATGGATGAGGCGGGGAGCGGCACGGATCCCGATGAGGGTACGGCCCTGGTGCAGTCATTCCTGGAGATACTGTCGGAAAAAGGGGTGCGCAGCATCATAACGACCCACCACGGCGCCCTGAAGGTATTTGCACACGAAACGTCCGGCTGGAGCAATGCCTCCATGGAATTCGATCAGCAGACGCTCTCGCCTACCTACCGGTTCCAGAAGGGGATTCCCGGAAGCAGTTACGCCTTCGAGATCGCGGAACGGCTGGAGCTGCCGGGCGACCTGACCCGCCGCGCCCGCGCCTGGGTCGGATCCAGCAAGAACAGGATGGAGTCGCTGATCGTCAGCCTGGAACAGGAGTCGCAGCGCCTGCAGCGTGAAAAGACGGAGATCCGCCTGCAGCAGCGCGACTGGCAGGCATCCAGGGAGGAGCTGGACAAGCGGCTGGCGCGTATCCGCGAGGAGCGGGACAGCATCCGCGCCAAGGCCGCGGAGGAGGCCGAAGCGCTTCTGCGCGACGCCAATCGCAAAATCGAGGAAGCCATCCGGGCGGCATCCGAGCGGGACAAGGAGAAACTGAAGGAGAAGCGCCGCGAAGTGGAGCAGCTGGACCGGCAGGTGCAGCAAAAGCAGCAGCGGAAACGGCAGCGCTCGAAGCGAAGCTCGGCCCCCGATGCCGACCGGCCCCCACAGACCGGGGATGCAGTGCGGCTGATCGACAGCAACATGACGGGCGAGCTGGTCGAACTGAGCGGCAAACAGGCCACAGTCGAGGTGAATGGGCTGCGCATCAAGACGGGATTCGACAACCTGGTACGATCCGACCGCAAGCCGGAAGTCCGCCGCACCACCGGCTACAAGATGACGACGCCCGGGAGCGACCGGCCCGCCGCCAAACCCTTCCGGGGCTCGCTGGATGTCCGCGGAAAACGTGGCCCCGAAGCCGTGCAGGAGGTCATGCATTTTGTGGATGAGGGCCTTGCCCGTGGTGTGATGCAGCTCACCATCATCCACGGAAAAGGCGACGGGATCCTGCGCAAGCTGGTCCACGAACACCTGGCTTCACGTCGCGACGTAAAGCATTTTGAGTCGGCCCCGATCCAGGAGGGCGGCGACGGCTGCACCTACATCCATCTCTGACCGGCCATCCCCTCGAAAAGGTGGATTTCACTCGCGCAGAATTAGCGGAATCAAAACATGTATCCGATGTTCATGTAGAGGCGGTACATCTCCTCCGAAAAACCCGCATCGAACCTCACGATGAAACCAGGGTCGAACAGGGCCATTGCGATGCCTCCACCGAAGGTTCGATGGTAGTCGCGAAACAGCTCGCGGACACCGTCTCCGGCGGTAAAAACGCGTCCGCTGTCATGGAAAGCGTGGATCCCAAAATTGAACTCCAGATAGGGGTGCTCATAAAGCCAGGTGCGCAGTTCGATGTTATAGAACACGGCCGCATCCCCCCGGAAGCGGTAAACGGGGTAGCCCCGAATCGTCTGATCATCGCCCAGGTAGGGCATGTTCCAATAGGGTATGTTGCCGAAGGCGTGCGAACCGGCGGCCCGTAATGCCAGGACGGGATGGAGCCACGACGTGGGAATGGTGACGAATTGCCGGATATCGGCATCGATCAGCGCCATCGGGTAGTCGGAAAGCAGGAACGGGGGCGCCCATTTCGCCCGTATTTCAAAGCGATTGCCCCTTGTGGCGGCATAATCGTTGTCGCGATTCTCCCAGATCATCCCGATTCCGAGGCGGTTCGTCCATCCTCCGCCGATGCCTGTCGGCAGATCATCGTTGATGAGGTTGTCCCGGTTTTCGACCGGCTGTTCGTAGCCGATGCCGGCGTAGCCCGTCACGTCCAGGGTCGCCTCCCGGTACAGCGGACGGTAAACGTTTTTGCGTCCCTGCCATGAGAAATCGGCACGCATGACGTCATAGTAATAATATTGGTCGCGCCACATATCGCTGTCAAAAACGGTGCTGTTCCCGATTCCGAAGTAATTGTCGTAGGGGTGCCGTTCGGTACGCAGTGTCCATTTCGACCGGATCGGCCTTCCCAGGGTTTCGGTATGCTCGTAGATCACGCGAAGGTCCAGGTACATCTTGGTGGATGCCTGCAGGCGCATCTCCGTCAGCGACACAAACGGACTTGCCTGCGGATGATAGCGGTAGCGGCTTATGGCGACCGCTCCCAACAGGCCGATATCCGAGGCGTAGGCAGCAGCCGGAACGATATGCGTGACCACCGAGTCGCCGGGCTCCTGCTCGGGCGGTGCCACGATCTGTGAAGCGGCCGGACGGATCCCTGCCACTGCCACGAGGAGCAACACAATGCAGAACAATACGATGGCAGTATACCGGTCCATAAACATGTTGAAGGTCATTTCAAGGCGGCGCATCTCACGATAAAAGGAAAGTTACGGCATGCAGCACAACTCACAAAACGGTTTGTACCGACGTGGAGTGTCCTGTTTTTTTCTGCTGACCGGCTCCCGCTCTCCAGCACTTGTCTTCACGGCTCCGTCCGACCCAACACAATCCGGACCTACCAGGAGTGCTGTCCGTCAAAAGGCCGGTCAAATGTAAACGTGCGTTAGCTCCTTTCTTCGCATACGATTGCGCTTTCCAAAGTGCGGGCGAACCGTTAGATTGCATCTGGCGGAACAGGTAACCGCCGCAAATTATTTTTCCCCCTCAAGCGCAGGTATTTATTATGAATACTGATTTTCCTCTCTTCGAGACGAGGACCATCGTCTCCTTACAGGACATGCTCAAACAATCGGCGGAGCAGTTCGGCAAAAGAAAGGCCCTCATCGACCTGAACGAAACCCCGATTCCCGAAGTCACCTTTGATCAGCTCCTTGAAAAGGTCCGGATTTTCGGTACCGCACTTCACAAACTCGGCCTCAAGGAGCGCTCGCACATCGCCGTGATCAGTGAAAACCGCGTCCAGTGGTGCATCACCTACCTCGCCGCGGCATGCTACAACTACGTCATCGTACCGGTGGACCGCAACCTCAACAAAACGGAGGTGCTCAACATCATCCACGAGTCCGACGCCAAAGCAATCGTCTTCTCGGGCGTCGTAAGCTCGCATTTCGAGTCGGCCCACAGCTCGCTCAAAAAGGTGAAGCACTACATCCACATGGATCTCAGCTCCAGGGAGGAGGATTTCCTGTCGATGACGGAAATGATGAATGAGATACCCGCATCCAAAATCCGTCCGATGCCGGAAATAAATCCGGAGGAAATGGGCATCATCGTGTTCACTTCCGGGTCGCTGGGTCGGGCCAAAGGGGTGATGCTTTCGCAGAAAAACATCGTTGCCAATCTGATGGGCATGGTGCAGATGATCCTGCTCTATCCGGAGGACCGCTTCCTGTCCGTGCTGCCGATCCATCACACGTACGAATGTACCTGCGGCTTGCTGTGTCCGCTCTACAAAGGCTGCTCGATCTACTTTTCCCGGTCGTTGAAAACCATCCCGGACGACCTGCAGCGCAGCAAGGCGACGATCCTTCTCGGTGTCCCGCTGCTGTTCGAAAAAATGTACCGCAACATCAAAAAGGGGATCCGGGAGAAGGCGGCCACGCGGGTGCTGGTCCCGCCGATGATCGGACTGGCCAAAACCCTCAAGTCACTGGGCATGAAGAACCCCGGGAAAAAACTGTTCGGGTCGCTGCACCGGAAATTCGGCGGACACATACGGCTGTTCATTGCCGGCGGGGCGGCGCCCGATCCGGAAATCGCGGCCGGACTCCGAAGCTTCGGTTTCATGTTCGTGCAGGGATACGGCCTCACCGAGACCGCGCCCATCCTGGCCCTGAACCGCATCGTGGCCTTCAAGGACGAGGCGGCCGGACTCCCGCTTCCCGGCATCAAACTGAAAATCCTCGATCCTGGCGAAGACGGTGTCGGCGAGGTGATAACCAGCGGCGATAATGTCATGCCCGGCTACTACAAAAACGAACAGGCCACCCGTGAGGCTTTCACCGATGATGGCTGGTTCCGCACCGGTGACCTGGGCTTTATCGACAAGGACGGGTTCCTCCACATCAGCGGACGCAAGAAAAACGTGATCATTGCCGCCAACGGCAAGAACGTGTATCCCGAAGAACTGGAGGACCTGGTCAACCGGAGCCCGTACATCCAGGAATCCATGGTCTATGGCGAGGCGACAAGCGGGTACACGGAAAAAATCGCCGTCCAGATCGTGGTGGATGGGGAAGCGCTCATAGCACGGGCCGAGTCCAAAAATAAAGAAATCACCGCGGAATGGATTGAGAAGGTGATCCGCAAGGAAATCGACAAGATCAACAAACAGGTGACGTCATTCAAGCGCATCCAGAATATCTACATCCGCGAAGACGAATTCGAGAAAACCACCACCAAGAAGATCAAGCGGTACAAGGTGAGCAAGGATCCGACGCCGGCGAGTACGGAAGAGCATTGACAACTTTCGTCAGTTGTCGCTCACATACAGGTAGCGTTTGATCTTTTGGGTCGGCGTCTTTTCAAACGGCTCGGTCTGCTCGATGACCTCGCTGATCCGCGAGAACGAGGCCACGTTCGCATTGGCCTCATTGCGCAGCGTGATCAGCAGTTCCTTGACGAATTCACGGATCGCCGTCTGCGAAAGCCCCTTGGCCGCAAACTCCTCATCGAGTTTTTCATAATTCAGGTGCACCCGGGCCACCAACTTGTTGTCCTGCTTGTAGACCAGTGTCTCCAGCACATAATCGGACCGATGCAGTACCGATTCGATGCCTTCGGGATAGATATTCTCCCCGCTGGGACCCAGGATCATGTTCTTGAGGCGGCCGCGAATGTACAGGTATCCGTCGTTGTCGAACTCGCCGAGATCGCCCGTGCGCAGCCAACCGTCCGCGTCGATGGTCTTTGCCGTGAGGTCCGGGTCGTTGTAATAGCCCTTCATGATATTCGGTCCACGTACGACGATCTCCCCCACTTTGCCATTGCCGTGCCGGGGTTTCCGTTCCCCGGACCCACCGCTGTGCTCCTCGCCGGATTGCTCGTAATCGATCCGCACTTCCACTTCCGGCACCGGTTTCCCGACCGAGTACAAGCGCGTGTTTTTCTCGCTGCATCCGGCCACCAGCGGAGAGGTCTCCGTCAGGCCGTAACCCACGGCGTAGGGAAAATTCGCCTCACGCATGAACCGCTCCACTTCGGGGGCGATCGATGCGCCGCCGATCGGAAACATACGCAGCTCACCGCCGAACGTTTTCATCAGCTTCCTGCCGGCTTTGCGGTGAATCATTTTTCGGACTGCCGGGATCTTATATGCCGTGCGTATCGCCCATTTTTTCTGGATCTCCGGCATGATGCGCCCCTTATACATCTTTTCGATGATGAGCGGCACCACGTTCATCACGGTGGGGCGCACCTGCTGCAACGCCGGCAGTAGTACGGGCGCCGTCGGGGGCTTGTCCACATAGTACACCGCCGCTCCGATCAGCAACGGCATCACCATGCCAATGGTGCATTCGTAAACATGCGACAGCGGCAGCACAGACAACAACCGCTCCCTCTGGTCCA
>SKWQ01000064.1 GCA_007128855.1 Balneolales bacterium
ACGAAATCCCGGTCGAAAAGCCGCGTGCCATCCGCACCGGCACTGCCTCCAGCCGGGCTTTGCAGCGCCCCGGCACCGCTTTCGGCAAAAGCCACGCCGGTCGCAAGGTTCCCGAAGACCATGGCCGTGAGTCCGGCCTGGCAGCAGAAACGAGTGGTCTGCCCCAGGAAACACCGCCGGCTCATGTTTCTTGTGGATGGCGTAGTTATGCTAAGTTTTTCAGTGGATGTGCGATATTTTGTCATGGCAGTATCTCTTTGTGCCGCCTTTCGGGTTCGGCGGCGGTGATCAGGAAACTGGAAAGTTTGAGCAGGGCCACGGTCAGGCAGGTGCCGGTCACGCCCATCACGGGCAGCAGCACCACGCCACCGGCGACACCGCCCATCCATCCACCCAGTAAATCGGATGCGTACAGCATTCCGCCCGTTCGGCTTACCCCCTTCCGACCCCGAAGGAGCAGATTGTTCGCCAGCGGGTATTGCATGCCGACCAGCATCCCGGCAATCATCGAAAGCGCCAGGAAGAGAAGACGGAACAGATCAAAGGCCAGTGGGCTGTCCAGGAGCGGATGGACCACCAGGAACACCAGCGGAAGCAGAAGGGTGAAGCTGATGATGGCCGCCTCCACGGTCAGGAACCAGCGCTTGTCATCCCCGATGCGCGTGAGCAGCCATGTGACAAGTTGCGCTCCGGCCGCCGCACCTCCCATGAAGAAGGCGACCAGCAGTCCGATCCATGAAAACACGTTGCCGTAGGTGACCTGGAACATGAAGATGACGACCAGGCTGAAGATCATGCCGGCGAAACCGGTGGTGACGATGGCGAAGGGCACGCCGATCCCGCTCCCCTTTCTGCGACGCAGGTTCAGCAGGACCACCAGCACGGTGAACAGCGCCAGGCCCGGCAGTACGGTGCCCGGACCGGCATCCTCAAAGCGGTTGTAAATCCGTCCGAACGCCGGCGCGTACAGGGAGTTCCAGTGCGTGATGTGATAGTACAGCCCGACGGGGTTGAAATCGCGGTTAATGCCGCGCGAGGCGCCGTGGATATAGTCGCGGAACCACTGCCGCCACCCCTCGTGCAGCTTTTTTTCGATATGCCAGGGCACCACGCCCTCGGCCTGAACCCCGCGCTCCTCAAGCTGCTTCACCATGCGGTCCAGGTCCAGGTCGGCCACCTCGCGCACCGCCGACGCCAGGAAAAGGTTGCGGTGCTCGCCGGGGATCGTCCGGATGTGCGGAAACACATCCACAAGAGTATGGAAAATGGTGCTGTTGAGGTTTTTCAGCTCGTCGCTGAGGAAGGTGAGCGAACCCGGCACCGTCAGCACAAGAATGCCGCCCTCGTTGAGCCGCTCCCGCGCCAGCGAGAAAAATTCCCGTGTAAAGAAGCGGTTGGCCTGCAGGTTGGACGGCTCCGGCACTCCGATGAAAATGATGTCGTAGGTTTGCGGTGAAGTGGCAAGGAGCAGCCGGCCGTCCCGGTAGCGGATCCGCACCCGCTCATCGCCCAGCTCCGATTCGGTCATGGGCGTTGGGAAGGCGCGGATCACCTCCAGAAATGCGGGATCGTGTTCGGCATAGGTCACATGCTGCACGGACGGATGTTTGAGCACCTCGTCGATCATGCCGCCCGCTCCGCCGCGCAGGATCAGCACCTCCCGCGGGTCCGGATGGGCCAGCATCGGCAGATGCACGAACTCCTCCACGAACAGCATGTCCGGCATCGGGGTTATGATCTCGGGGATGCCGTCCAGGAAAAACAGGTACTGCCCCTGGTTCTCCAGTACGGTGATGTTGCTGTAGGGCGAGTTCTGATAGTGGACTACATAGTGGCCGTCCCACTGCAGGTCTATGGATTTCTGGTGGATACGGCCGGCTTGCCCGGTCAGCAGCGCGAGGCCGGCTGCGACGGCCAGGATGCCCGCCACCCAACGCATGGGAAAAAACGACAGCCCGGCCGGAGCAACCCTTTCCGGGCTTCCCACCTCCTGCCCTTCTCCGGCCGGTTGACGGGACCCGGATCCCAGAAGCCACATGCAAGCGAGCATGTTCACGAACGCCGTACCGATCACCACCTCGAAGCTGTTCAGCAGTGGAATGAGCACGAATGTGCCGACCACGCCTCCCGCAATGGTGCCCATGGTCTCATCCACATACACACGGCCGGCGATCGTGCCGTCATTGCCCTCGGGGGTATTGGAAACGGAAGCCCGTTTTCCGGCCGACTTTCCACTGCCCTCTCCGGTATCGGATGCACGGGGACCAGCCGTTGTTCCGGCACGCAACATACCGACACCCTGCAGCTTTTGGCCGGGCCGGACTTCCGGCTCCCCGTACATGCCATAAATGCTGCAGCTGAACGTGAACAGCGCGCCGTGCAGCACGCTCACCGGCAGCAGCACCAGCAGCGAGGTGTAGAACATCGGCATCAGGCCGACATGCTCCCCTATTGAAACGCCCAGCGCCACCTTGATCAGGCGCGCAGCAAACACGGCGGCGATCAGCGCCGCGGAAAACAGGATGGTTACCAGAACAAAGGACTCCAGCTTTTTCGTGGTCCGGTCGATCAGACGTCCCGGCCAGATGCATCCGGCCGCCTCCAGCAGCAGCCAGTTGGCCAGGATGATACCGATGCTCAGCTCGTTGCCCGAAAAAACGATGAGCAGCTCCCTGAGCAGGAAGATCTCTGCGATCAACCCGCTGAAGCCCATCACGATAA
>SKWQ01000092.1 GCA_007128855.1 Balneolales bacterium
AAGCAGTTGTTCGTCTCGACGATCGCCAGCAGGTCTTCGAGCCCGTCGGATGCCGGACCGGTTGCTGTGCCGTCACCCGCGTCATCCGGGCTATCGCCCCTTTTGCCGTTGCCCGCGTCAGCACTGTCGCCACAACCGGAACTGCTGCCGGAAGCTGACCCGCTGCCGGAGCGCACTTCGCCGCCAGTATTTCCGCCACCGCCAAGCTGTTGCATCGCATGGACCGCCGCCATCACTCCCATGGCCAGGCCCGGACAGTAATGCCCGTGGAACTGTGCCGCCAGCATCAGCAGTTTCTCCGTGTCGCCGGCCATGATGTATCTCCGGATGGCCAGTCGCGGATTGGATTTCAGCAGGGATGTGTGGATGTGGTTCGATGCCCCGCACGGCGAATCGTCCAGGTGCGAGGTGTTGCACGATTTGATGTCCAGCACCGGGGTGCCGTCGACGGCATCGAGTCCGGTCACCCGCAGCCGGTTTCCATCGCGGGCCTCGAGCCGCACGGTGGTGATGCCGATCCGGTTCGGACGTGCCGGCGCGCGCGAGGCAAAAACACCGCGCACTTCGCCGGATTTGGTAGTGCGCCTCCAGCTGCCGGCTGCTCCTTTTACCGCTCGTGATCCAGCTCCCGCTCCGGACCCTGCATCCGTTCCCTTCCCTGCTCCGAATCCGGTTTCCGTTTCCGCTCCCGTTCCTGCATCCACCCCGGATTCAGTTTCTACCCCGGCATCCGTTTCAGGGAGATGAAAATGGAACACCACGTCCAGATACTCACATCTGTCGATCATGAAGAGGGCGTCGGCGAAGGCCCCGTCCACCTCGATGATGCTCTCGGCATCCTGCATCCGCATGGCCTGCGCGGGATTCTTGCAGTCGTTGCGGACTACACCGACCGGACTCATGGTAATTGTGTGTGACATGATCTGTTTTTAAGTGAGGGATAGTGCGGGCCGGAACCCTGTGTCCTGCAACCTCACATCCCGCATCCATAAAAATCCTGAAATTCTCAATAACGCTATCCTTAAATATAAACGCTTACGTGAAGATGGTTTAAATAAATATGCCGGCTGCGAGCGCAAAAACAACAAGCAGCGGCGCGGGGATTTTGCCGGTGGCCAGCAGGGCGACTGCCAGTGCCACGGCAATGATGTTCTCGAGCTGGAAGCCGCTGGCCTGCATGAGGATGACAGCGGCGATGGCGATGAGGCCGCCCGCAACGGCGTTGATGCCCCGCAGTGAAATGCGAACGGCGCGGATCTTCTTCAGGTTTTCCCAGACCGGATAGATGAAGTAGATCAGGAGCAGTCCGGGGAGGAAGATGCCGATGCCACCGACGAGCGCTCCGCCGACCTGCAGCAGGGCCGATCCGTCGCGTGCGGCCATCCCGCCGGCATAGGCCGCAAAACTGAACATCGGTCCGGGCAGGCCCTGCACCAGGCCGTATCCGGTCAGGAACTCCTGGTTGCTCATGTACTCCCGGATCTGCACGAGTTCGCTGTGCATCAGCGGCACCACGACCTGTCCGCCCCCGAACACCAGGTAGCCGTACCGGTAGAAGTTCTCGAACAGCACAGCCAGGCGGTTTTCGGAGATGGTGGCCAGGAGGATCCCACCCAGGGCGAAAAAGGCGAACAGGCCGAGGTAGCGCCAGGGCGGATCCAGCCGGACCCGGTTCCAGATCTCCGATTCCCGGGCGATCATGATGCTGACCGCACCGCCGATGACCAGCACCAGCGGAAAGATCCACGGATCGCGGATGAACCAGGTGGTCACGGCACCGAAGATCATGAGCAGGGCCGTGGTGGTGTCGGTGACCACCTTGCGGCCGATGCGGAACGCGGCAACGATGATGAAGCCGACGGCCATGGGGCCGATGAAGCGGAGGACGTCCTCGGAGATCTCCCGGGCGGCCAGGAACTGGTAGAGGAACGAGAGGGCCGTCATGGCCGCCAGCACGGGCAGCGCCCATACGAGCATGGTCAGCAGCGCGAGCAGGGGTCCGCCCGCCCGGTACCCGATGGCCACAATGGTCTGCGTGCTTGTGGGACCCGGGAGGATGCTGCACAGGGCGATCAGTTCGATCAGGTCTTCTTCGGTCAGGTATTTCTTCCGGGCCACGAGCTGGTCCATGAATACGCTCATGTGCGCTTCCGGTCCGCCGTATGCGCCCAGCGAGCACACCAGGACATCCTTCAGGAACACGGGCCAGCGGACCGGTTTTGCCGGCTCTCCGGTTCCATCAGAATCACGGTGGTCTTTGCTGTTTTTTTCCTGCGTCATGCCATCCCCTGCATTACTTGTGTTTGCTGTTGATTTCTCCGGAGTGTTGCAGGTTACAACCGATCCGGAACGATGAACCGCGTGCCGTTTTCATGGACCACCCGCACTTTCACACCGAAAAGCTGCTCGACGTGTTCGGCGGTGACGATTTCGGGTCCGCCGCTGGCGAAGACGGCCCCATTCTTCAGCATCATGACCCTGCTGGCGAACAGCGAGGCCATGTTGATGTCATGCATGGCGATCACTATGGTGATGCCATCCTTGGCCAGGTCGCGCAGCAGCTCCAGGGTCTCCATCTGGTACTTAAGGTCGAGGTTGGCCGTGGGCTCGTCCAGCAGCAGGATATCGGGCTGCTGGTTCAGGGCCCGGGCGATGTAGACGCGCTGCTGCTGTCCGC
>SKWQ01000168.1 GCA_007128855.1 Balneolales bacterium
AAAAGACGCCTTCAAGGCATCCAGGAAACCGTCCGGAACCACCTTCACGATACGGTTGTACGCCAGGATGCGCATTTCGTCCATCGGGATGATCACGGCGGGGAAGAACTCGAACTCCTCGTCGCCGTAATCCCCCTCGCGGAGCTGTTCGGCCACGCGCGAGGCGCTCTTGCAGCGATGGTGTCCGTCGGCCACGTACAGTTTTTCCACCTCGCGGAACGCATCCACAAAAGCCCCCGGTTCCTCCACTTTCCAGACCCGGTGGATCACCCCGTCGGTGGCGGTGAAGGAATAGACCGGATCGGTGCCGGAAAGGGTCTGGTTCGTGAGCCGGGTAATGGCGCCGGTGGATTTGTACGTGAGCATCACCGGCTCGGCATGCGCCCGCTGGGTCAGGATGTGCCGCGTGCGGTCGTCTTCCTTGTCGGGCCGGGTCAGTTCATGTTTGAGGATGCGGTTCTCGTCGTAGTCCCTGACCGAGGCGCAGGCGTACAGCCCGGTCTGGGTGTGCGTGCCCATCTGCTGCTGATACAGATAGAGGCCCGGCTGCGGGTCCTGCATGAGTTTGCCCTCGTCCTGCATCATCTTCAGGTTGGCTGCACCGGTGTGGTACACGGCGTTGGAGTACAGGTCGGTGCCCTCCGGAAGGTCGATCTCCGGCCGGATGACGTGGAGGAAGCTGTCCGGCCGGCCCTGTGCCAGGATGCGGGCCTCGTCGGTATCGATGACATCGTACGGGACGCAGGCAATCTGTTCCACAATTTCGGGTTTCGGACGCCAGGCTTTGAACGGATGGATGACGATCATGGCAAAAGAGATGGAAAATAATTTGAAGCTTTCAGGTGTTGGCCTTAAAATACAAAATTGGCGGTCAATGTGAAGCCGGCGACGCCGACGGATAGCGCTTTTAATCACAATTTTTGATACGAATCCCAATACGAAAAGGAGTAATCGCATGACACAGAACAACGACGGTACCGTTAAACCTGAACAGCAGGATCAGATCCTGTTCATGATGCTCGTGCAGCAGCACCAGCAGATTGCCCGGATGGGGCTGGGCGAGCAGGAAAATCCGACCACGGGCAAGAAGGAGAAGGACCTGAAAGCGGTCAAATATGCCATCGATACCCTTACCATGCTGGAGAAGTTCACCGCCGGCAACCTGACAAAGGAGATGTCGGGCTACCTCACGGACACGCTGAGATCACTGCGCCTGAAATATGTCGATGCCAACAAGACCTGATCAACCGGAGCAGCACAATCGCCTGATTGCCGCCGCTGGTGGTGTGGTCTGCAGGCGGGAGAACGGACGCCTGCAGGTTCTTTTGATACTCAGGCGCGGACTGTGGGACCTGCCCAAGGGAAAACTCGAAGAGGGGGAGTCGCCGGAAACAGGTGCCCTGCGGGAGGTGGAGGAAGAGACGGGATGCCGCGACCTGAGAATTACCGGTCCGCTGGGCACAACACTGCACCACTATGAGGAGGACGGGGAGCAGGTCGCCAAACGGACCTGGTGGTATGCCATGGAATCCGGCCAACCCGATCTCCGGCCGCAACTGGAGGAGGATATAAAAGCCCTGGAGTGGACGGACCTCCCCGGGGCTTCGGATAAAGTGGCCTTTGACAATCTCAGGATTGTACTGGCCCGCCTTGCGGAAACGCTTGCATGAGCAGCTGATTTCAGTCAGCGGGATTCAGCCCATCGTAACGCTGCGGCCAGATCAGTTCTGCAGACGGAACATGATGGGAAGCTGGAACTGGACCCGTACAGCACGCCCGCGCTGGCGCCCGGGTGTCCACTCAACGGCTCGGATCGCATCGATGGCCGCTTCGTCACACCCACCGCCGATTCCCCGGATCACAACGGGATCGCGGACCTGGCCTTCTTCATCCACAATGAACTGGATGATGACACGTCCTTCGATTCCGGCCCGGCGGGCGGCATCCGGATAGCGGATAGCGTTGTAAATGGCTGCCATTCCACCGGCAGGTTCCGGCATGTCCTCAACGACCTGGAATACCTCCGGTTCGTCATCCTCTTCTTCATCTTCAGGCGGAGGAGGAGGGGGCAGGTCAAGCGGTGAGTCGAGGTCCAGATCCGTGTCCAGATCGAAAAACATGTCCTCGACCATCTCATCATCCGGTACTGGTTCCGGCTGAGGCGGACGCGGCGGGGGAGGCGGAGTGGTCTCCTGTTCGGTCTGGATGATCTCCTCCATTTCGATGATCTCCTGCTCCATCTCTATGATTTCAAAATCCCCACCAAAATTCAGATTGGCCTTGAAAACGAGAATGAATGCCAGAAGCGTCAATATCAACCCGACCTGAATGTTGATGATATAACTTCTTCGGAGATCAGCTGCCGGTTTTTTTCTTTCTAATGCAGACATAGAGTCTATTTGCTGTATAAGCGGATGATTTGCAAGGTAAAAGAAAAGGAAAAAGTTCCATTTATGCAAATGACATACTGCCTTAACGTTGCTATTAATTCCTGTATTTTAATTAATTAATCAAGGTATAAATTTATTTTTCCCTTTTCAGATAGCTTCGGACGGGATGGAGCATCAGATATGCCGCAAGGCATCCGAGGGAGTTGGCAAGAATGTCACCCCAGCTTGCCGTCCTTCCCAGCGGCATGAGATACTGCAGGCCTTCGATGGCCGCTCCAAAAAGGATTCCGGCCATCATCAGAAGGAACAGGTTGATGTTCACTTTTTCCCTGTAAACGATAAAATAGAGACCAAGGAAAAACGTCCACCCGCCGAACATGCCGAAATGTCCGATCTTGTCATAGGAGAAAAGCTTGGCACTGGGCAGGGATTCCCCGGGAAGCAGCGTGAGCAGCAGCATCAGTACCGTCCAGAGGATGAATACGGGGGGAATGGCAGTCCGGATGATCCGGTAGCGCTTAAGTATGTCAGTCATGTGAGATCGGATGGCTCCGGAAAGGATTTTCCGGATGCAATTACTTCATTGATTCTTTGATGTCCGTACAACAGGGCATGTTCGCAGCTCGTGAACGGGTCTGCTGTCCGTGAGAGAAACGCAGCGAGATGCCCTGCAAGTGTGTCGCCGAATCCGGCCCTTGAAAAAACAGTGGTCTCGTAGGGGGTGACCAGCATCTGGAAATCCGCGGCCGAATGCACAAAAGCCGGATTGCCCTTGGCGAGGACCATACAGCCCAGCCGCTCGGAAAGCGCCAGGGAATGCATCATGCGCTCATAGTCGTTTTCCGCCTTTTTTCCGGCAAGAACGGCCAGTTCGCCGGGGTGGGGCGTGAGTATGACCTGCCCTGGCTGCGCCTTCCCGGCAATCATCTGTTCGTGGCCCGGGATGCAATGGAGCGCATCCGCGTCGATGATCATGGGACTGCTGCACTCTTCAATGATCCTGCGCACGAACGCAGCC
Organism: Balneolales bacterium; assembly: GCA_007128855.1. GTDB lineage: Bacteria > Bacteroidota > Rhodothermia > Balneolales > Natronogracilivirgulaceae > SKNL01. The sequence continues at coordinate 3,409 of SKWQ01000168.1, forward strand.
GTGGGCCCCTGGCGGCCGATACCCGGACCCAGGACAACCACGCCCTGTTTGTCCGCAAGGTGGCCAAGCACGGCATCGGCATCATCTTCGGTGAAAAATTCCGACCCATGTCCACCTGCCGGTTTTTTGACCAGTTCCGGAGCCAGGGTCTCCATGGCGGTCGAAAATGCCGCGGGATAGGTAAGGGTCACGGCTCCCATCCCGAGCGACCACGCCGCTCTGGCAGCATACACAGGCGCACCAGTCAGCCCGGCCGACCCGCCGATCACATGGACGACGCCGTTGTTGTATTTGTGCCTGCCGGCCCGCGCGGCATCCCTGCCATGATCCGCCGCTCCGCCTCCCGTCATCTGCAATGCCTTCAATGGCTTCAGCGAAAGATCGATCAACCGGGCCCGTATCGCCCGTTTGCAAACCGGTGGAAACGGAAGCCGCACCATGAACCGCTCCCCGCTGTGACGGGGTCCCTCACCGATATGGCAGCCGAGTTTGTGGATGCCGAACTGGATGGTCTTTGCAGCACGAACCGCACAACCCAGTACTTCCCCGGTATCACTGTGGATGCCGGACGGGATGTCCAGTGCGACAACCGGCTTGCCCGACCTGTTCATCCGGTCCACGATACCCGATACCGGCGACGCTATCTCCCGCTCAAGCCCCGTCCCGAAAATCCCGTCCACAATCAGATCGAAAGTGTCGGCCCCCGGCCACTTCTGACAGGTCGTGACTTCGGCTCCCAGCTCCCGTGACAGCTTCATGAGCCGGTCGAAATTGCGCTGGGCATCTGGGGAGAGACCGTCCGTCCCAAGCACCGGCAGCAGTGCCACATGGCAGCCATATCCAAGCAGGATACGCGCGACCACGAATGCGTCCCCGGCATTGTTGCCCTTGCCGCACACGAAAAGCACCCTTGGCGGCCAGGGCCGGTCCCCATTCACGTGATCGGCCATGATCAGGTCTGCCGCCCGGTTCCCGGCAATTTCCATCAGCGTCTCGCCGGTAATGCCGAACTCCCCGATGGTCAGCCGATCGGCCTCGCGGCTCTGTTCGCCGGTCGCCAGCAGAAGATCCTGATACCTTGTCTCCGTTTTCATCTCGGTCTGGATTGGTCAGCGTATATGGTAACGCAGTTGATCGGCTGATGATACGTTCGCGGCAGTGCGGGCCGTATCATCGCGGTGTGCAACAGGCGGAAGTGCTAGTAGGCACGGGCAAACAGCACGGGGTAGGGCGATTCCTTCCCGGTCACCATGCACTTGCCCGGATCCTTCTGCGGTTTCAGGGGCAGGCACCGGATAGTCGCCTTGGTTTCGTTCTTGATAAGCTCCTCGGTTTCGGCGGTGCCGTCCCAGTGCGCAGAGACAAATCCACCCTCGGAGTCCAGGATCTCCTTGAACTCCTCGTAAGTGGATGCGCGGCGGGTCTGGCGCCGTGTGCGTTCACGGGCGGCGGCCAGCAGGTCGCCCTGGATCGTCTCCAGCAGCCCCGGTATCAGTTCCGCGATGCCGTCCCGGCCGGTGATCTCCTTCTTCATGGTGTCGCGGCGCGCCAGCTCCACATTGTTGTTTTCCACGTCGCGCGGACCCACGGCGATGCGCAGCGGGGTGCCCTCCACCTCGTGCTGGGCGAATTTCCACCCCGGTTTGTACTGGTCGCGGTCGTCAAGCACGGCCCGCACGCCCGCATCCTTCAGGGACGTGAGGATGGATGCGGCGTACTCCAGCACGCGCGCCTGCTCGTCATCGTTGCGCCAGATGGGCACGATGACCACCTGGGTGGGGGCCAGCCGCGGGGGAAGCACCAGGCCGTTGTCGTCGGAGTGGGTCATCACCAGCCCGCCGATGAGCCGGGTGGATACGCCCCAGCTCGTGGCCCAGACGTATTTCTCCTGGCCGTCCTTGTCCTGGAACCGCACATCGAACGCCCTGGCGAAATTCTGTCCCAGGAAATGGGAGGTGCCGGCCTGCAGCGCCTTGCCGTCCTGCATCATCGCTTCGATGCAGTAGGTGTCCAGCGCCCCGGCAAAACGCTCCGAAGCGGTCTTGATCCCGGTCTCCACAGGCATGGCCATGTAGTCCTCGGCAAAGGAGCGGTACACCTCCAGCATCCGGTGCGCCTCCTCGCGGGCCTCTTCCTCGGTGGCGTGCGCCGTGTGCCCCTCCTGCCACAGGAACTCCATGGTGCGCAGAAACAGACGGGTGCGCATCTCCCAGCGGACCACATTGGCCCACTGGTTGATGAGGATAGGCAGGTCACGGTACGACTGGATCCAGTCACGGTACGTGTCCCAGATGATGGTCTCGGATGTGGGACGTACGATCAGCTCCTCTTCGAGTTTGGAGTCCGGATCCACCGCCACCCCATCCGCGGTATTGATCAGGCGGCTGTGCGTGATGACGGCACATTCCTTGGCAAAGCCCTCGACGTGCTGGGCCTCTTTGGAGAGAAAGGACTTCGGGATGAACAGCGGGAAATAGGCATTCTTGTGGCCGGTCTCCTTGAACATGGTATCCAGCTGACCCTGCATGTTCTCCCACAGGGCATACCCGTTCGGCTTGATGACCATGCAGCCCCGCACCGGTGAGTGGGATGCAAGCTGCGCTTCACGGACGATGTCCAGGTACCACTGGGAATAATCTTTTGCTCTTTCCGTTATTTTTTTTGCCATAAATCCGTTGCTGAAATGATGATGTGATGTCGCACCGTGACATGCTTGTATGGTGCATGGTTGAAAATACGCGTTTCCTTTTCCAGTTTCACCTCTTACCTTTATGACTTTCGGAAAAAATGGAATTTTGCTATATTACAATCTTGCAAATTTTACGGCGTGGTAGCTCAGTTGGTTAGAGCGTCGGATTCATAACCCGGAGGTCGGCGGTTCAATCCCGCCCCACGCTACAAACCGGCAGGGAACCGCCCCGGATCCCGACAGCCTCCTGACATTCAGGCAAAAAAAAAGCACCCCATCCGGTCATGGACGAGGTGCTTGTTTATCATCTACAGACGGCTATTACCCCATTTGCACTTACAATTTATTATGGTTCCCGGTACCGCGCAATCATGGAAAAAACGTATAATGAGTACGTATTTTTACGTAATTTCAAACGTCCTTTCGCATGCCGGAACCCCCATCCGATGAGGGCTCAATCAGTTTGTTTTCAATGGCATAGCGCACGAGTCCGGCCGCGTTTTTGATGTCCAGCTTGCTCATAAGGTTGGCGCGGTGGGTGTCGACCGTACGGGGACTGATGAAGAGGATTTCGGAGATCTCGGTGCTGGTGTGCCCCTCGGCGATAAGCCGCAGGATTTCAAGCTCCCTGCGGGTCACATTGACTTTTTCCGTGTCCTGCAACTCTTTGGGTTTCTGGACCTGGCGCACGTACCGCTCGGTCATCAGCTTGGATATGGTCTGGCTGAACGCTTTTTCCCCCCGATAGACCGCACGGATGCTGCCCAGCAGCTCATCCCGGTCACTGTTTTTGAGCATGTACCCGTTCGCCCCCGCATTGAGCACCTGGTTCAGGTACTCCTCGTTGATGTGCATGGTCAGGATCAGTATCCGGGCATCGGGATTTGATTTCAGGATGTGCCTTGTGGTCTCGATGCCGTTCAGTTCGGGCATGGTGATGTCGAGGATGCAGACATCGGGCTCCATCTTCAGGTACTGCTCAATGGCTTCGCGGCCGCTCCCCGCCTCGCACACCACCTCGATGTCATCGGAGGCGTCAATGACACTGCAGATACCGTACCGGACAATATCATGGTCATCCGCTACAAGAACCCGGATCGGCTGTTTGTGGTTGACGGTGTCTTTTTCGCTGCTCATCGCTGTCGCTCAGTTACGGAACGGATAGTTACAATAGCTCATGTGTGATGATAATGGCGGGCCCGGAAAATAGCGGGCTAAGAAAATGGCGGAATAATTTCCCATCTGCTGTTTTCAAGATAATGGAAATTCCACCAATAATTCCGTACCTGATTTTTTCAGGGTATGGATCTGCATGGTGCCGTGGTGCAGGTCGACGCGCTCCTTGATGTTGTTGAGGCCCGTCCCTGCCCGGAACGACTGGTTGTTGCGGTACCCTTCCGGGATGCCCGACCCGTTGTCGTTCACGGTAAACGTGAGCCGGTTGCCCTTCCGGAAGATCTCGATGGTCGCCTCCGTGGCGCCGGAGTGCCGGGCGATGTTGTTGAGCGCCTCCTGGCAGATGCGGTAAATGGTGGTCTCCAGCCGGGGATCCAGGCGGTTGTCACAGTCAAAATGCTGGAAAATGGCGTTGATTCCGGTCGCATCCGAGAACTCATCGGCAAGAAGCCGCAGACCGGGTATCAGGCCGAAATCGTCCAGTACCGCCGGTCTCAGGTCATGGGAGATGTTCCGGGTCTCCTGGATGGTCGCATCCAGCAGCTTGCGGACCTTGTGCAGGATCTTGACCGCCTCCCCGCTGTTTTCCGCGATCTCGCTTTCCAGCAGCTCCAGGTTGAGATAGGCGGCCGTGAGCAGCTGTCCGACCCCGTCGTGCAGCTCCCGCGAGATCTTGCGCCGCTCCTCCTCGATGGCCTCGATGCGCGATGCCAGCCTCTCACGCTCCTCGCGCAGCTGCCGCGCCGACTCGGATGCCTGCTTTTTCTCGGTGATGAACTCGACGAAGAGGATGCTGCCGCCGATATGGTCGGCATCGGCATACCACGGATGCATCTCCCACGTCAGCCAATGCTCCCGGCCGTCATCCATCCGGAACTTCTCCTCATTGCTGCAGAAAACCTCTCTCTGCTCCATGATGCCGGCATGGCACTTCCGGAATGTGTCAGGCAAGCGCGGCTGGCACTCATGCGCGGGCCGGCCGGACAGGTCCTGCCCCTGCAAGCCGAATGCCTCCATCCACTTCCGGCTGGTGAGCAGGTACCTCATCCCCCGATCGAACATGGCCACCACCGAAGGGTTGTTCTCGATGAAGTGCCGGAAGGCCTGCTCCCCGAACCGCAGCCGCTCTTCCGCCCGGTGCCGGTCGGTGACATCATGGACGGTGGAATAGAGCACATCGCGTCCGCTTATCGTGACCGGCGTGGTGAATATCTCGACCTCCCGCGTGGCGCCATCCGCTTTGCGGTGCGTAAACCGGAAGGAACTGCCCTGTTCGGAAAGCGCCTTTTCGATTTTCTGGACGACTTCCCGGGGCGAAAGCGTGTTCAGATCGAACACGGTGAGGGTACAGAATCGCTGGTGGTCGTACCCGTAAAAAAGGCACGCGGCATCGTTGGCATCCATAATGCCGCCATTGGCCGGGTCGATCAGCACCTGGATGGCCGGGTTGTTCCGGAATATCTGGCGGTATCGGGCATCGTCCTCGAAAATGGACACCGCCACCCCGGAGAGCGCGGGAAACAGCTGCTGCTGCCTGTCGGTGATGCTTCTTTGGGATCGGTGTTCCATGGGTGGATGCTCTTTGCTTTCCGCCTCGGTGGTGTTCCGTGGTGCGAATATGCATTGCATGTACAGTGGTGCGACATATGCAGTGCATGTACAATGCTTGTCTCATGCAGTGCATGTATAACGTACCAATGTAAAAAAAACAGACGTTCCGTACGGTGTCATTTTTATAGCATCAGCAGCTCATAAAAACTCAAACTGGTTTCTGCGAATGATTTGCAATCTTTGTACCTTACACATCTTTTGCAGTCCATTGATTTCGGACGGCAAAGCATGGTTGGTACCTCTCTTAAATTTTGAAACGAATCAGCAATTTCCCGGAAATGACATTGATAAGAACGCACACTTGTGGAGAACTGAGCCGGAAACAGACCGGCGAAACAGCAACACTGAACGGCTGGGTGGATACGCGCCGCGACCTGGGCGGAGTGATATTCATCGATCTGCGCGACCGATACGGCATCACCCAGGTGGTCTTTTCACCTCAGGACGACAAAGAAGCGCACGAAATGGCCGACCAGCTCCGGTCCGAGTACGTCATCGGGGTACAGGGTGAAGTGCGGGGGCGCGATCCCGTCAATGTCAATCCCAATGTAAAAACCGGGGAGATCGAGATCCGCGTTAAGAAACTGGTCATCTACTCGCGGTCGGAGACCCCGCCTTTCGAGATCCAGGACGACCTCAGGACCAATGAGGACCTGCGCCTGAAATACCGCTATCTGGACCTGCGCCGCCCGGTGATGCAGAGAAACCTCATGTTGCGGTCGGCCATCTACCGCCACACCCGCGACTACTTCCACGAACACCAGTTCGCCGAGATCGAAACGCCCTTCCTCATGCGCAGCACCCCGGAAGGCGCCCGCGACTACCTGGTGCCCAGCCGCGTCAACCCCGGCAAATTCTACGCACTGCCGCAGAGCCCGCAGACCTACAAGCAGATCCTGATGGTCTCGGGGATGGACCGGTACTTCCAGATCGTCAAGTGTTTCCGCGACGAAGACCTGCGTGCCGACCGCCAACCCGAATTCACCCAGATCGACGTCGAGATGTCCTTTGTGGATGAAGAGCAGATCTATACGCTCATGGAGGGCCTGCTCCAGCGGATCCTCAGCGAAGTGGTCGGGGCAGACGTGTCCGCCCCGTTCCCCCGCATGACCTACCAGGAAGCCTTGACCACCTACGGCAGCGACAAGCCGGACACCCGCTTCGGCATGAAATTCGTCGACTTCTCGGACATCGTCAAAGACTCCGAGTTCCGCGTCTTCTCCAAGACCGTGTCCGACGGCGGCGCCATCGTCGGATTCGTCGTGCCCGGCATGGGCTCCCTCGGCCGGGGCGTCATGGACCGCCTCACCAAACGCACGCGCGACGAGATCGGCGCCGGCGGACTCATCTACATCAAGAACAACGAGGACGAACTCTACTCCAGCGTCAGCAAATTCGTCCCGGAGGATATGACCCGTGCCATGGTCGACGCCAGCGGCGC
>SKWQ01000015.1 GCA_007128855.1 Balneolales bacterium
AGAATATGACAGCCGAATCATCGGCAGCGGTCACCTTCACATCATAGGTACCCGGTTCTGCCACCGAGTAGAGCGGCATTTCCGCCGGCCTGCTCGTCGCTGATCCCCCTTCGTTGTTGAATGGAATGCCGAAAGCGAAATTGTTGCCCGGACTGATGCTGCCACCGGGTTCGGTCAGATAGATATCCACTGCCGGAGCACCGGATACCGCGTGAAGTACGCGCATGCGCACCTGACCCTCGGCATTGGGTGTTGGCTCCACTTCCATGGTGCGGATATGCACGTTGCCCGTGGCCGAGCCGCCGTGCAGTGCAAACACCGTAAAATTGCGCTCGTAATCGAAGAAGCTCATGTTCAACCGGTTGCTGGCCACAACATCACGCAGGATCAGGGTGTCCCCATCGTCGGCATCGAGGAAACCGTCGATATTCCTGCCGACAGGCACATCGGCGTACTCCGTGACGTCACCGAAGCTGAGGCCGGAGAAGACCACATCCTCCATGTGGAAATAATTTACAGACGATGCCAGGGGCGCAACGTGGACCACCCTCACTGAAGCTTTACCTTCCGGATAGGGGTCCGAGGTTTCTAAAAGATCACAGGCATGCATCGTAACGACCAAAAGCGTTACGGCAAGTGCATAGAAAAACAATCGTGTCATAATATGTAGCATTTATGGATGGCGGAATGTCCCTGTTGGAAATATGATTCCCGGATTATTTCGTAAGATAAAAAAACTTTGTTAAAAAGGTATAAAAAAGCACTTTTTTGTGTTTAAAATAAGGGTGTGAATTCTTGCGACGGCGAAATCACTTGCTGAACAACATCTTCCGGCTTTGGGTGAAATCACCGGCGGTCAACCGGTAGATATAGACCCCTGTCGCCATGGAACCGGCCTCAAACGTCACGGAATGCGTTCCTGAGGAGAGCGTCTGATCCACCAGCACGGCGACTTCCCTTCCAAGTACATCATAGACAGCCAGGCGGACCTGGTTCGCCTCCGGAAGACGGAAAGAGATCACTGTTTCCGGGTTGAACGGGTTGGGATAATTCTGGTGCAGTTCGAACGCCGCCGCAATTGCCGGTTCACCATCCGCAGAGGTAACGACCGCCTGCTGTTCCACCGGATCGCTTTCCACGTTGTTCCTGCTCAGGGCCGTGACGATGTAGCGGTACTCATTCCCGTACTTGTCCGGTTCGAACGCATCAGTGAAGGAAGTAAGTCCGGTCAGTATCAACAGATGGGACGCGTCCCCGATCACTTCCGACGCCGGACGCTGATCACCGGCATCCACACGGTAGACGGCATACCGGTAACGGGCGTCCTCATCCCTGCTCTCCGGCTTGTCCCAGTTGAGCTGCACCTGGAAGTTGCCCGGAGAAGCCGCGAGTTCCCGGACCTCATTCGGCACATTCATACTGCGCCAGGGCATGACCGGAATGATGGCTTTGTTGTCGTACCGGCCGGAAAAGATCGTCCAGCTCTGGGAAATACTCCGGTACCGGAAGTGCAGCTGGCCTTCGGCGCCGCGGGCCCGGGTAGTGTCGATCTGACGGCCTATCTCACGGCGCACATCATCATTTGCAGGGTTGGTGCCAATGTACAGATGCCGGTCATTTTTCCGGTTCTGCACCCAGTCGCCGACGATGTACTCAAAACGCGGAGGGGTGCCGATGGTCCAATAGATCTGCGGAGCGATGTAATCGATGTGCCCCTGTTCCGCCCAGTGCCGGCTGTCCTGAAAGGCCGAATTGTATCCCCAGAAACCGGCCCATCCATCCGCACTCTGCGTATTGTAGTGCCCGACCGGGGCCGCTCCTACCTTCACCCAGGGCTTGCGCTCCTGGATGCCCTCGTACACTTCCTTCACGAACGTGTTGATGTTGTGGCGCCGCCAGTCGGCCAGGTTGCCGATATTGTCCTCATTGTATTGCTGCATGGTGGCGGCATCCGTGTTGAAACCGCTGTTGTCGTACCGGATGTAATCGAAATGGATGGCGTCGATGTCGTAATTTTCCACCAGTTCCATCACGTTTCCGACCTGCCAGGCACGCGCTTCGGGATGCCCCGGGTTCAGCCAGGTGGTCATCACCGAGTCGCCGTTGACGATGTTGTAGGCCATCCATTCGGGATTGCTGTATTTCACATGGAGCTGGTCCTCACGATCGCTGTCACGTGTATTCCCGTAGGCAACCATATATACGTTGAACCATGCGTGCAGTTCCATGCCGCGGGCATGGGTGGCATCGATCCACATCTGCAGCGCGTCCCAGTCGGGATAGGCCCCGGAAGGCGGGATCATCACGTGGGACCATGGCAGCCGCTCGCTGGGATAGATGGCATCGCCACGTCCGACCACCTGCAGCACGATGGCATTCAGGCCCAGCCGCTCGGCCCGGTCCAGGATGTTGTTCATCATCTCTTCGGGCGGCGGCCACCCGATGCCGGTCCAGTCGTTGACCACTGTGGCCACCCAGACGCTTCGGAATTCATGCTTCGGAATCTCCGGGGAGTCGGCGGAGACGGGCATTGCAATGACGGCCAACAGCAGGCCGGCCATCACAACGGCAAGGAGCATACGGTTCATGGGAATTCGAATAGATTGTCAGTTCCGTGTTACCGGTTATTTCATCAGCATCATTGTGCGTGTCTTGCGGTAGTCGCCCGCCT
>SKWQ01000269.1 GCA_007128855.1 Balneolales bacterium
CACCGGCAAGGAACATGAAAATGGTGATCACCACGTCGATGTAGACCGAGTCAAATCCACCCACACTGGCATCCAGGGTGGAAAAACCGCCGGTTGCCAGCGTGGAGAAGGCATGGTTCAGGGCGTGGAACCAGTCCATGGAGGGGTGGATCCAGAGCGTCAGGAAATGCAGCAGTGTAATGCCGACATACACCAGCCACAGTGTTTTTGCCGTCTGATGAAATCGCGGCATCAGTTTGTCGGTACCCAGCAGGGAGGACTCGGCCTGGAACAGGTGCATCCCGCCGGATCCCAGCATGGGGAGGATCGCAATCGACAGGACGATGAAGCCCATCCCCCCGAACCAGTGCAGGACAGAGCGCCAGAGCAACAGGGATCTGGGCAGGCTTTCGATATCCGGGTTCTGAAAGCCATCGGCAGTCACCCCGCCGAAGATCGTGGCACCGGTGGTGGTCAGTCCGCTCATGGTCTCGAAAAAGGCGTCAGTGTAGGTGGAAACCGCTCCGGAAGAGTAGAAAGGTATGGCACCCAGCAGGCTGATGCACAACCAGGTGAGCGTCACGATGAGAAACACCTCCCGCAGCTGCAGGTCGCGACGTTTTTCAAACCGCCAGAACAGCAACCCTCCAATGACCAGTGTTCCCGCAGACAGGATCAGATAGTGCCAGCGCATCGACTCCGTCCAGGCAAGCGAGAACAGACCCATAATCAGGAAAACCCCTGCAAGGAACATCAGGAAGAAGCCAATGATCCCGAAAACCTGAGAAAAATTGATGAGTGGTGTGGATTTGGTCTTGTTTAACATGCACGGGGTTGTTGCAGGATGTGATTCATCGTGAGAAATACCGTGTAACCTCGTCCAGGTCGTCCGGGAAGCAGAATAAGACCACATGGTCACCCGGGTGGATGCGGGTCTGTCCGGTGGCAATGGACGCATCGCCGTTGTGGATGATCCCGCCGATGATGGCCAGTTTGGGTATCTTCAGTTCATCAACACGTTTCCCAGCCGCACGACTGCGATCCGATACCAGAAGCTCTACGATCTCTGCATCGGAACCGTACGGGGCATAGTTGGAAATGACTTGCCCTTGGCGTATCTGGCGATGGATTTCGTTGGTGACGGACAGTTTTTTATTTACCGCTGCATCCAGTCCTATTGTCTGGCTCATGGGGATGTATTCGGCTTTTGATACCAACGCCACGGTCTTGCTGACCCCGAGGTGCTTGGCCATCAGGCAGCTGATAATATTGGACTCCTCATCCTGTGTGACCGCAATGAAGGCGTCGGTATCCATGATGCCCTCTGAAACCAGCAGGTCCGGATCGGTCGGGTCTCCGCTGAGGATCAGGGCATCGCGAAAACGACCGGCCAGCCGCAGCGACTTCTCGGAATCTGGTTCGATCAGTTTTATGCGCCAGTCGGCCTTTTCCGCAGCAAGCATTTCCGCCACCCGGATCCCGGTGGACGTGCCGCCGGCAATCATGATCTTTTTGATCCGCGTTTCCTTTCGTCCGGTGGAAGCGATAACGGCCGGGACATCTTCCTTTCGGGCTACAATGAAGATCTGGTCGTTTTTTTTGAAGATGGCCTTCCCGTCGGGGATGATGGTGCGTCCCCCGCGCAGGATGGCAACCACCCGGAAGGGAGCATCGGTAAAGCTGGAGGCATAATGTTCCAGGGACGTTGCAAGCAGCGGGGATGTGGAATCCAGCCGGATGCCGATCAGCTGCAGCTGGTCGTTGGCAATGCTGACAAGGTCCGAGGCTGCGGCCCGTTTGATCAGCCGCACGATTTCCGCGGCGACGTGTTGTTCGGGATGGATCAGTACGTCTATGCCCATGTCTGACGGTGTCAGCGGGGTGTTGTCGCTGCAGAGTTCGTCGTTCCGGATCCGTGCAATAACCCGTTTGGCACCGAGGCGTTTGGTGATCATGGAAACGACCATGTTGACCTCGTCGACGTCCGTGGCGGCCACAATCAGGTCGGCCGTGTCGGCCCCGGCCGATAGCAGCGCCCTGATAGAAGTCGCTTCGCCCTCCACGGTCAACACATCACAGTTGTCACGCAATTTCTGGAGGGCCTGGGCGTCATGGTCCAGAACGGTGACGTCGTGCTCCTCCTCTGAAAGCAACTTGCTCAGGTGAAATCCGATTTCGCCGGATCCGATTATTACGATTTTCAACTTAGAAGTGTTAAATTTAGTGCAATTTGTCTTGCAGTTGCAGCATGGTGATCCGGCTCCGGCTCCTATGGTTCCTGAGAACAGAAAAGGCGCTCCGGATTCAGCCAGGCTGCATTGCCATGCTTGGCGAAGTAAAAAGTACGGATAACGTCTGTTATTCTCTACAAGCAGTTGATGCGCACCACAATCCATCCGTTATTGATACCCTGTCTGCCGGAATCCACGGGACATATATTACCGTACTTGTATCATGAAATTCATTGCTTCTGAACTCAACTTTTTTTTCCAGAAAAAATCCACCAGGATCAACCTGAAGCGACTGGTGCTTTTTATCCTGCTGCTCGTGGGAGTCATTTTACTATTTACCTTTTTGTTTCACGTCATCAGCCGGTATGAAGGGCAGGAGCACAGCTGGATATCGGGATTCTACTGGACGATGGTGACCATGTCCACGCTTGGGTTCGGCGATATTGTATTCCATTCAGA
>SKWQ01000188.1 GCA_007128855.1 Balneolales bacterium
CGCAATGCCATTGCCTCGGTGGCGGCAGGGCTGCGGGCGCTGCCCGAAATGCCCATCACGCAGGATGACCCCGGAACGAGCATCCGCATCCTGGTCCGGGCACTCAACGCCGGTTTCAGTCCGGCCGAAATCCAGCAGCTCCCGGACGCGTTCCGCTCGGCCCAGTTCCAAAGCAAACTGCCGGCTGACCGGGTGGCGCACGGACTCGACCACCAGCTCGGTGAAAACATACCGGCTGCCCATATTCTGGAAAACCTGTTTCAGGGGAATGTAGGTGGCGGACCACCTGGATTCATCCCGCCCGGTCTGGAGAGAAGAGATGAGCGGGGCTCCGACCGGGCCCGCGACCGCCGGCCAACCAGGCCTCCCCCGTTCCAGTGACACCGCATCCACCCGCATCAACCGCATCCACCCGCCCCCACCGCATCAATCCGCTCTACCACCCGCATCCAGTCAGGCAAATGGCTGACCAATCCCGCCTGATCGCTGCCCAAAATCCTGCAATGCCCCAACGCAGGCACTACCCGGACATCACGTCCAGCCCGTCAGTAAAAATTTCCTGTAACCTTTCTTCTTTCCGGGCGTCATACGGGCAGACTGCATAACTAAACCAGAAGCAAATAAGGGCGGGATGCCGTAACAGAAGCATCCCATCCGAAGCGGTTCGCTTGTACGAATAGGAATAAAAGCTAATGGTTGAGAAAAACTACTACAGACTTGCTGCACACGCCACGGGAATTGAGATGAAGGATTCCTTCCCGTTCGAAAACGCAACGTGGCATCCCGAGAAGGTCCGGCTGGACCAGAACTACCCCAATCCGTTCAACCCGGTGACCATCATCCGGTTTGAAATCCCGGAAGAATCGCAGGTGAACCTGAAGATCTACAGCAGAACGGGCAAGCTGGTCGCGATACTGAAGGACGAGGTCCTGTCCGCCGGAAAGTACCAGGTTCCCTGGGACGCCTCGCTGATGCCGGGCGGCCAGTACTATTACAAGTTGCAGGTCAATCGTCAGACATTCACGAAATCCATGACACTCGTCAACTAGCAACAAAACCAAATTAGTAACAAGAACCAAATCCATGAAAACCATGAGACATATGAATCAGTTTAAACGTCACATCACATCAACCGTTGCCGCTTTGCTGCTGCTCTTTGGCCTTTCTGCCTGCGACCAGGGCGTCGACAACATGGGTACCATGAGAGTGGTCATGCATGACAATCCCGGCGATTTCGAAGAGGTCTGGGTCCAGGTCCTCCGCGTTGAGGTCAACAACCTCGCCGATGAAGATTCCGGCTGGACGGTCATCAGTGAACCGAATGAATCCTACGACCTGCTGCAGCTGGTGAACGGCAACCAGGCCGTTCTTGCCGATACCGAACTGGAGACGGGCACCTACCGTCAGATCCGCCTGATCCTGGGCGATGACAACTATGTAGTGATCGATGGCGAGACGCACGGCCTGAAGACCCCTTCGGCACAGCAGTCCGGCCTCAAGCTCAACATCGACGCTGAAATCCTCCCGGGAATCACCTACACGCTGGGACTCGATTTCAATGTCGACAAATCCATTGTGGACAGGGGGAATGCTCCCGTAGCGCAACCCTATCTGCTCAAGCCGGTCATCCGGGCCTATGCCCAGGCCGAAACGGGCATCATCAGCGGCACAGTGGAGCCGTACGTTGAAGGCACCGTGGTCTCGACCGAAGTGGGTGGTGAGGAAGTTTCCGCATTCGTGGAAGAGGAAACGGGCGAATTCAAGCTTATGGGCCTTCCGGCCGGATTCTACGTCATCACGGTCGATGCCGGTGAGGATTATGACCCGGTTACCGTAGAGGATATCGAAGTTGTGGCAGGAGAGACCACCGATGTGGGCGTCATAGACCTTGAAAACGACGTACAAGAGTAACTTAACTTAAGATCTCATCCGTACTGTTCATCAGGAGAGTATTTTTTCAAGAAAGTAGCAGTACATCAGCAACAAATCCGGACTTCCCGGTCTGACCCCGGCTACCCCGCCGGTCTACCTTTCGGGCTGTCCGGATTTTTTTTTGTAACCATTTCAAATATCAGGCGTCTCATTGAAGCAGGCAAAGATATCCATGGCTGGATCTGTGTCTGAAGCTTTGTATGTATGATAAGGGCGACAGACCGGGGGGACAAGTCTTATGGCTGGGATTTGTCCCCCTACTTCATATTTCAGGTTTGCCCGAAATCAGTGACCATGGTTGTGCGCCGGTCGTTCTTCAGCATCCAGCATATCATAGACCGGCTTGACAAAGTGAAGCAGCTCCACATAGTTGTGGACATATTCGCGACCCGCTTCCACATTGTCAGAATCGAAATCTCTGGCCCTCAACGCTTTTTCAAAATGTATGTGGAGTTGCTGCTCAAACGCATTTACGATCAGGTCCCGCAGCTCTCTGGCCGAACCGGTTTCCAGAGCCTGGTCGGTGGCGGGTATCACCGGGCCGGTTGAGGTTCCAGCAGGCTTCAGTCCTGTATAGGATGCACCTTCCGATTCGCGGTGAAGCCGAACCAGCGTTTCAAAAAACCAGGTGTCGGCCACTTGCCGGACATTTTCTCCGTGATCACGAACATTCCGTGTTTTTGTGAAGGTCTCTCTTATCTGCTCTTCCTGATCCTCGTTCACCCAAATCAGGACCAGGTTCACATTGCCGGTTTCAAGAGCTTTCTGGGCGGCAAGTACCACAGGGCCGTCCATGCTGTCACAATGCGCTTTTGTGGTCTGCGGAATGAAAAATCCTGTAATCAACAGTGCCGAAATGAGTAACGTTGATTTGAAATAGAGTGCCTTCATGTTGTTCTCCGTTAGTGATGGTTCATTTATCCATAAGGTATCGGAGAAATGGCCGCACTAAAATGAGCTGCATCAATTAACGGCAACAAATGGAACTGAATCTGTCGCGAATGAAATGATGGATGTACGGATTAACCAAGTGAATGCGCCGGCAGGCAGAGGAGGAGCTATTCGCCCTCAATTACCGCCGTGAGCCCTTCCCTGCTCCGGATAGCAACCCACTGGCGCCCGGATGAGATATAGCCTTCCTGCTGAAAGCGACGCATGATCCGGCTGGCCGTCTCCGTGGAAGTGCCGGTCATATCGGCCACATCCTTTCTGGACAAAGGCAGGTCGATGAGCGATTCGTCCATTTTGACACTGCCGAATTTTTCAGCCAGGGTCAGAAGCACGTTGGCGATCCTTCTTTCTACGTTGGAAGTCGTCAGGTCCCGAATCGTGTTCCTGGCCCTGCCTAAACGCTTTGCATTGATGCCGATCAGCTTCACGGCGACATCGGCATGATCATGCAGTATGGAAACGAAAGCCGGTTCGTCAATGGTCATCACGCAGCAATCCGTATGAGCATAGGCCGATTCCTGGTACTGCCCGGCCCCAAACAGGGAGAGCGTTCCGAAATACTCCCCGGGTTGCAACAGGTCGAGAAGGATATCTTTTCCTTCTTCGGTGTGATGAATGAGTCGCACCGCACCGAAAACCAGAATTCTCAAATACACAGCCCGATCCCACTGCTGGTAAATGGCATCACCTTGTTCAAAATGATGAGCGCTGAAGCCGGTATTTACAGTTTCCAGCGTTTTTCGGCTCAAATGCTGAAAAAACGGTACCAGAGAAAGTTTTTCAAGTCTCACATCCAGGGAACACTGATGAGTTTCAATGCGGGGAGCTGAAACAGGCGATGTTTTTCTGGCTTTCATGCACGTTCCCTTCAGTGTACTATCCCAATCGGGCTGTGTTAACAGTATCCGGGTTGATTCTCAGAAAAACAAATAAAAAAAGCCTTGCAAATCAGTGACTTGCAAGGCTTCCGGTGCCCTGGACTGGACTCGAACCAGCACGCCAATTAAGGCACTACCCCCTCAAGATAGCGTGTCTACCAATTCCACCACCAGGGCATTTGAGAGTAGATTCCAAATATACGACGATGCAGGGTAACTTTGCAACAGCATCGGTGCCATTGCCCCTCTGCGGGACATCACTTTTTTTCCTTCCGCCCTTCCTCGCTTTCGCGCGGATTTATCTCCTCGAATTCCGCATCCTCAATATCATCGAACCGTCCGGGACCGGTGGACCGGGACTTGCCGGGACCCTGGCTGGCGGACCGGAAGAACGGGTGGTCCTGCCGGACCCCGCCCTGCTGCCCCCCTTGCATACGTGAACGGCGCTGCCCGGGCGATTCGCTCAGCAGCAGCCGCAACGCTATGCGGACGACGATGTAGGTGATGACAATAAGCAGGATGATGCGCAGCATGGTTCGAAAATGGTGTTTGCAGGTGCGGGCGGATACGCCGGTTGGGTCAGATCGCCCCGGCATCACTGCCATGGCAAAAAGGCCCTGCTGGGCCCGGCGGGTTTAGCCCGGAGTGATGTGTGTGGTATTGCTACGTATGGGCTCGTAAAATATTTGGTCCTCAATGTATTTCATGTGCGATTCATTGTGGACGAAGTCGACCTCGGTAGCGTTGATGATGATCAGCGGCGAACGCGAGTAGTGATGGAAGAAGTGGTTGTAGGCGTTGTTGAGCTCCTCAATATAGGTGCGCGACATCTCCTTCTCGTAGGGACGCCCGCGCTCGCGGATGTTCTGCATGAGCCGGTCGACCGACGACTGGATGAACACCACCATGTCCGCCTTCGCCGCAATGCTGCTCATGATGCCGTAGATGCTGTCGTACAGCGACATCTCATCGCCGGACAAATTCAGCCGCGCAAAGATCCGGTCCTTGTCGAACAGGTAATCCGAAATCACCATCTCGTGGAACAGGTCGCGGCTGCGCAGCTTCTCCTGCTGCTTGAACCGGCTGGCCAGAAACGCCAGCTGCGTCTGGAAGGCATAGCGCTCCCGGTCCTCATAAAAACTCGGCAGGAACGGGTTTTCCTCAAACTCCTCCAGGACCAGCCGCGCGTTGTGCCGCTCGGCCAGCATCCGGGCCAGTGAGGTCTTTCCCGCCCCGATGACCCCTTCAATGGCTATGAAATCGAACTGGTTCATGGATGGGAAACTACCATTTTAGACTCGTTTTAGAAACTTCTATTTTGGGTGAGGACGCGATCAGCTCGTCCACCGTCTGCCCGGAGCGCACATCCCGCCAGCCCGGCAAAACCTCCCGGAGCGGCACGAGCACGAACAGGCGGTTGCCGTATTCCGGATGCGGCACCTGCAGCCGCTGCCGCGAGATCACCTGCCGGCCGTAGTCGATGATGTCCAGGTCAATGGTGCGGTTGGACCATCGCGGGGCCGAAGGGTCCCGCCCGTATTCCTGCTCATATCTTTTTAACACATCCAGCAGCGACATGGCGTCCAGCTCCGTCTCGATGGCGCATACCGCGTTGAAATAGGGGTGGGTCGACGCCTCGCCGACCGGCTCGGTCTCATAGATGGATGAAGCCTCCGGCGGCACAGTACTCAGTGTGGACAGAAACCGCCGGGCGTTCGCAAAGTGCGCAAGCCGGTCCCCGAGGTTCGAACCCAGTGCAATTACCGCTTTGGCCATCGGCTCCGCACTTCGGTGTATTCACAGGATGGCGACATGGGCGGATTCATCTTGCGGACCGCCACCTCGATCTTCGCGGCTTTCGGCCAGCTGCGCATCAGCGATTCGCCAATGGCATAGAGCAGGGTCTCGATCAGCTTCACCGGCCGGCCCTCCATCACCTCGCCCACCAGGCCGGCCACCCGGCTGTAGTCGACCGTCCGGTCCAGGTCGTCACCCTTTGCCGCGCCGGACAGCGGCACATGGATCGCCACATCCACCTCAAAATCATTGCCGCTCTCCCGCTCCTCCGGATAAAACCCGTGAAGACTGCGGAAACGGAGGTTTTTAACGGTGACGCAATCCATATCCACCCTTACATGCTCGCAAGCTCAATGCGCTGCTGGATGTCCTTGACGATCTGCTGGAACTTGGGACTGGTCTCCCGGCGGTCCTCCACGGCGTGGATGGCGTGGATCACCGTGGAATGGTCGCGTCCGCCAAAATGCAGCCCGATGGTCTTCAGGCTCGACTTGGTCATGGTCTTCGACAGGAACATGGCGATCTGCCGCGCCTCCACGATCTCCTGCTTGCGCGTCTTCTCGCGCACCTTGTTGGGATCGATACCGAAATAATCGCACACCAGCCGCTGGATATCCTCAATGGAAATATGCTTCTTGGTCTCCTTGATCAGATCCTTGAGGATGCGCTTGGCCATCGGAAGGTCGATGTTGTCGATTTTCTGGAGGGATGCGGTGGCCAGCAGTTTGATGATGGCGCCCTGCAGGTCGCGCACGCTGGATTTGAAACTGTGGGCGATGAATTCGAAGATCTCGGGATCGAACTCGATGCCGTTCTCCATCGCCTTCTTCTCCAGGATCGCGTAGCGCGTCTCGTAATCAGGCATCTGCAGGTCGGCGCTGAGCCCCCAGTTGAAGCGCGAGATGAGCCGCTCTTCGATGTCCTGGATGTCCTTGGGCGCCCGGTCGCTGGTCATGATGATCTGCTTGCCGTCCTGGTGCAGCGCGTTGAAGATGTGGAAAAACTCCTCCTGGGTCTTCTCCTTGCCGCTGAAGAACTGGATGTCATCCACGATCAGCACGTCGATGTTGCGGTAGAACATGGAAAATTCGCGCGCACGGTTGTTCCGGATGGCGTGGACGAACTCGTTGGTGAACTGGTCCGAGGAGATATAGAGGATCGAAAACTCGTCGCCGAAGTCCTGCCGGATCTTGTTGCCGATGCTCTGCACCAAATGCGTCTTGCCCAGCCCCACCCCGCCGTAAATGAAAAACGGATTGAACGAGTTCTTGCCGGGATTCTCGGATATGGCAATGGCCGCCGACCGCGCCAGGCGGTTGCAGTCGCCTTCGATGAACTGGCTGAACACGTAGCTGTCGTTCAGGTTGGGATCGATCTTGCTCTTGCGGATCCCGGGGATGACGAACGGGTTCTGGATGGCCTCGGTGGAGTAGGAGGGATGGTACCCGTTGTAGTCGTACGACGAAGCGCCGGGCTCGGAGTGCATGGGCGGTGAAGACCGCTGCGGCATGCGCACCGAAAGGTCGTCGTGTTCCTGGTCGGCCTTCTCCAGTACGATGGAGTATTCGAATCGCGCTCCCTCACCCAGTACCTTGGCAATGGTCGACCGCATAATGTTGTAGTAGTGCTCTTCAAGCCACTCATACCAGAACTGCGACGGCACCTGAATGGTCAGTGTCTTCTGGTCGAGCGCAACGGGTTTGATGGGATGGAACCAGGACTTGTATTTCTGATAGTTGATATTATCCTTGATGATCTCCAGACACTGGGCCCATGCACCACTTGCCGTTACCATTACCTCCGATTCCTTACGGCTCGTTTTTTTTTCCGTTTCTACCATGAAAAAACCCAAAAATTCTGATTGACTTTTACAAATAAATGATTAGTTATCCACAATGCTTGGCCTCAATCCCGTTTTGCTGAAAAACAAGATGCCAATAATTGGCAAACTTATCAAAAATTTAAACGGCGGCCCGCAGTGAATTATCCACATTGGAGACAATGGCGTAAGTATATGCACAACAACATAATAAGGCAGGATATGTTCGAACTGTATGCGGTCCTGTTCTGTGTAAAAAATTGGACGCGGAGCCAGTTCTTTGCGCTTTCAGAAACAAGGCAGAGGGCGCGGAGAAGTTTTCAACAAGTTATCAACACTAAGTGTTACTTTTGTGTTGCTTTCGTGTGACGGTATTGTTAAACCTTTTCAGGCCAATGCGTTACCCTCCTATTTCTCCAATTTACCTACGATGAACCGGTCCTTGCCGGAATAGTCCTGCACCAGCCGGCATGAAAGGGGAGGTTTGTCGCACAATAACAGCAGGTTATCGCCATGGCTTTCGTTTATCTCAAAATAGAAGGAACCGCCGGGAAGAAGGTGGTTCCGGCACAGCCGCAGCAGGTTCCGGTACACCGCTTCCACATCCGCTGCGACGAGCGCTTCGGCCGGTTCATAGCCGGCCACTTCGCGGGCCAGTTCCGCCGCCTCATCTTCGGGGATGTAGGGCGGATTGGAGATGATGATGTGCTGTTTTTCGGGCGGCTCGTAGGCTGCCAGGTCGCCGGTCGTAAATGTGACGTCGAGTCCGTTGGCACGGGCGTTCTCACCGGCTATGCGCAGGGCATCGGCGCTGGTGTCTATGGCGGTCACCTGCCAGCCGGGACGCTCTTTTTTTGAGGCCAGGGCAATGCACCCGGAGCCGGTGCCGACATCCAGCAGGCGACGCACCTCGTTTTGGGGGTGTTCGCTGAGCATCAGTTCCACCAGCTGCTCGGTTTCCGGCCGTGGGATGAGTACCCCGGGCGCCACCCGCAATGTGATGTTATGGAAATCGGTGGACCCGGTGATGTACTGGAGCGGTTCGTGCAGTGCCCGGCGCCGGACCAACGGCCGCAGGGCGTCAAGTTCCTCCCCGGAAAGCGGCCGGTCAAATTGCATGTACAGGTCCAGCCGCTTCACCTGAAGGATGTGCGAAAGCAGCCACTCGATGCTGAGCCGGGGCGAGGGTACCTCTTTGGATCGGAAAAAGCCGGTTGCCCACTCCAGCATGCGTACTACGTTCCAATCACCGTCCTGCTCCAATTCCGGCTTTTCGCTCACTCTTCCGACTTCTCCTGCAATTCCGGTGACCGCTCCTGCACGGTAAGCCCATACTGCTTGCTGAAATCCAGGATGAAATCCAGGATCTGCTCGTAAACGGGCTGCTCGTCCGGCTCCTGGGAGCCGCGGAAACCACTCTGTTTTCCCACATCCGCAATTTCAAGTCTGATTGTGGACGGGTACTCGGAAAGGATGCAGGTGACGCATCGCGCAGAGTGCACGGCCGTGTTGCGGTCCTCATAGATGAAAACACGGACGGATTGTCCGTCCGAGACATCCCGTACGAAATAGTGGGTGTGCGGAGTCTCTTCGAGCATGACTTCTCCGATGCGTTTGAGCGTGGATATGGGACCGAAAATCTCCAGTTTAATGATGTTTGCCATGTGACAGTTTGTGTTATCGGAAAAATACCAACCGGATCACGTGAACGTTATGTACGCGGAAACGATTCGGCATTAAAATTGATTAAAGAAAATACGATTGTATGGCACATTCGCAAGCATATGTTTTCATCTGTTTCTAATCTTTGATTCATATGGTCACATAGAATGTCCATGACGATGATAATCATGTTTCTGTGTGTCGGGTTGCCGTCATGGACATTTCATCCCTATGTGTTATGCCTAAAAAACGTACCTTGTCCCGTTAACCGCACATCAGTCATCAGTATGTATCGTATCTCCATCATAACAGCCGCAGTATGCATCGCAATGCTGCTTCAGGGCCTCACCGTCCCGGCCACCGCACAGGACCGCATTGAACCAGAGCTGGCCGAAGTGGAACGGGCCCTTTCCCCCAGGGATTATGACATCCGCAACGGACTGGGGTTCCGCATGCAACTCAACAACTTCGGTTTCGGCATCGGCGCGGAGTACCGTCGTGTGCTCTCGCGCTATACCAAGGGCTCTATCGAGTTCCAGATCAGCGGTGTGCGGGACGAATCAGAGCAGAGCTTCCAGGGGTACTGGGGATACACGGTCATCCCCAACAAACACAACCGCGTGATGTCTTTTCCCGTCATGCTCGGTGTGAGCAGGCGGCTGTTTCCCAATCAGCTGTCCGACAATTTCCGCCTGTTTGTCCAGGCCTCGGGCGGACCCGTACCCGCGTATGTCTATCCCTACTACGATCATGACATGTTCAACATGGGGTTCCGTCCCCAGTTCCAGGGTCTTTCGCAGCAGCACTACGACGTGTTCCAGGGATGGGGCGAAGGCACGTTCATCTTTGGTGCGGCCGGACAGCTGGCCATCGGCGCCAATCTGGGAGGTGACTTCGGGAACATCCAGACCATCCGCATCGGCTACTATTTCAACTACTTCCCTGACGGAATCCAGATGATGGAGCCGTACCGTCCCGGAGAGCTCATCATGGATTTCGACTTTGACCGCCCGCCCGAACAGCAGGCTCCCGGGGTTCTGGAACCGGCATCCGACAAACAATTTTTCTTTGGAACACCGCACATCACGTTTGTCTTCGGCGCCATGTGGTAGACCGGGATTGCCATTCAGGCACACGAAATGCTCAGGCAGGTGATACCCCGCTCAGGCGCGCAATGCCGATCATGCCCG
>SKWQ01000028.1 GCA_007128855.1 Balneolales bacterium
CCGTTGACCATCTTGAGGATGCGCTCGACCTCTCCGCCGAAATCGGCGTGACCGGGCGTGTCCACAATGTTGATCTTGGTGCCGTTCCAGATGACTGCGGTGTTTTTTGCCATGATGGTGATGCCGCGCTCGCGTTCCAGGACGTTGGAGTCCATGACGCGTTCGGCGACTTCCTGGTTTTCGCGGAAGGTGCCGCTTTGGCGCAGCATTTCATCGACCAGGGTGGTTTTGCCGTGGTCGACGTGCGCAATGATGGCGATATTTCGGATCGGTTGGAGCATGAAATGGGGTTACGGAGTGCGGCGGGTTCCTGCATGCCTGCGTGTGCCTGTGAGCATTACCGTTGCCGGCGTGTGCACTTGGCACTGCAGGTGTGTCTGCGAGGTCCCAACCGGTTGATTTTCGGAATCGTGACAGCTTAGAAAGATACGGATTTTCCAGATGAATTAGTATGCTTGATATCCGCTACTGTCAGAATTTCCGCCAGGATCACTTCACGAGCATCATCTTGCGGGCCAGATGCCGGTCACCGGCGATCAGGCGGTAGACGTACACACCCGAGGAGAGACGGGAAGCGTCAAAGGCAAAGCTGTGCCGTCCGCTCCCAAGCACTCCGTTGGCCAGTTCGGCGACAAGCCGGCCCTGGATGTCGTAAACGGACAGCGAGACCTGCTCAGGACGGGGCAGTTCGAACGATATGGTGGTGGCGGGGTTGAACGGATTCGGATAGCTGGCAAGGTTGAAATCCTCCGGAACCTCCGCAGCCCCGGCCAGTTCGGATGCCGAAGTCGGCAGGTGCTCATCCTTCATCTGCATGATGCGGGCGTAGGAAGCCTCGATGGTCTGCCGCTCGATGGTGCCGGCGTTGACCTGCTCCTCCACGAAATCCACGATCTGCGGGACCAGCGGTTCTCCGTCGTGGACATTGGCGCTGTACAGCAGGATGTCCATACCGGCATTGATCGCCATCTTCACCGACTCAAAGAAGCCGTAATGATCCTGGATGGCCCGCATGAACATCCCGTCAGAGATGATCACGCCCTCAAAACCGAGCTGGTTGCGGATCATGTCCGTGAGATAAGCCGGGGAAAGCGTGGCGGGATGGTCCGGGTCGATGTCTTCATGGTACAGGTGTCCCGGCATGATCATGCCGGAGTACCCCTGCGCGATCAGTTCCATGTAGGGCTCCAGCTCCTTTTCCAGCCAGGTTTCGGAGATGTCGGTAAAACCGAGGTGGGAGTCGCGGTCCGCGCTGCCGTGACCGGGAAAGTGTTTGAGTGCGGTGAGGATGCCCCGCTGCTGGAATTCGTCGATGAACCAGGATGCGTGGCTGGCCACAACCTCCGGATCATCCGAAAAACTGCGGTCGAGGCCTCCGATGGCCGGGCTTTCCGGGTTGACGTTTACGTCCACCACCGGCGCCAGGTTCAGGTTGATGCCGCCATCCCGAAGCCAGCCCGCCATCAGCGCTGCCTGGTCGCGCGTTGCCTGCTCGGAATCCTGCTCGCCCAGGGCCTCGGCGGACAGGGTATTGCTGTAGCCGGTTTTTTCGTTGAGGCGGGCGACGCGTCCCCCCTCCTGGTCGATGGCGATGAAGATGGGCGTGTCCGCATCCCGCTGGATGTCACGCGTAAGCTGGCGCAGGCTGGCCGGGCCGTCCACGTTGTACGCAAACAGGATGACCCCGCCGAGGTTGTGTTCGGTGATGTCGGAGTAGAGCCGGTCGGTGACTTCCGTGCCGGGACCGAATCCCACCAGTAGCATCTGCCCGATCATGTCGCGCAGGCCGGGGTCCGGTGTTTCCGCAGCGTAAGGCCGGGAATAGGCATGGTGGATGGCCGTTTTGACCGGAAGGAAAGGCAGGAAAAGTGGAAGAACGAGAAAAAGAGCCGGGATGATAACGGGCAGAGTCCTCCGGCCCGGTGGCTTGCATCGTTGCTGCATTGGTAAATGTCCCTGTAGTGATTTATCGTAGTAATGGATCCTTGAAATTTTGCAATCAAGATACGCATTAACGAGGCAAATCCAGCGAGCGGATTGCGGACCGGTCTGGCAGCAGACCGAACGTATTGCTGGTTGAACGGATCGCGGGAACCGACTTGGCAGCGGACCGATCGGGCAACGAGTTGCGCGTGTTACGGGCTATTATCCGATGCCACGACATCATGTGCCCGCGTAGCCGGCACAGTTTTTTTACTTGATCAGTGTCATTTTACGGTTCATGACTCCAGAATCAGTCTGCAGACGGTACAGATATATGCCGCTGGACATTTCACCGGCATCAAAGGAGACGTCATGGTGCCCGGCCGGTTTGTGCCCGTCCACCAGCACCGTTACCCGCCTTCCGGTCACATCGAAAACTTCCAGGCGCACATCCGATGCTTCCGGCAGGGTGAAACCGATGTTCGTAGCCGGGTTGAACGGATTCGGATAGTTTTGTGCCAGGGCAAAAGCGTAGGGCGCGGTGTCCTCATCCCCGGTTCCGGTATCGGTGAGAAGGGAAATGGGATCCCAAGTCTGCGTGTAGTACCTGCTGCTCTGGAGGATTCCGTCCGGTGTCCGTCCGGCATCGATAACCCAGTCTTCCAGTCCCACCGAAGCGATGTAGTAATAGTAGCGCTCTTCC
>SKWQ01000119.1 GCA_007128855.1 Balneolales bacterium
AGTCCGGCTGCCAGCACCTCGTTGATCGCCGCCTTGCCCGTCCGCTGCCGGTAGCCCCGCTGGTTCATGGAACGGCCGGATGCATCCAGGGCGATGTGGGAAGCGCCGTCTCTGGATATGTGCAGGTTGATGCGCACATCCGGGTCCTTCGGGCTGACACTCGGACGCACCTCGTAAAGCTCACGAAACCGGTCCACTATCGCATCCTTGGTCTTCTGAGCCAGGAATACCGTGTGGTTCATCTCAGGATGAAAGGAAACCACATCCACGGCGAGGGTGTTCTTCACCGAGAGGTAATCTTCCCAGGCCAGGGTCTTTACCCAGTCGTAGAGTTCGCTTTCGTTGCCGACGGTTTGCTCGGCCAGCCGCACCAACACGCGTATCGCAATGCGCGAGTGGATCAGGATCCTGTAGAACGCCTCTTCGTCCGCCACACACGCAACACCCCTTCTGCTGATGTGGACATCCTGCGCACCGAGCTGCTTGAGTTCCTCGGAGAGCACTTCCTCCAGCCCCATCAGAGTCTTTACGAAAATCGGGATTTCCGATGATGAAAACAGCGACATGAAAATAATCCATTCAGTAAGTAACCGATTCTGTATCCCAATATACGCTTTTTTACCGCCCGTCTGAACGAATAGTTGCAGTCCGGACCGCCTGGCGTTTTTGGTACCTATCTTTGCCGGGCATATCAAAACACCTTTCTTTTTCGTACATTAATTATTATATGCCTATCCCGTTTTTTCGGGATACGGACTGCAACAAACAGGGGGACACACCCCGCTGGTTCGATGGCCTGACCGCCACCTGCCTCTTCATGATAAAAAGAACGAGACACATACCATTATGTCTTTCCGATGGAATTTCATCCAGCCGGAACATGAGGAGACTGTACCCAGATTGCAGGAGGAACTTGGCATTCCCCGGTCGATCGCGCAGCTGCTCGCAATCCGGAAGATAAACACCTATGACGATGCAAAAACGTTTTTCCGCCCGACACTGAGCCAGCTCCATGATCCCTTTCTCATGAAAGGAATGGACGCCGGATCCGATCGCCTTGCATCGGCCATCCGCACCAGCGAAAAAGTTGTCGTGTACGGTGACTATGATGTGGATGGGACCACCGCCACCGCCATCGTCTACACCTTCCTGAAAAATTTCGGACTTCAGGTGCGGTATTACATCCCGCACCGTTTCAAGGAAGGATACGGCATCGGCAAGGACGGGATCGATTTCGCGGAACAGATCGGCGCCACCCTCATTGTTTCGGTAGACTGCGGCATCACCGCCGTCGATGAAACCGAGTACGCCAAATCAAGGGGCATCGAACTCATCATCTGCGACCATCACAATGCAGGGGAGGTCATCCCTGATGCCGCAGCCGTGCTGGACCCGAAACAGCCCGGGTGTCCCTACCCCTTCAAAGGCCTCTCAGGAGCGGGGGTCGGTTTCAAACTGGTACAGGCGACACTGGTACGGCTGGGGCTCCAGCCTGATGTCGCCCACCCGTATCTCGACCTGGTTGCCATATCCATCGCCTCGGACATTGTTCCCATTGTGGATGAAAACCGCATCCTCATGCGCGAAGGGCTTCAGCGCATCAATACCGCCCCCCGTCCGGGCGTCAAAGCGCTGCTGGACCGCATCCAGCTGAGAGACGCCGAAATTTCCACTTCCCACATCGTCTTCTCGCTCGGTCCGCGTATCAACGCTGCCGGACGGATGGGCGATGCCGCCGTCGCGGTGGCACTCCTGATCGCTGAAAGCAGGGAGGAGGCCGATGCATATGCGGCAAAACTCGAGACAATCAACTTCCAGCGGCGGGATACCGACACCAAGACCATGGACCAGGCGCTCCAGCAGCTGAACCTGCAAATGGATCCGGACAACTGTTCCTGCCTGGTGCTTCACGATCCCGACTGGCACCTTGGCGTCATCGGAATCGTTGCTTCCCGTCTTGTGGATATGTATTGCCGTCCCACCATCATGCTCAGCACGGTCGACGGGCTGATCAAGGGGTCCGCCCGCAGTATCAACGGGTTTAACATCTACGAAGCGCTGAAGCAGTGCGACGATCTGCTGGTCCAGTTCGGCGGACATAAATATGCGGCCGGACTCACCATTGCGGAAGACCAACTCGAAAATTTCGTCGAGCGGTTTCAGCAGATCACCGGTGAAATACTCTCCGAGCAGGATTTCAAGCCGGAGCTCATGATAGATGCCGAGCTGCCGTTTACCGAGATAAACCCGCGGTTCTGGAAGCTGCTCAAGCAGTTTGAGCCGTACGGTCCCAACAACCTCAAGCCGATATTTGTCAGCAGGAACATACAGGTTGCCGGCCGCATTTCCATCGTCGGCCAGGGACACCTGAAGATGCGCATCCGGCAAGACGGATCGGGGTCACTGGATGCCATCGGGTTCAACATGGACAAATTCGCGGAACCAATGCGGAATGCCGGATCGTCTCCGGTGGATATTGCCTACACCCTTGAAGAGAACACCTGGAACAACCGCACTACGCTTCAATTGCGTCTCAAGGACATCCATATCAATGGCGAACATGTGGCCTAAGCCATAAAAAGTTGCAGAAAAACGCTTGTTCTGGTTTTCAATGAAATAAAAA
>SKWQ01000255.1 GCA_007128855.1 Balneolales bacterium
GGCAGCCGTCGGTTTGTTCCAGTCCGGTCATGACCGCATCCCGGTATACCGATTCCAGGGCAGGACCTTTACCTTGCCGGATTGCCGCCTTGACGATTCGCAGAATCATGGGGGCCTCCTTTGCTGTTTCGGGTTTCTGGCGAGCACCAGCGCCGTCATGTCATCGGACAGTGGCTGGTTGCCGCTGTGTGCAAAGCATGCGCTGAATATCCTGTCGATCAGTTTTTCCGGCATGCAGCGATCGGTGCCGGCCGAGACAAGTTCCTTTTCCAGATTGACTTCGCCGAATTCCTCTTCTGCAGGATTCATGGATTCGGTGATGCCGTCGGAATACACGAACAGGGAGTCACCGGGCTGAAGGACAATGGAGTCATCCTCGTACTCGCTCACCTGGAACATGCCCAGCGGCAGTCCGTTGGCCTCCAGCCGACGGACGCTGCCGTCACGGCTTATGAGAAACGGATAGTCGTGGCCCGCACTGGAATAGCGCAGCGTGTGGGTCCGGGTGTCGATGATGCCAAGGAACAGCGTGGCAAATTTCTCCGCATGGGTACTGTGATACAGCTGGATGTTGGCGTTTCTGAGGATTTCGGAGGGTGAGTCCACATGCAGCACCTGTCCCCGCAGGATGGCCTGCAGGTTGGACATCAGCAGCGCCGCCGACAATCCCTTCCCGCTGATATCCCCCAGGCAGATCATCCACTGGCCATCATCCAGCGGCAGATAATCGAAGTAGTCACCGCCCACGGATTGCGCGGTCAGGTTCCTTCCATCCAGGGCGTACCCGTCCATTTCCGGCGGTGTGGACGGCAGCATTTTTTTCTGGATGCCGGATGCCACCTCCAATTCACGGCGCGTTTCCTGGTAGGCCTGCTCCTCCTGGTACAGCCGGGCGTTCTCGACCACCTGTGCCGACTGGGCCGCAATGATGGAGAGCAGCCGCTGGTCGGATTCATCAAACAGTCCATCCCCCTTTTTGTTGTAAGCCGTGAGGATGCCGATCAGTTTGGACTTTGCCATCAGCGGGGCGCAGAGCAGGGATCGGACCGATTCGTCCCATTTCACGTTGCGGAAACGTTCGTCGCTGGCCGGTTCATTGATGAGAAGCGGCTTTTTGTTGATAAGCATCCATCCGAGCAGGTTCTGGTTCAGGTGCAGGGGGGAGTGGATGCCCGAACTGATCATGCTCCGGACCAGGGTCCGGGTCGGATTCTCCCTGTCCTCAACAACCATGGTGATGTCGCCCTGTTCCGCATCAACGGCCCGTATGGAGCGGGAAATAATGGCCCGCACGATTTTTTCACTGTCCAGGCTGCCGCTTATGGCCAGTGCCAGATCGTTCAGGATGGAAAGTTCACCGACCGCCTTTTTCAGTCTCTTGTTTTCCGCCTCTATCTGGCGGTATTTCTGCTCGAAATCATTCATTGAAGATTTCCTGGAAATGTGCAGCAGTCGCAGGTGCCGGAAATCTGTCCGGGCTATTTGTTTTCGAAGGCCTTGACAGCGGAGTCCAGGCTGTCGTGCGTATCGAAAACGGTGTTCAGGTGGGATACCATCAGCAGGCTGGTCAGCCGCTTGTCGGCATTGCACAGCTTGACGTCGCCGCCGTTGGCCCGCATGGTCTTGAATCCGCCGATGAGGATCCCGATACCCGATGAGTTCATGAAGTTCACCTTCCCGAGATCGATGATGACGTTCTTCTTGTCCTGGTCGATGAGCTTCTGAAGGTCGTTCCTGAAGATTTCGGCATCCGGACCGCCCATTATCTTGCCTTTGATCTCAAACACAACGCAATTGTACTTCTCATTGATACTGTATTTCATGGCTGGCCTCCCTGGGTCAATTCCTTTGGATTTGTATATAAACGGTATATAATCAAAAATTTAGACAAATGCATCAGGTGAAATGTCCGTGACCGGGCATTATTCCGGGCACACAGGTGCATGATTATCTTCGTAATGGACATTCTATGTGACCTGATGAATCAAAGATTATAAACTTGTGAAATGGATACGAAGGCAAGGTGTTTTCCGGACAGTGGGCCTCTGAGTGGATAGCACAAAAAAGCACTACATTCAATGCGGAACGAACGGGTCGGGTGCAAAAGTTATCTTAATGTGTGAGACACATTTCAAAAGGTAACTCCATGAACAGATCAGACAAAGGCATTCACCACATCACCGTGCTGGGCGGCGACGGTCAGCGGACCACGGATTTTTACGTGCAAACCCTGGGGCTGCGACTCATCATGAAGACGGTGAACCAGGACGATCCCGGCACCTATCACCTGTTTTTTGTCAACGGCACGGCACAATTGGGATCAAGCCTGACGTTCTTCCCCTGGCCCATGGCCTCACAGGGGAAGCCGGGCAGCGGCCAGGCAACCGTGGTGTCCTTCGCCGTGCCATCCGGATCCCTGGAGTACTGGGTGGAACGGTTTGGCGCCGAGGGCGTTGATTTCGATGGACCGTTCGAGCGGTTCGGCAAGAAGGTGATCGCGTTTCAGGATCCTGACCGGCTCGATCTGGAGCTTGTGGTGGATGAGCAGGTCGATTCCGTTCCGGCCTGGAAGGAGGGCACCGTGCCGGAGAAGTCCCGAATCCGTGGTTTTTGGAGCACCAC
>SKWQ01000231.1 GCA_007128855.1 Balneolales bacterium
GCCGGTCAACAAGATTTGAATTTCAGCAGCACATGCGCGCCGTCATGGCCGGTCATCAGGATTTGAATTTCAGCAGCACGTGCGTGCCGTCATGGCCGGTCGTGTGCAATTCGGCCGAAATCTGCCGCGCCAATCCACGGATGATGTTGAATCCCAGACTCGTGCTCTTTCCGGCAATCACCTCGTCCGGCAGCCCCACACCGTCATCCACCACCTGAAGCTGACACTCCTCGGTTTGATCGTCCTTTTTGAGTTTCAGGTGGATGTTCCCGGATTCCCGCCCACGGAATGCGTGTTTATAGGCATTGGTAAGCAGCTCGTTGACGATCAGTCCGCACGGGATGGCCTTGGTGATATCCAGCACGGCATTGTCGCAGTCCACATGCACCGAGATACTGCCCGCATTGGCATCATAGGTTTCCTGGATGGTCCTGACAAGCTGGCGGATGTAGTCTTCCATCTCAACCCGGGCGAACAGCTCGGACTGGTAAAGTTTCTCGTGGATGAGGGCCATGGTCTTGATGCGTCCCACACTCTCCATAAACAGCTCTTTCGCCTCTTCGTCCTTCACGTAATCCGACTGCAGGGTCAGCAGGGCCGATATGATCGCCAGGTTGTTCTTGACCCGATGGTGGATCTCCTTGAGCATCACCTCCTTCTCTTCCAGGGAGTCCAGGATCTGCTGGTCGGCAATGCGTTTTTCCTCCCGGAGCTTCCGGTTCCCGATCTCCCTGTTGACCGCCACGGGAACGCGCCTGAGGTTGTCTTTCATCACGTAATCCTGGGCACCGGCAATCACCGCTTCCACCGCGGTCTCTTCACCGACCGTACCGGAAACAATGATGAACGGGATGTCTTTCCCGGACTTCCTGACGATCTCAAGTGCCGCAAGCCCGTCAAAACCCGGCAGATTATAGTCGCTGATGATGATGTCCCATTCCTGCTCTTCAAGTGCCTTCTCCAGGGCTGCTGCCGTCTCGACCCGCGTGCACTCGGGTGCATATCCCGCCCTCTCAAGTTCCAGCTCCACCAGTGCGGCGTCATCCGGCAGGTCTTCGATAATCAGAACCTTAAGGGACTTCCCCATCGCGGCTCCTCCTCTTTTTGATATCCGTTAATTTAGCAATAACCGATCTAAACGCCGGGCTCGTTCAATACCAGCCAGTACAGCCCCAGATTTTTGACGGCACTGACAAAGTTCTCAAAATCAACCGGTTTCCGGATGTAACTGTTTGCACCGAGGTCGTATCCGCGGACGATGTCCTGTTCCTCGCCTGATGACGTGAGGATGACCACCGGCAGACGGCGGATCCGCTCGTTGCTCCTGATCTCCCTGAGCACTTCCAGACCGTTGACCCTGGGCATATTCAGATCGAGCAGCACCACGGCCGGCAGCCGGGACGGCGGTTCGCCATCCCGGCCCAGCAGCATCTGCAGCGCTTCTTCACCGTCACGCGCAACCCTGACTTCATTCATGATATTGCTCTTTTCAAGCGCCATCAATGTGAGATCAACGTCGTCCGGATTATCCTCCACCAGCAGGATGTGCCTGTCCATGGTATCGTTACTGACTTCCATTTCGTATTTAAAGAATCAATTGAAGCGATATAAAGTCATTATACACTTTTATCCGGCAAGAAGAAATAAAAGACGGAGCCTTTGTCCTCTTTGGATTCCGCCCTTATGGACCCGCCGTGCCGGCCTATGATGCGCTGCACGGTGGCAAGTCCGATCCCGGTACCCGGGAAATCATCCTGGGTATGCAGGCGCTGAAACGGGATGAAGAGCTTGTCGTGGTATTTCATATTGAAGCCCACGCCGTTGTCGCGGACGAACATGGTCCGCTTGCCCTCCAAATCCGTGACGCCCACTTCGATGTAGGTCCGTTCCCGGGTGGATGTGTATTTCCATGCATTGTCCAGCAGGTTCTGCATCATTATCCCCAACAAGCTGGCATCACCGGTCGCCGTGAGATTCCGGGCCACCTCGAAATCCGCCTGTCGTCCGGGCTCTTTGTCCCTGAACGACGCCAGTATCTCCGTGCTGATGGCACCCAGGTCCACCGGTTCCTCCTGCAGCTCCTTGCGGGTGATCCGCGACAGTGACAGCAGATCGTCGATCAGCTGACCCATGCGCTGCGTGGCGCTGCGCACCCTGTTCAGGTACTGCAGACCGCGCTGGTCCAGCTTTTCGGCATACTGTTCCACCAGTGCCTGGCTGAAGCCGTCGATGCCGCGCAGTGGTGCGCGCAGGTCGTGTGAAACGGAGTAGGCAAACGACTCCAGTTCCCGGTTGGCCATTTCCAGCTCGCGGGTCCGCTCACGGACCTTCTGCTCCAGCGAAACGTTAAGTTTCCGTATCTCGACCTGTGCCCGCACCCGCTCGGTCACGTCATGCACGAGCGAAATGATCGAGACCAGGCGTCCCTTTTCGTCGAGCAGCGCCGAATTATACCACTCGCAGTGCAGTATAGTACCGTCTTTGGTGTAATTCCTGTTGCTGATCTTGTTTCGAAGCTCCTTACCTGCCAGCATCCCGGTCATCTGCTCGTTTATCAGCTCACTGTCCTCTTCGTGGACAATCGGCCACTCTTCGGGCGCTTTTCCCTGGACTTCCGCCTTGCTCCAGCCGAACATCTGCTCCGACTCGCGGGACCATTCCGTGACCCGGAAGTGGTCGTTCCATTCCACAAAGCCGAGCGGGGTGTTCTGGATGTGGTAGTTCAGGCGGCGATAGGCCTCGTTGAGCTCCTTTTCGGCAAGCAGCTTGTCGGTCATGTCCACCACGTTGCCGAGGGTGTACAACAGCCGGTCCTGCTCATCAAAAAAGGCGCGGGCGTTTAGTATCACGGAGCGCCGGGTGCCGTCTTTTCTGACGATCGAGTACTGCAGGTTCTCGACGTACCCATTTTCCAGCAGATCCTTTTTATGCTGTTCGAAGGTAGGGAGGTCTTCCGGGGCGACCAGGTCCCCCCAGGTCTTTTTCCCGATGACCTCCTCCCGGCTGCAACCGAGCAGATTCAGCTCGGACTTGTTGATGTCGATGAAGGTGAAATCCGGCCCGAAGCTGTGATATCCTACCGGAGCGTCCTGGAACAGGTGCTCAAAACGCATCTTGGACTCACGGAGCTGTTCGAACAGGGTGGTCTCCTCATGGATATCACGGATGAGCAGAAGCCGGCTCTGTATGTGCTCAAATCCGCGTTTGTCGGTCAGGATCATGCGAAACCAGCGCCAGGATCCGTTTTTGTGACGCATGCGTACCTGCTGTTTCACCGGATGGTGGTCCCGTACATCGGCATCGCACAACACCCTGATCTCCTGGAAACGGTCCAGATCGTCCTGGTGGATAATCGCCTCGAAATCATCCATGCACCGGAACTCATCCTCGTCGTACCCCAGGATATCCTTCACTGCCACATTGGTATAGCTGAAATTCTGGTGGTCGTCCACCTGCAGCACCACCTGATTCCCCTGCTCGAGCAGGGAGCGGTACAGATCGAACCGGTACACAAAATCGTCCCGCATGCGGGTGATGCGGGCAGTGTAACGCAACAGGAGCACAAGGAGCAGCAACCCGGTCACGAAGACGTAAAACCATCCCTTCGTTGTCTGCAACCGGGTAAGCGTGGCGGGATCGTCGAACAACTGTTCCAGGAAACGGTCGGAAAACAGTATCCACAAAAATCCCAGGACCAGGTAGATCAGGACGATGTTCCATGGGTTCAGCTGGAAAAGTCGGTATTTATTCAGTTCCCACATGAATGGCAGACATTGATCGAGCGTTTTCAGTTGCAGGGGCCGTGTCCGGTCGCGGGTTACCCTCCTGCTTCCGCTTGCCGGTGTTTTCGCAAACCGTATGTTTTTGAAAATGTATGCAAATACGGTATCAATTGAAAACAGACGACAGGCACAGGCCCATCCGGGCTCTTTCGAAGAGCTTTTACGTGGTTTGCTCAACCGTGCCACTCCGGAACCGATGCCGATCCGGTGTTTTATTTAAGACGGGCATCGGTTATTTTTCAGGGTCTATGCGGATGATGATACGAGCGATGAATTTCACCAATACATAAAACAGATTTATGAATATCCACGAATACCAGGCCAAGGATCTTTTAAAGGAATACCAGGTTGCCGTGCCCGAGGGCATTGCTGCATTCACGGTCGAAGAGGCGGTCAAGGCCGCGGAGTTCCTCAAACAGAAAGGTACCACGCTATTTGTGGTCAAGGCGCAGATCCATGCGGGTGGACGCGGCAAGGGACGCACAAAAAAGACCGGCGCCAAGGGAGTGATCCTGGCCAGATCGGTGGGGGAAGTCCGGAAAGCCGCCGAATCACTGCTGGGCGACACCCTGGTAACCATCCAGACCGGCGAGACCGGCAAGAAAGTCGAGCGGCTCTATATCACCGACGGCGTGGATATCAAGAATGAATATTACGTGGGTGTGACGCTGGACCGCACACGCAACAAGAACGTGATCATGGTGTCGACCGAGGGCGGGGTGGAGATCGAGAAAGTGGCGGCCGAGACCCCGGAAAAGATCGTAAAAGAGTGGGTTGAACCGGGACTGCCGCTGCAGGGACACCAGGCGCGACGGCTGGCCTTTGCACTCGGTCTTACCGGCGACCCGTTCAAAAAGGCGGTGAAATTCATCATGGCACTCTATAAGGCGTTCGATAAGACCGACGCGTCCATCGTCGAGATAAACCCACTGGCGCTGACGGCCGATGACGACGTCGTGGCCCTGGATGCCAAGATCAACTTCGACGACAATGCGCTGTTCCGCCAGACCGAAATCTGCAAGCTGCGCGACAAGTCCGAGGAGGACCCGCTTGAGGTCGAGGCCGTCGAATCCGACCTGAACTATATCAAGCTGGACGGCAACGTCGGCTGCATGGTCAACGGCGCCGGGCTGGCCATGGCCACCATGGACATGATCAAGCTGGCCGGCGGGGAGCCCGCCAACTTCCTGGATGTGGGCGGCGGCGCCAACGTGGACACGGTCCGCAACGGCTTCCGCATCATCCTGAAGGATCCGAACGTCGAAGCCATCCTGATCAACATCTTCGGCGGCATCGTGCGATGCGACCGCGTGGCCAACGGCATCCTGGAAGCCGTCAAGGATCCGGCCATCGCCAAAAAGCTGGAATCCATGCCGCTGATCGTCCGGCTGCAGGGCACCAATGCCGAGGAAGGCAAGAAGATCATCGACGAAAGCGGCCTGAACGTGATCTCGGCCGTACTGCTCAAGGAGGCGGCCCAGGAGGTCACCCGGGCCATCAGTGCATAAACTCGCACGGACCCTTCCGGACCCTTCCGGACCCGTCCGGACCCGTCCGGCTCTAACCGGCCTTCGCCTTCATCCCTTCCATCACGGAATGGTAGTAGGACTCATACTGGTCGACCACCTTGTTGAGCTCGAACACCGTGGCCCGCTTGCGTGCGTTTTCAGACATCCGCTGGTGCAGTTCCTCATCCTGCAGCATGGATATGGCGTAATCGCCCATGGCGTCGGTATCGCCGAGCTCGCACAGATACCCGGTCTCGCCGTGGATGTTCAGCTCGGGAAGCCCTCCGATGTTGGAGCTGATCACCGGCACACTGCAGCTCATCGCCTCCAGGGCGGCAAGTCCGAACGTCTCCGATCCGGAGGGGATCAGGAACAGGTCGGCGATGGAGAGGATGTCCTCGATCTTCTCCTGCTTGCCCAGAAAACGCACTTTGCCGCATATCTCCAGCTCCCGGCAGCGTGATTCCACCTTGGGCCGGTCCGGTCCGTCCCCGACCAGCAGCAGGTGCGCCGGAATGCCGCTTTCGAGCACCTTGTGGAAGATCTCGACGGTGTCGCTCACCCTTTTCACCTCCCGGAAGTTGCTCACATGCACCAGCACCTTTTCCCCGTTGGGACAAAGCGCCTTCTTGAAGTGGCTTTTTTCCGATTTGCTGAACCGTTTCAGGTCGATGAAATTCGGGATCACCTCGATTTTCTTTTGGATGTCGAAACGCTCGCAGGTCTCGTTGCGCAGATACTCCGAGACGGCCGTCACCCCGTCGCTCTTGTTGATGGAGAAGGTGACCACCGGCGCGTAGCTGGGATCGCTGCCCACGATGGTGATATCCGTTCCGTGGAGGGTGGTGATCACCGGGATGCTGCGGCCGGTCTCGCCCAGGATCTGCTTGGCCAGATAGGCCGAAGTGGCGTGCGGGATGGCGTAGTGCACGTGCAGCAGGTCCAGTTTCTGGTACTTGATGATATCCACCAGATGGCTGGCCAGCGCCAGGTCGTACGGCGGGTATTCAAACAGCGGGTAGGCCGAAAAAGTGACTTCGTGGAAGGAGATATTCTCATGGAACTCGTCGAGGCGCATGGGCCGGGCGTAGCTGATGAAATGGACGTTGTGGCCGCGATCGGCAAGGCCTTTTCCAAGCTCGGTTGCCACCACGCCGCTGCCGCCGTAGGTGGGATACAGTACAATACCAATGTTCATAAGTTCGCTGATGCAATAATTGTCGGTTGGTTTCACGGCGGGACGGTCCGCCCACCCTGCTGACTGTCAAGTTACGGATTTAGATCCAATTTATTGGATGTGGCCTGCCCTATCGGGGACTCCTGCCGCGGCAGTCAGAACCGCATCCACCCGGAACCGCAGCAAGCTGTTACAGCACGCCTGCCATCCCTATCAATCTTTCTGTGGGAAAAATCATTCCGGTGGATATGCTTTTCCTCGTTTAAACGTTTTTTCTGTGAATAAACTCATTCTGGAAGTGTTGCCCCCATTCGTTGTATATTTCCATGATGGGGTAAACCACATTCCATGACGGGTCCGCCGGGTCCGTTAGAATAAAAACAACTGGTTACACACGTATTCTGAGATTTTTTTTTATGGCAGGTCATTCCAAATGGTCCAAAATCAAGCGCAAGAAAGCCGGGATTGACGCTGCCCGGTCCAAGGTCTTCAGCCGGAACCTTCGGGAAATCACCATTGCCGCCCGGCTGGGCGGGGGCGATCCAACCGGCAATCCGCGGCTCAGTCTGGCCATCGACAATGCCAAGTCGAACAACCTGCCCAAGGACAACATCGAGCGTGCCATAAAAAAGGGCGCGGGCGAGCTGGGCTCGGGTGAGAGCATTGAAGAGGTGGTGTATGAAGGGTACGGTCCCGGGGGCGTCGCCTACATCGTCGAGGCGGCCACCGACAATGCCAATCGCACCGTGGGCGAAGTGCGGCACGCCTTCACCCGGTTCGGGGGAAATCTGGGAACGAGCGGGTCGGTGTCCTATCTTTTTGAGCAGAAGGGGATCATCGCCATCCCGGCCGAGGGGGTCGACAAGGAAGAGCTGATGCTTGCGGCCATCGATGCCGGCGCCGAGGATATCAACGACGAGGATCCCGACCAGCTGGATGTCACCACCCGCCGTGAGGACCTTTTTGCCGTCCACAAGAACCTGGAGGAGCTGGGCTATGCCATCACCAGCGCCAATCTCGAGTGGGTGGCTGCGACCGACATGAAGCTGGATGAGTCGGCCGCGCTGACCAATTTCAAGCTGATGAGCTATCTTGAGGATATCGACGACGTCAGCAACGTATTCAACAACATAAAGATGGATGAGGAGACCATGGCCGTGGCCGAACAGCTGTAGCAGGTTGCTGTCTGTCCCGCTTCCGGATCTCCCTGCCGTTGTACTTCGGCGGTCCATCATCCGAAACCTTTAACAATCCCGACCTATCCCGTTTGCCATGAAAGGAATATTTCCCCTGATCGCAATCCTGCTGTTGTCGCTCGTCCTTGCCGGATCGGTCAACAACAACCGGGCCCGGGAGGCGAACCGCGCTTATCTGGACGGTGATTTTGAGCGTGCATCCGAACTGTACCGCCACATCCTGGAGCGCGAGCCCGATACCCCCCGCATCCTCTTCAACCTGGGTAATTCGCTGGCGTACCAGGGACGGTTCGAGGAGTCTGTGGAGGCCTTCCAGAAGTATCGTGAGCTGGTGGAAGATGCCGGCGGTCAGGCAGCGGCCGAGTACAACCTGGGCTATCTGTACGGACACGAGGGCAACCTCAGGGAGGCGCTCAGGTATTTCCAGGATGCCATTGACCTGGATCCGGCGGATGAGGATGCCAAGTTCAACTACGAGCTGCTGCGCCGGCGCATGCAGGATTCCCCGCCCGATCAGGGTGACGACGAGCAGCAGGAGGACCAGCAGCAGGATCCGCAGGACAGCCCCATGCCTCCGACGCAGGAGCAGGATCCGGACCAGCAGGACCAGGAGACGCAGCAGTCGCCCTCCGAGGCCGACGATCAGAGCCCGCTTTCCGACCGCGACCGGCAGCAGGGACGCATGCCCGAGGTCACCGATCAGCAGCTCGAACACGCCGAAGACATCATGAACGCACTCGAACAGATCGAAAAGGATTTGATCAAGGATTTCAAGAAACGGCAGCATGAGTCCGTCGACCCACATGAGAAAGACTGGTAGGCCAATGATGCATAAGCTGCTGAACCCTTTTGCGCGATTCCGGCCAAGCCGGGACATACCGGACAGGCCGACGGGCGCATCCACCGCGATGCAGGTTGTTTTGCCGGCCTTACTGCTGGTTGCCGGGATTTTCACGGTCCTGCCGGCGGACGCACTGGGCAGCGATGTGCGCGTGTCGGCTTCGGTCTCATCCACCCATGTGGCGGTGGGACAACAGGTCACACTCAACGTAGAGGTCCTGAGCCGGGAACCGCGCAGTGTTTCGCGTCCCGAACTGCCCGAACTGGACGGCATGCAGTACCTCTCCAGCATGCCCCAGACCAGCAGCCGCTATTCGCTGGTCGACGGCATTGCGCAGATGAGCTACCGGTACAGCTACGCGATCCTGGCTACCGCCGAGGGAACCCACCAGATCCCGTCCGTGTACGTCTCCGTGGATGGACGCGAGTATCACACCCGCCCCATCACGGTGCGGATACGTCCGCCCGGCGATGACGGCTACCGTCCGCAAGCCCGGCGGACCCAGCGGCCGGATATGTTCCTGGAGTTGGAGCTGAGTGAGGAGCGTCCGGTGCGCGGACAGCAGATCGTCGCCGAGATCGTGCTCTACTTCCGGAATACGATCGAAGTGAACACCTTCCATGTGACCCAGAGTTGGCAGACGGAGGGGTTCTGGCGGGAGGACCTGAACCGGAGTCCGACCCGGCGTCCCGAATCCATCGTCCTGGACGGTGTGCCGTACCGGCGGGCCGTGCTCAACCGCTATGCGCTGTTTCCCACCCGGGCGGGCGAACTCAATATTCCGGCATTTCAGATACGGGCATCGGTGCGACAGAGCGGGCGCTTCCGTGACGAACACAGCGGCTTCTTTGACGGATTCGGCCAGCAGCGCAACGTGGATCTGACAACCCCCCCCAAAGCAGTAAGGGTGCAGGCGCCGCCCACGCCGCCGACCGACGGACAGCTCATCAGCGCGCTGGGACAGTTCCGGGTGGAACGCACACTCAGCCAGGATGCGGTCAAACTCGGTGAGTCGGTGGATGTAGTCACGGAAATACGCGGATCCGGCAACCTCGGGCTCATTACCAGGCCGGTATTCGAATATCCAAGAAGCTTTGACACGCACCGTCCCAGGGAGGTGATCGAGCGCAACGAACGCTCCCCGCAGATGTCCGGCAGCAAGCAGTTCCGGGACGTGCTGATTGCCCGTAACGCCGGCACCTTCACCATCCCGGAAAATACGATCCTGGTCTACGACGATATCCGGCGCCAGTATGAGCGGCACATCCTGCCGGCATTGACCATCGAGGTGGTCCGCGACCCCAATGCGCGCATCACCATTGCCCAGGACCATCGCATCCGGCTGACACCCATCCGTGGGTCGGTAACCTGGTCCACCCCCTCCAGGCGGACTCCCTGGCTCACGTGGTGGTTCTGGTTTGCCCTGATCCTCCCGGCCGGCGCATTTGCCTACGGCTACCGGGCCTATCACTACCAGAGCCGGCTGAACAACGACGTCTCGTTCTCCCGCAAGGAGAGGGCGGCACAGAATGCCAACGAGCTGCTAAAAACCACATCCGACATCACCGGCACCAAGGAGGTCTACAGTGTGATCCAGAAGGCGGTGAGCAATTACATCTCGGACCGTACCGACCTGCCCAACGCCGGATTGTCCATCGATGAACTGGCGATGGCGCTGAAAAACAGGAACGTCCGCAGGCCGCTGGTCAGGCGGGTCAGGACCCTGCTGGAAAAGTGTGCCACCATACGCTATACACCGGATCCTACCGCCAGGGACATGATGTCCGACCTCACCGAGGCCCGCAAGCTGATCATTGAACTGGAAGCAGAGATATGAGGAATTGCGGATCACATCCCGGACCGGACAGGCATCACATTCAGCTTTTTACCATCAAACGGCTTGTATTCGGATTGATCCTGCTGACCATGCTCCCGCTGTTCCGGCTGGCCCCGGCGGCGCATGCGGAAGAATCCCGTCCCCAGGCACTGTTCAACCGGGGAAATTACATGATGGAAGAGGAAAACTACGCCGAGGCCATTGCCACTTTCAGGCAGATCGAGCACAACGGGCACGCATCCGGCCCGCTTTTCTACAACATGGGCATCAGCTACCTGTACCTTGACTCCCTCGGCCTGGCCTCCTACTATTTTCACAGGAGCAAGGCGTTCCGCGAGTCGACCGATCGCGGTCGGGATGGCGTTGCCACCGTGGAGCGTCTGTTGCGCACACGCGGCACCTTCATCCCCCAGCTCCCGTGGTATGCTTTTTTCGACTGGTTCCTCTTTCACATGAATCACGTGGCCTGGATCGTATGGGGACTGGTGCTGATCAACCTCGGCGTACTGCTCCTGCTGGCCGGCTGGCTGTACCGTCCCGACCACAGGATCGCGATTGCCGGGATGGCCGTGGTCGCCATCGGGATCGTGCAGGTGGTTGTGGCCATTTCCATATCCGTGTGGGCCGATGGTTACAGGCAGGGTGTTGTCGTGGGAAACGGCATCCCCATCAAACCGAGTCCCGACCTGGTGGTGGACGAAGATATGTCCCCCGATTTGGCTTATGAAGCGTATACTGTTACCTTAGACAAACGATTAAGCAAGCAACACGATGGCTGGGTGCACATCCGCCTGCGAAATGGTGTTTCCGGGTGGATACCGGATGCTGCCGTACGAAAGTTGTGAGATTGATATTACGTTGTGACATTGATATTCCGGAAAATTATTTCCATACGGCATGCCTGACATGCCTCATGACCTGAACATCCAAACCTTTGCATTTATGAGCACTCCATTAGAGTACATTCAGAAACATCAGGATACCTTCAAAGAAGAGCTGTTTGAACTGCTGCGCATCCCCAGCGTCAGCGCCGATCCGAATCACACGGAAGACGTGCGGCGGGCGGCTGAGTTCGTAGCCGGGCAGTTTGAGAAGATCGGACTGGACAACGTGAGTATTGAAGAGACCGAGGGGCACCCGATCGTGCTCGGCGAGCATCTGGAGGCCGGTCCCGACAAGCCCACGGTGCTTGTCTACGGACATTATGACGTCCAGCCGCCGGATCCGCTCGATGAGTGGGAGACGCCGCCCTTCGAACCGACGGTCCGTGACGGCAAGATCTATGCCCGCGGTGCCAGTGACGACAAGGGCCAGTCCTATACCCATATCAAGGCCATCGAGTCCTTCCTGAAGACCGGGACCGAATTGCCGGTCAACGTCAAATTCATCATCGAAGGCGAAGAGGAGATCGGATCTCCCAGCCTGGTCCCGTTCCTGGCGGACAACAAGGAGCGTCTGGAATGTGACATGGTGCTGGTATCCGACACGGCCATGTTTGCCAAGGACACCCCGTCCATCACCTACGGATTGCGCGGGTTGATGTACCTTGAGGTGGAGGTGGTGGGACCGAACCGCGACCTGCACTCCGGCGTGTACGGCGGCGGGGTCCAGAATCCGGTCAACGCCCTTTGCGAGATGATCGCCAAGCTGAAGGACGAGAAGGGTGTGATCCAGGTGCCGGGATTCTACGACAAGGTCCGTCCGCTCACGGAGCAGGAGCGTGAGGCGTATGCCGCCCTGCCATTCGACCAGAAGGCGTACAACAAGACCCTGAATATCGACGGGGAATTCGGTGAGGAGGGCTATACCACGCTGGAACGTGTCAGCGGCCGGCCGTCACTGGACGTCAACGGCATCTGGGGCGGCTACCAGGGCAAAGGGGCCAAAACCGTGCTGCCGGCCAGGGCTTTTGCCAAACTGAGCGCCCGTCTTGTGCCGGACCAGGAGCCCAAAGAGATTTACAGGCAGATCGAAGCCTACCTGCACGAAGTCACCCCTCCGGGCGTGCGCGTAACCGTGAAAGAGCACCACGGCGGACATCCCGTGCTGGTGGACCTCGACTTCTACGGGCTGAAGGCGGCGGCGGCGGCATTCCAGGAAGTGTACGGGAAGGATGTACTGTTCGCCAGGGAAGGCGGTTCCATACCGATCGTGGCCGACTTTGCCAAGACGTTGAACGCCACGACGATCCTGATGGGACTCGGGCTCAATTCCGACTCCATCCACTCACCGAACGAGCATTTTCACCTGAAGGATTTTGAGCGGGGGATGAAGTCCTCGGCACGGTTCTTCGAACTGCTCGGCGACTACGTGGAGTGATGGAAAATGAGCTTTAACTGC
The DNA here is from genome assembly GCA_007128855.1 of Balneolales bacterium. Lineage (GTDB taxonomy): Bacteria > Bacteroidota > Rhodothermia > Balneolales > Natronogracilivirgulaceae > SKNL01. The sequence continues at coordinate 12,682 of SKWQ01000231.1, forward strand.
ATAAATAACGGAATCAGCCGAGCTGATCTTCCGGGTTGTAGCGGAAACCGGCCAGCGACTCATCCATCACCTTGACCGGGTTGTTCTTGCCGTCAAGGAGCACGATCCTCGGCTTGTGTTCCTTGGCCTCTTCTTCGGTCATCCGGGCATAGGTAATGACGATGATGCGGTCGCCCACATTGGTCAGGCGCGCAGCCGGACCGTTCATGCACACTTCCCTGTCGCCCCGCTTGCCCGGGATGGTGTAGGTCTCCAGGCGGGAGCCGTTGTTGATGTTGACCACCTGCACTTTTTCATAGACGCGGATCCCGGCCGTCTCCAGAAGCTCCGGATCGATGGTGATGCTCCCCTCGTAATACAGGTCTGCCTGCGTTACGGTCAGCGGGTGGAGCTTGGCTTTGAACATTTCAAGCATCATGGTTCTGCAACTTTGTAGGTAAAAAGTACGTTGTCGATCAACCTGGTTTTTCCGAGCCGTGCCGCAATGGCAATCACATAGAGCCGTCCATGCTCAATGACATCGGTGGGCTGAAGGTCTGGTGTGGTCACCAGTGAAAAATACTCAACACGGAAACCATTTTCATCTAAACGGTTTATTTCCTCTGAAATTATGGCAAGGTCCGCTGCGTACCGGTACTCTCCGGCGGAATCCTTCCCGGAATTCTCTATTGAATCCTTCCCGGCATTCTCCCCGGAATCCGATGGCGCAATTTGGGCTCCGCCAGAAATGGCGGCACGGCAGCTGGCCTCCAGATGGTGCCGGACCCGCTGCAATGCTTCCAACAGCATGGGCGCCTTTTTCCGTTCATCCGCGCTCAGGTAGCTGTTCCGGCTGCTTTGGGCAAGACCGTCCGGTTCACGCCGGGTCGCACCCATGAGGATGTCCACCGGAATGTCCTGCTCCTCGACCATCTGCCGGATCAGGAACCACTGCTGGATATCCTTCTGTCCGAACACGGCCACATCCGGCTGCACGATATTGAAAAGCTTGTTGACCACCTGCAGGACCCCCTCAAAATGTCCCGGACGCACCGGTCCGCACAGATGTTCGTTCATTTTTTCAATCCGGAACGTGATATTGTGCTGCCGGACTTCCCCGGCGGCGCCATATATCTCCATGAAATCGGGTGCGAATACGAGCGCGACGCCCTCCTGCCGGCAGAGCTCCACATCCCTGTTCAGGGTGCGCGGATACTTTTCGTAGTCCTCGCCGGGTCCGAACTGGGTCGGATTGACAAATATGGATACCACCACATGGGCAGCATGCTCCCTGGCCTGCCGGATCAGGGAAAGATGGCCATCGTGCAGTGCACCCATGGTCGGTACCAGGGCCACACGCTGCTCCTGGCTGCGCCATCCGGAGACCATACGGCGCACTTCTTCTTTTTTGTGTGCTAATTTCAATATTATTCCTAAAAAAGTCCGGCCTTTGCAATGGTAACCGGACAGTGTTGCAACAATGGACCGCCTTTACAGGGTACGTTCCGCGTCAAAATTTTCCAGGAGCTGAATCACTCTCTGTACATACGCGCCGCCCATGGCACCGTCAATAATACGATGGTCGTAGCTCATGCTCAAGTAGACCATGTGGCGGATGGCGATAGTGTCACTGCCATCCACTTCCATCACCACGGGACGCTTCTGGATGATGCCCGTACCGAAAATGGCTACCTGCGGCTGGTTGATGATCGGGGTTCCCATCAGGTTCCCCACACTGCCATAGTTGGTCAGTGTGAAGGTCCCGTCCACCAGGTCATCGGGGGAAAGCTGCTTGTTGCGGGCTTTCCGTGCCAGCTCGTGCGTCTGGCGGGCCAGGCCCTGCAGGTTCATTTCACCGGCATTCTTGATCACGGGCACGATCAATCCACCCGTTCCCGCCTCCCCGAGCGACACGGCAATGCCGTAGTTGATGGACCGCTTCAGCAGGATCTGGTCGCCGTCGACCGAGCTGTTGATCAGCGGGAATTCACGCAGCGCCTTGATGGTGGCCTCGGCGAATAAAGGCGTGAATGTAAGTTTGAAGCCGTTTTCCTTCAGGAACCGGTCCTTTTGCTTCTCGCGGAACTGCACCAGGCGGGTGACGTCGGCCTCCCCGAACGTGGTCACATGGGCGGAGGTCTGCTTGGAGCGGATCATGTGCTCGGCAATCACCTTGCGCATGCGGTCCATTTTGATGATCTCCACATTCTGTTGCGGCCATTGCGGCGCTACACGGGAAGTGCGGATCGCTTCCGTGTCATCGGCGTCCCCGGGTTTACGCAATCCGGCGCCCTCACCGGCTGCCTTGTCTGCCGTTTTTCCGGACTTACCGGATTTCACATACTCCAGGACATCCTGCTTGGTGAGCCGTCCCTGGCTGCCGCTCCCTTCGATGGACTCCAGCTCTTCCTGCGAAACGCCCTCTTCTTTGGCGATGGCGCGCACCAGGGGCGAGAAAAAGCGGCCATCGGATCCCTTGCGCTGCGGGGCCGAGCCACCGGCCGGTTCCGTCGCTTCAGCCGGCTCCGCCGCTCCGGCCTCCCGATCCTTCTCCCGTCCGTTCTCCTGCGCCGCATCAGACCGGCTTTCCTTGCGCTCACTTGCGGCATCCGTTTCCTTCTTCGAATCCTTTTCCCCGGCCTCATCATCAACTTCTGCATCGGTGTCTTTCTCTGCGGCAGAAGCTCCGTCCTCTTTTTCCGCACTCTTGCTGCTCCCGGATCGGTCCTTGTCCTCCTCTCCGCCTTCATCATCCGCCGACCCCTTTGCGGCATCAGCGGCGGCATCGGGATCCGTTTCCAGGATGGCGATGGGCTCTCCAACCTCGACCGTCTCGCCCTCTTCCACCAGGATTTCCACCAGGATACCGGCTTCGGGCGCAGGGACTTCAGAGTCCACCTTGTCCGTGGCGATCTCAAGCAGTGTTTCATCCTGCTCGACCTTGTCACCGATTTTTTTGGCCCATTCGACGACCGTTCCTTCCATGATCGATTCGCCCATCTTGGGCATGGTTACTTCAATGCGTGCCATCTTGGTAATTTTCAGGTGGTTATGGGTGGATTCCGTTCCATCTCCCTAAGATAATGAGCGCAGTATCAAAACGGGCATAATTTATTCAAAATCGTGCAGAATTTCATCTGTGGTCACCATCTGTTTCCGGGACCGCCGCGGCCAGCGCCTGTTCGATGTCCTTCCAGATATCGTCAGGGTGCTCGAGCCCAACCGACAGCCGGATCAGGTTTCCGGGGGTGGATGTGCCTTCGTACTCGCTGGTCTTCCGGTGCTCCCATGTAGACTCTACACCGCCCAGACTGGTGGCAGGGAGGACCAGGCGGGTGGATGCGGCCACGCGCAGTGCGGTCGCATCGTCCCCTTTGACCTGGAACGAGATCATGGCCCCCGGCAGGTCCATCTGGCGCGATGCCACCTCATGTCCGGGATGGGCGGGAAGTCCGGGATAGTGCACCATTTCGACACCGGGATGCGCCGCCAGTTTTTCTGCGATCGCAATGGCACTGGCACACTGGCTGCGGATGCGCACATGGAGGGTCTTGATACTCCGCAGCAGCAGCCAGCAGTCGAACGGCGAGGGTACGGCGCCTGCCTGACGCTGTAGCGACCGGAGACGCTCGTGCACGGGGGCCATATCCTCACCGCTGCGCAGCACCAGGGCACCGCCAAGCACATCGCTGTGCCCGCCCATGTATTTCGTCGTGGAATAGTGCGCCATGTCCGCCCCCAGCTCCAGCGGCCGCTGGATGACCGGGGTGGTCCACGTGTTGTCGACCACCGAAATCCATCCACGCTCCGATGCCAGTGCCGTGAGCGCCCTGATGTCAGTGATCCTGAGCATCGGGTTGGATGGGGTCTCTAACCACAGCATCCTGGTGCGCGGCGTGGCGGCGTCGGCGACGGCATCGGGACGGGTCGTATCCACAAAATCACAGGTGAGTCCCCAGCGCTCGTACTGATCGCGGATCAGGATGCGGACCCCGTGGTAGAGGTCATCGGGCAGCAGCACATGGTCGCCGGGATCCAGGATGTGGAATGCGGCCTGCACGGCGGCCATGCCGGAGGAAAAAACCAGCGCCTGCGACCCGCCTTCCAGCGATGCCAGCGTCCGTTCAAGCTGGGAGCGGTTGGGGTTGTCGAGCCGGGTGTAGCTCCAGGACGCATCCGAGAGTCCCTGCTCGGGGTGGCGGAATACGGTGGACGGCTGCCATGGGGCAGCCAGCGGCTCTCCGGGTGCATCGGGATGCCAACCCTCGTGGAGGGCGCGCGTTTCGGGGTACCACCCCCCCTTCGGTTTGCTGTTGCTATCTGATTCCGAACTGCTCATATTGTGATCTTTAAAATACGTTTCAGTGTAACAGGCAGGCGTGCGATTTCATTCATTGGACACTGCCGTGGGGCCGCGTTAGCCGTTTGGAGGTCATGGTTTTGGTTTTGGCCATACTATGCAAAATAGCGATTTCATGTGTTCAAATTTTTTGGTTCAATAGGTCACATAGAATGTCCATGACGATATGATCATGCTCCTGTGTGTCTGGATCATGCCCGGCCATGGACATTTCATGTGTTCAAATTTTTTGGTTCAATAGGTCACATAGAATGTCCATGACGATATGATCATGCTCCTGTGTGTCTGGATCATGCCCGGCCATGGACATTTCATTTGCTTTTTTGGACGTTTGCTCGTTTTTTCTGTTGATTCCATTTCACAAATCCCACCAATCCTATGCTAAATTATATTTGGGCCGGACTGATCATCATCAGTCTTGTGTTTGCCGTGAGCCAGGATGTCATGGATCTGGTTCAAAACCCATACCAGAACGGCAAGGAGCATCAGATCGAAATTATTTTCCCCGAGAACGGGGATCCGGACGAACGACAGACGGTGCGTTTCCGGATCGAGGGGCATGAGGGGACGTTTGAAGCCGCCTGGCGTCCCTACACAGACAATCCTGAAATGATAATCCGCGTGGATGAGGAGATGCCTGAACTGTGGCGGAACATTGCCCAGGACCAGGACGCATCCAACAAGGAGGAGTTGCTGGCGGAGGTGGTCGGCTTTGACCGGACCACCAACGAGGCCGCCATCCTTCTCCCCAAAGTACACTACGTCAAGCTCAATGCCATTGCCACGGCGGCGTTCAACATGGCCGAATTTGCCGTTACGCTGGCCATCGGGCTCGTGGGTATCATGGCCCTGTGGCTCGGGCTCATGAAGATTGCCGAGGAGAGCGGGCTGATGTATATGCTTGTCAAGGGTGTGCAACCGTTCATGCGGTTCCTGTTCCCCAACGTGCCCAGAGGTCATCCGGCCCACGGTGTGATCAGTCTCAACCTGGCGGCCAACATGCTGGGTCTGGGCAATGCCGCCACGCCGCTTGGCATCAAGGCGATGGAGGAGCTCCAGAAGCTCAATCCCAGCAAGGACAAGGCCACCAATGCCCAGTGCATGCTGTTGACCGTGAACACGGCCAGCATCCAGCTGCTGCCTCCCGCCACCCTGGTCGCCCTGATCGGCACCGGCGTGAATGAGCTGATGATCAGCATCCTGATCGTGACGTTCATCTCCCTTATTGTCGGCATCACCGCTGCCAAGATCTACGAGCGGTTCCATCCCGAAGATGCCCATGACGAAAATATTCCCGACGACCAAAAAATCGAGGCCTGATCCATGAGAACCATAGCTGCATTCATATTACCACTCATCATCGTCCTCATACCGCTCTACGGAATCCTAAAGAAAGTCGCGGTTTACGAGGTCTTCGTTGACGGCGCCAAAGAGGGTTTCACGATAGCCGTGCGCATCATCCCCTATCTGGTGGCCATCCTGTTTGCTATCGGCATGTTCCGGGAAAGCGGCGCCATGGAGTTCTTCATGATGGCGCTTGCCCCTGTACTCGGGTTTCTCGGGTTTCCGGTGGAACTGGTGCCAATGGCCATTTTCCGTCCGCTGACCGGAAGCGGTTCGGTTGGAGTTCTGGCCGAAATGATCGCAACTTACGGTGAGGATTCGCTGGTCGTTAAAATGGCCGGTACCATGTTCGGATCCACTGAGACCACCTTCTACGTGATTGCCGTGTATTTCGGCGCCATTGGCATACGCCGGGTCAAGTACGCTGTACAGACCGGTCTGATCGCCGATGTGGCCGGGATCATCGCTTCGGTTATCGTGGTCCGGATCCTGTTCGGGTAGCGGACCTCTTGCGTGTGGCGAATGGTGGCCGGATAATCGGATAGCGGGACAGCCGCGAGTGACTGGTGGCGGGATGACGGAGCAGCGGGACCTGCCGAAAAACAGGTCCCGTCCGGCTCAGTAGCTGAGCCCGTGTCCGACCGGATACTCCCTTCCGAGCGACACGGGAAGCTGTCCGCCGGGCTCTTTCCCGAACAGCATGTCGACGACCGCTTCCCACACTACCGGTGTGGGTGTGGCGTCGGGCCAGCGGTCCAGGGAATAGGTGGCCACATAAGCCGGGACCATCGGTATCGCCTGCAGGTCGTAGGGCAGTCCCAGCGCCACCACGGCCATGGGTTTACCCATGATGGCAAGGGCTTCGGCCAGCCGGGCCTGACCCTCGGGAAGCCCGCTTGAGGAGTAGGTGAACAGGAGGATGCGGTCGGCGTCCTCGGCCATGCGGATCGCCTCGAGGATGGCTTCGGGCGTGGGGTCGTTGTCGGTTGGACCGCGGCCGAAATCCCACATGAGCACTTCGCCGCCGGCGGCTTCGCGCACCAGGCCGGCCAGCTCGCGGGTGTAGGCCACACCGGCAACCAAAGTGGTGAGTTCCTCGTCCCTGTCAAACGGCAGGATGCCCTGATTCTTCACGAGCGTGATCGATTTTGCGGCGATGTCCCGGGCGATACGGCGGTGATCCGGATCGGTGGTGACTTCGAGGGCACGCGCCGGATCCGGCGAGGCGAATCCGTGATGGAGTCCGTATTTGTGCTTTATCCTGAGGATGCGCCGAACCGAATCATTCAGCCGCTCTTCGCTGATTTCGCCGTCGACGTAGGCCTGGTGGAGCGCATTGAACGTTTCTGCCTGCTGCTGTTCCGTGCCGGTTGCCATGATGATATCGGCGCCGGCCTGCACGGCCATGACGGCCGCCTCTCCGGCTCCCCAATTTTCGTCGATGGCATCCATGCTCATGGCGTCGGTCACGATGATACCTTTGAATCCCATCTCCTCGCGGAGGAGGCCGGTGAGGGCGGGACGTGAAAGGGTGGCAGGCAGGGTCGGGTCGATCGCCTCGATGATCACATGGGCGCTCATCACCGCGTCGGCCCCGGCCTCAAAGGCCGCCTGGAACGGGGGGAGGTGGATTTCGCGAAGTGTTTCCAAATCATACGAAACCGTGGAGAGGTCGTAGTGGGAGTCAAATTCCGTGTCGCCGTGGCCCGGAAAATGCTTGGGCGTGGCCAGCACGCCATGCTCCTGGCTGCCCCGGATCATCGCGCGGCCCATCTCCGATACCACCGTGAACCGCTCCCCGAACGAGCGAACGCCTATCACGGGATTTTTGGGGTTGACGTTGACGTCGACCACGGGGGAGTAGCTCCAGTTGAAGCCGGTGGCCAGGGCTTCCAGGGCGGTGATGCGTCCCTGTTCGTACGCCGACTCGGGGTCCCCGGTCGCGGCTATGCCCATCTGGCGCGGAAAAACGGTGGACTCTGCCGGGATGCGCTGGGCCAGGCCGTATTCCAGGTCGGCCGAGATGAACAGCGGCACGCCCGCGTTGCTCTCCACGGACCACTCCTGCAGCTGCCGGTTGAACCGGGCCATGGTCTCCGAACGGCCCCAGTTGTAGATGATGACCGATCCGGCATGGAATTCGGTGATCATCCGGCGCATATGGTCAAGCTGCCGCTGTGTCGGCGGACCGTAGGCATCATCCGGAAAAGAAAAAGCGGACTCCCACGTGGTGGTGGCCATCACGAGTTGCCCGATTTTCTGCCGGTCCGTCATCGAATCAAGGGTGTTTTCAGCCCAGGTTTCGGCATCGAGCAGGCCGGGATCTCTGGATGCGTTGCGGTCGCAACCCGTATTAAGGATGGAGCTGCCCATGGCAAAAAGGATCAGGATTATGAAATATTGGCGGTGATCGATCATGGCTTCCCTGTATTAATGTTGGATCGGTGGCTTTCCGGAAATGGTCCCGGCGTAATAAAAGAACGGACAACAGGAGCCGGATCATTCAGACCGGTTCCCGGTTGCAACGGTTACCTGCCGGACCGGATGGCGCGTATGCGCTGCAGCACCGGCGGATGCGAATAATGAAGAAAAACGTGGAACGGATGGGGAGTGAGGTTGGACAGGTTGTCGGCCGAAAGTTTCTTCAGTGCCGAAACCATGCCCTCCGGATTTCCGGTGGTGTCGGCCGCGTACCGGTCCGCTTCGAATTCATGCTTCCGCGACACCACCTGCATGACCACCGAAAGGACCATCTCGATGGGCGAGTACAGGAGCCCGAAGAACACAAGTCCCGCATAGACGGAAATATCCTCCATGAAAAAGGCATCATGCAGACCGGGGACCCGGATGAAAAGCGACAGAAGAAAGAGCATCGCCCCGGTGTGCAGCATGCTCACCACCATGTTTTTGGGGATGTGCTTCTTTTTGTAGTGCCCCACCTCATGGGCAAGCACGGCCAGCAGCTCCGGCACCGAGTGCTTCTCGATCAGCGTGTCGAAGAGGGCGATCCGCTTGTTGCGCCCAAAACCGGTGAAAAACGCATTTGATTTGCTGGACCGGCGGGAACCATCGATTTTGTAGACACCACGCAGCGGGAAGGAGACCTTGTCCGCATAGGAGAGAATGGCCTGCCTGAGTTCGCCGTCTTCCAGGGGGATGAATTTGTTGAAGATCGGCATGATCCAGGTCGGGGCTATGAACTGGACAAACAACGTGAAGAGGACGACCACGATCCAGGCATAAAGCCAGGCAATGGCACCGAAGTACTCGAAAATGCCAATGACGCCGGCCAGCAACGGTCCGCCCAGCAGCACGGTGAGCATAAGACCCTTCAGACGGTCAGCGATGAACGTTGCCGGGGTGGTCTTGTTGAACCCGAAGCGCTCCTCGATGACAAAGGTAGAGTAGATGGAAAACGGGAGTGAGATGAAGGTCTGGGCCAGGATGAGGATGCCGACGAACATCAGTCCCGTGGTAATGGTCCCGTATCCGAAGCCGCGCACAAGCTGGTCCACCCAGTTGAAACCACCGGCAAACCAGAAGATCAGCAATATGATCAGGCTGAATGTCGATGTCAGCAGTCCGAACCGGGTCCGCACACGGGTGTACTTCCGGGATTTGCGGTACTTCTCCTCGTCATAGACATCCCGGAATTCCTCGGGCAGCGGTGCCCGGATGGCCCGGAGGTTCAGCAGGTCGGAGATGAGGTTCAGCAGGTAGTTTGCAGCGAGGGCCATCAGTATGATGACAGCATAGATGTTCATGGCTCCGCTCCTGTTGTTCAGTTACTGCCAAAAATATCTTTCACCTTGGACCAGATTCCTTTCTTTTTTTCCACGGCCTTGTTGACCTTTGCCATGTCGGGTGAGGTGATGTTCTGGAAGAGCTCCCTGCGTTCGTTTTCCTTGCGTGAGCTTTCCTTCCTCGGGGCACCTGATGGCCGGCCTGCTGCATCCCCGGCCCGTCCGCGACCACGTCCGCGCTTCGGTCCCTTGCGCTGCCCCGATCTGGCGGGACGTCCGGAATCCTCCTCACCGCCAGGTTTCTCGTCGCGACGCTGCTGGGGTTTCCTTCTGCCCTTTCCGCGGCCACGTCCGCCTCCGGACTGATCCTGGCGGGATGTCTCCTTATCGGAATCATCCTGTTTATCCTGCGGACCAGCCGATTCCTGCTTGTCATCGGGCTTGCCGGAACGACGATTGCCACCCGGACGCTTTCTGCCGCGCCGGCGCTTCGGTCGCTCTTCGGCGTCCTGCTGCTGCGGTTCCGGTTGGTCAGGATCCTGCTTTGCAGGCTGCTTTCGGTCTTTCCGTTCCTCCCGATCCTCTGCAGACGCTTGCTGGTCCCTGGATCCTTCCTGTTTTCTGCGGTCATCTCTCTTGCGGTCGTCTTTCCTGCGATCGTCCCTTCTGCGGTCCTCCCTTCTGCCGTCGTCCTTACTAGCGTCACCGCCCAGGTCCGGCACTTCCAGCTTGGCGATTTTGGACTCCATCGCGCGGATGATGTTCTCCATGTAGCGTCGGTCCTGACCTGAAACCAGCGTGATGGCATCGCCTTTGGCTTCGGCGCGTGCCGTGCGTCCGATACGGTGGACGTAGTCTTCCACATCGTGGGGCACACTGAAGTTGATTATATGGGAGATCCCTTCCACGTCGATGCCGCGGGCCATCACATCGGTGGCAACGATGATGCGGAACTCACCCTTGCGGAAGCTTTCCAGCGCCCGTTCCCGTTCTGCCTGTGTCCGGTCGCCGTGGATACTCGTCACATTGGCGCCTTTTTTCTTGAGCTCACGGCCCAGCTTGTCAACCGCGCGCTTGGTTGACATGAAAATGATGGCCGAGGCCCACTTCTCTTTTTCGAAGAGATGGAGCACCAGCGGAAGCTTGTCCCGCTCCTCGACATAGTACATGCCCTGGGTGACACCCTCGGCGGCCGTGTTGGACGGTGCCATGTTCACCCGCTCCGGGTTGATCATCATTTTTCTGGCCAGCTGCTCGATTTTCTGCGGCATGGTGGCCGAGAAGAGCAATGTCTGCCGCTCTTTGGGCAGTTTGCTGACAATCTGTGTGATATCGGGGATGAAACCCATGTCCAGCATCCGGTCGGCTTCGTCCAGGATGAGGAAATCAAGGTTGCTGAAATCCACATCGTGGATCTTGATATGGTCGAGCAGCCTTCCCGGCGTGGCAACGATGATGTTGGTGCCGCGGGTGAGCGCTTTTTCCTGGCGCGACCAGTCGTCCCCGCCATACACTTTGGCCGTGGTGAGTCCGGTGTGGTAGCCGATGGCAAAAAAGGCCTCATCGACCTGGCTTGCGAGCTCGCGGGTGGGCGTGATCACCAGTGCGCGGATGCCTTCCTGCTTGTTTTTTTTCTTTTCAAGCAGATTATGGAGCACCGGGATTGCGAACGCGGCGGTCTTGCCGGTGCCGGTCTGTGCTGAGGCCAGGACATCCTGGCCTTTCATGATCAGTGAGATACATGCTTCCTGGATCGGGGTGGGTTTTTCAAAACCCATGTCCCTCAACCCGTCCGATACCTCATCTTGGAGGTTGAATCTATCGAATGACAAAATATGTGATTGTGTTTAAAAAAGTGGCTTATATCAGTTCAATAAGCGATTAATGCTATCTTTGTAATATAAGAAAAATAGTGGTCAATCGTAAGTATCCCGGGAAGATGGTGGACAAACAAGCGAATCCGAGACGGTAATGCGGTATCCCCTGTACCGAAGCAGTGCTGCTGTCATGAGCATCAGCAGCAGGACGCCGGCGACGCCGAGGATGCTCCCTTCGGGACCGAATCGTCCGCCGGTCCACAGTTCCGGTCCTGTCGGCTCAAATTGCAGCACCGACTGGCGGAACCGGATACCGCTCACGGGCAGGCCGTAAAGGGCGCCCTGGATGGCGTTCCATGCGAAATGGAGTCCCACCGAAAGTCCCAGCTGACCCGTCACCACGTAGGGCAATGCCATCATGGCGCCGGCCAGGATGATCACGACAATTCCGAGCAAAGTGATATTTGGATTTCCAATATGCAGAACTCCGAAAGCAAGTGACGAAATACCGATGGCGCTAAGACCTGCGACATTTCGATTTTGCCCGTTGTAAAAACCCTCTGTAAGGTTCCTCAGCTGGTATCCGCGCGACCAGAGCTCTTCATAGAAGCCCACTACGGCCATAGCCAGTACATATCCACCCAGCACGACAACGAAACTTCGTTGCGATGAGCGATCCCATCCGAAACCGGTGAATTCGATCCAGCCCATGAGCCATTGAAAGAGCACGATGAGCGACATGACCAGCGTGGCCATCACAATACCGGCCAGGCAGTCGCGCCACCATTGCGCATCCACCCGGAGTCCGAAATCCCGGATCGGGCGTTTGTCGAATGCAATTCCGGCCACCCAGATGGACAGGGTTATGGCCAGTCCGCCGGCGATGATCTGCAAATTCTGTCCACCCAACTGCGATGCGACGAGTGCAAAGGGGATATAGAACAGTGCGGCGAGCACCAGCTGCATCAGCAGTCGCCAACCGGCACGGATCCGGCCGTCAGGTGATACAAAAATAGTCTGAAACGGTGTCATCGGGTAACCAGTCAATAAAAAATGATGTATCTTTCCGGTCGGACAAAACCGGCAGCCGGCGGGAACTAACCGGGGCGGCAGCGCCTTAATTCAGATATGATCACACAGCATCTTATCAGTCAAAAAAACGATTATGTGCGGAAGATACACGCTTTATTCGGATAAAAAAGTCATTGAGAACCAGTTTGAGGTAACGGTGGCGGACGAGGACCTGATCCGGCCCGATTATAACGCAGCCCCTTCGTCCGTTCGTCCCGTCGTGCTCATCAAGGGCACTCAGGACCGGGTGATGGGGGCGCTGAAATGGGGTCTGGTGCCGCCTTTCGTGAAGGATCTGTCCGACTGGAAGCCCCTCATAAACGCACGGAGCGAGACCGTGAACGAAAAGCCTTCATTCCGCAAGGCCTTTCAGCGCAAGCGCTGCATCGTGCCGGCCAACGGTTTTTACGAGTGGAAGGACTTCGGAAACGGGAATAAGATCCCTTTCTATATCCGTCTGCTCGACCAGGACCTGTTCGGCATGGCCGGCATCCATGAGTCGCATACCAGCGAAGACGGCAGCGAACTCCACACATTTGCCATACTGACCACAACCTCCAACTCCCTCATGCAACCGCTGCATGACCGGATGCCCGTAATCTTGCGCAGGGACGACTACAACGTCTGGCTCAACCCGGTCCAGCCCAGGCCGGAAATGCTGCAATCGCTGCTCACACCCTATCCAACCGAAAACATGTCCACATACAAAGTGAGCACGGAAGTGAACAATGCGCGCAACAGCGGACCGGAACTCATCAATCCGAAATTGAAGTAGGATTGGCGCTCCGGTTACGGAAACGCGAAGCCATCGTAGAAGAGCCTGCTGCGATCAGTCTTCAGGGGTCGGCTGGGGTGCCTGGTCCTGCGGGGGAAGGGCCGGGGGCGTTTCAGCCGGCACTCCGAAATCCTGCTCGGTCTGCATCGGGGCGGCACGATCCTGGATGGTGCTCTGTGTCACGGCCTCCTGGTCGATGAAGAAGTTCGCCAGCACGCACAGGGTCAGGAAGAGCGTAGCCAGAACGGTGGTCGCTTTTGACAGGAAATCTGCGGTTCTCCGGGCGCCCATCATATTGCCGCCTCCGACCATGCCACCGCCACCAGCGATGCCGCCGGAAAGACCTTGTCCCTGTCCGGCCTGGAGCAGCACTACGATGACCATCAGGAATGCGATGATCGTAATAAGAATGATAGTCAGTGTATAAAGCATGATTTTGTCGCTACTTTTGTCGTGATAAGATTTGTAAATTACCAAATTATCGAATCATTTCAAACTTCCGCTCGTGTAAAAAAAACGGCCGCGCCGCACTGAGATTATGATGCAGCAGGATGTCAACATTGTCGACCAGATCACCCGCTCCATTGCCGATATGGCGGATCTGGGACACGGGTTCACGCAGAACCTGATATTATCGGTTGTCCTGATCTTTGCCTTATGGCTGGTCCGGACCATCATCATGCGCATCGTCTACCGGCAGACAGAGGATCCCGGGCTCCATTATAAATGGCGCAAGTACCTGACCCGGACGCTTTTTTTCATTGCCATCCTGATCCTGGGCCGCGCCTGGTTCGAGGGGTTCCAGTCTGTGGCCACGTTCCTGGGACTGGTTTCGGCGGCGCTGGTCATTGCCCTGAAAGACTCGGTGGCCGACCTTGCCGGATGGCTCTTCCTGTTGTGGCGCAAACCGTTCGAACTGGGCGACCGCATCGAGATCGCCGGCGTCCAGGGCGATGTCATAGACCAGCGCATTTTCAAGTTCACCCTTATGGAAATTGGTAACTGGGTGGATGCGGACCAGAGCACGGGACGGGTGATCCACATCCCCAACCACAAGGTGTTCACGGAGAACATCGGCAACTACACCGCCGATTTCCAGTTCATCTGGAACGAGATCCCGGTGCGGATCAGCCTGGAAAGCAACTGGAAGAAGGCGAAGAAACTCATGCAGGAGATCGCCGACCGGCATTCGGCCAACATATCGGAACAGGCGAAGCAGCAGCTGCGAAGCGCCGCGCGTTCCTACCTGATCACCTACCGCATCCTCACTCCCACGGTCTACACCTACGTCAAGGATTTCGGCATCGTGCTCACCATCCGTTACCTGACCAACCCGCGCACCCGCCGCGGAACGGAGCAGCAGATCTGGGAGGATGTGCTCAACGAGTTTTCCAGTCAGGAGGATATCTCCTTTGCCTACCCGACCATCCGCTACTACGACCGGTCGCGAGAGGGACATACGGGATGGGGGATGCCGGAGGGCGGGACCATTCAGGACGGCGGGGACGGTCCGGACAGCAGTTCGCCGGGCCGCGGGGAGTCTGGCCGCCGATCCCCGGGCGATGTCCCGCCGCACCTGAAATCACCGGGACGGTCATCGTGATGCAGGCGGCCACCAGATGACAACCAAAGCCAGAAGCAAACGGGTTCATTGACGCAAACCTGCCGATGTCGTTTTCCAGCAATAAAGATATCCCAGCACTGCCCGACGCCTTTGTGCGGAGGATCCGGGAACAGTTTCCGGAGGAACACGCAGCATTCACATCGGCTCTGGACCAGTCGCCCCGCCCGTCCATCCGGCTCAATCCACACAAATGGGAGCGTATCCGGCACCGGCCTGATCCACCTGGAGAACCCGTTCCCTGGTCGTTGAACGGCCGTTTCCTGAGCGAGCGCCCCTCGTTTACCCTTGACCCGCTGTTCCACGCAGGCAGTTACTACGTCCAGGAGGCCAGTTCCATGTTCCTGGAATGGGTGCTGGCGGGACCCCAAAGACCCCAAAAGACCATCCTGGATGCCTGTGCCGCACCCGGCGGCAAAACGACCCTTCTGGCCGCGCTGTTCCCCGATGCACTGGTCGTGGCCAACGAGGTGATCCGCTCGCGCATCCCCCCGCTGCTAGAAAACAGCATCAAATGGGGCACCGGCAACATCGTCGTCACGCAGAACGACCCGGATCGGTTCAGCCGCCTGCCCGGTTTTTTCGACCTGATCCTGACCGATGCCCCGTGCTCAGGCGAGGGTCTCTTCCGCAAGGATCCCCCGGCGCGAAGCGAGTGGACACCCGAAAACGCCCGGCACTGCTCGCTTCGCCAGCGCTCGATTCTGACCGGACTCTGGCCCGCACTGCGTCCCGGCGGACTGCTCATCTACACCACCTGCACTTTCAATCCCGAGGAAAACGAACGCAACGTCGCCTGGCTGCTGGAGCAGACCGGTGGTGAATGTGTACGGTTGGATGCGGGCCCGATACAGGAAGTGACACATGGTCCCGTGACCGGATACGCGTTCTATCCGCATCGCACCAAAGGTGAAGGATTCTTCCTGAGCGTAATACGGAAACCGGGAGACATGACGCGCCTTGCAGGAGAAAATATCTCTGATGAATCATTTGGATCAGTTTCACATCTCCCTTATGACGCGCTTGGACCGGAATCACGACACAAGCCCGATCCAGGCAGGAGATCAGGCCACTCCCGCGGGAAAAAGGGCTCCGGGAGCAGTCTCCACGGTCGCAGTCCCTCTGGCCGTAGTCCCTCTGGTCGCAGTCATTCCGGCGGACCCGAGCTGACCGCACCCGACCCATCCACCCTGTCGCAAACCGATGATTGGTTCACCGGCGACCCCTTCGAATGGTACCAGATCGGCGAGCGCCTTTTCCGCA
>SKWQ01000005.1 GCA_007128855.1 Balneolales bacterium
AACGAGTCCCCGGCCTGCTTTTGCACCGCAAAACGGAAGAGCGGCTCACCCGGTTGTTCCCCGTTCAGATCCGCTGCCCACGTCCCGGATGCCATGCCGGCGAAAAGGATGAGAAGGGCAAGGACCCGGAGCTCCTTTCGGAGAGACGTGATGGATGAATGTAATCTGTGTTTCATACGTGGTTTGGTATCGTGCTGTGACATTGCGGTCAGAAGCTTGGAAATTGCAGAACTTGAAAATTACAGAAAAATTGCGTTAGGGTTGTCCGATGCATGGAATTTCGAATCCGGGAGACGACTCTGAAACAGCATGCGGATCCGCCTTCATGAAAGCTCATCGATTTTGTCAGAAACAGGTGCGTGTACCCCATCGTTCAACCCGAATGCGATATATTTGATTGTCCGGCCGCCGGACAGGTGCTGTTTCTCATAATAGGTCTGAATATCGAGATTTCCGGGTATATTTTCCAAACGGTAAAGATCGGGAATCTGTTGCTTTACCGGCAAACCGAGGATTTCGGTCACCCGGAGCGTGAAGTCAAAAAACTCGTCGCTGTCGGTCTTCAGGTGGATGAGTCCGTCCGGTTTCAGGATGGATGCGTATCGTCTCAGGAACACGGGATGCGTCAGCCGCTTCCGTTTTTTTGATTTTTTCGGATATGGATCGGGGAAGGTGATCCATATTTCGGAGATCTCACCGGGAGCGAAGTAGTTTGTGATATGGTCGATGCGGGTGCGCATGAAACGGACGTTTCCGAGTCCTTCCTCCAGCGCCTGCACAGCCCCCTTCCATAGGCGATCGCCTTTGATATCGAGCCCGAGGAAGTTGCGGTCGGGATAGCGCGCCCCGAGCCCCAGGCAATAGTCCCCCTTGCCGCAGGCGAGCTCAAGCGTGATGGGCCGGTCGTTGCCGAACAGCTTCGACCAGTTGCCGCGTACCGATGCGTGGTCTCCGATCCGGTAGTGGTGTAGATCGGTGACATTGGGCAGGGAAAGAATATCCTCGTAGCGCTCGGTTTTTGTTCTTCGGGACTTGCTGCCGTCAAACATATTTCTTCCGGGATCCGTCCGGCTCTGTTATGGATGCGTATCTGACTGGAGGCTGCATTGTGTCACCTTCCCAGGTTCCTATTTTACCAGGAGCATTTTTCCGGTGGATGCGTGACTGCCACTGGAAAGGCGGTAAAGGTACATTCCGCTGGGCAGATCGCGTCCGCCCGACGTGGCGTCGAAGGGTACCGAGTGCCTTCCAGGAGACATCGTCCCGTTCACAAGGTCTGCCACTTTTCTGCCGGTCACGTCAAATACGGACAGCTCCACCGGTGAGGTTTGCGCGAGTTCGAAAACGATGTTCGTGAGCGGGTTGAACGGATTGGGATAGTTGCCGACCAGAGTCAGGTGCTCCGCCATTTGTCCGGTCAGGGCGGGATCCTCATCCACAGAAGTGTCCACATACCCGCCGAACCAGGCGATGGTCGCCAGATTGAGTTGCGTGACTTTTGTGGTGAGCTCCATGTTTACCCTGTCCCAGGTGTCGTTGCTTTTGTGGTAGTAGGGGTTGGCTGAGTAATACTGGTTGGAACGCCACGGCGGGGCGTTTTCGATGACAAGGACGGACGGGTAGCCCTCGTCGGCGAATACATCGTGGTCGCTGTAGGCGCCGCGTGCAAACGGAGGGGCATTCATGGTCAGGCCAATGTTGAAGTCGATGTTGGCGATGTAGAGCCGGGTGCCGAACTGCACGGACTCGTCCACCATGAAATTGTCGTGCATCACCAGCGAGGTGTACATGTTGTGGTTGTTGTAACCGATCATGTCGATGGAGATCATGCCGCGGATGTCGTCATTGCTGCTGCTGGCTTGTTGCGCGAGGTGGCGGCTGCCCACGTGGCTGGCGTTGGTATTGCTGGCCCGGATCGATGCGGGGATGCGTTCCTCAACCCCGAAAGCCACGAATACCAGGGTGTAATCGGGACGGAATCCGGTGGCCGGATCGGAGAGTACCCGGGCGATTTCCAGCACGGCGGCCACACCGGTGGCGTTGTCATTGGCCCCGGGAGCTTCGATATTTTGCCAGTCAGCCCCATTGTTCCAGTTGTCGTCGCGGTCGGCGGTCGAGTCAAAGTGTCCGCCAATGACGTAGTAGGAGTCGGGATAGACGGAGCCCTCGATGGTGGCGACGACATTGACCTGCGGCTGCGTGTTGTAGGGCGCCGCCGCCGAAGCGACATAGAATGTGTCGTAGTAGACTGAGGAGAGTCCCGGCATGCGGTCGAATACCTCCTTGATGTAGACCGCAGCGCTGTCCTTGCCCGGGGTGAATGAGATGCGGTTGCGGGTGCCGCCGGCGTCCTCGAGCACCTGGATGTGCTTGCGCAGACTGTCGAGGGATACGGCATCGATCATCTGGTGGATCACAGCATTGGGAGGAGGGGTGCCGGCATGGGATGACGTCGGGACAAGCGATGCCGCCGTCAGGAACACGATGACAGGGAGCATCTGAAAGCATTTGAAATAAGGCATGGGGGGCGATTATGGATGGAAAACGGACAGGTTTCGGATCATTTCACGAGCATCATCCGATTGTGAAGACGGACGGTGC
>SKWQ01000054.1 GCA_007128855.1 Balneolales bacterium
GCGGTAACGGTCCTGGGCTCGATTAACGATCCAGCCGCTACCAGGGTTCTGGAAGAGCTTGTGAAAGACCCGGACGGCAACTGATGCTGTGGACAAGGACGTGGTGTCTTACCACGTCCTGCCGCGGAACTACTGGCTGCCTCAGGATTCGTCCCCGCCGCCTCCGGCACCCCCATCGTCATCATGTTGGTTGTCCTTCTTGCCGAAATCCTTGTCCAGCGGAATGAAGTACGTAGCAATAAAGGCGGGTATGGTCGCGATCATCACCCAGAGGAAGAAGTTGGGATAGCCCACCATCTCCTGGATCCAGCCGCTGAACATGCCGGGGATCATCATCCCGAGCGCCATAAAGCCGGTGGTGATGGCAAAGTGCGACGTTTTGTGCTCACCCTCCGAGACATAGATCATGAAGAGCATGTAGGCGGTGAATCCAAATCCGTAGCCGAACTGCTCAAGCGCAATCGAAGCACTGATCACCATGAAGCTGTCGGGCAGGGTCTGCGACAGGTAAACGTAGACCAGGTTCGGGATGTTCATGGCAAACACCATCGGCCAGAGCCAGAATTTGAGTCCGTGCCGCGCCGCCATAATACCGCCAAGAATACCTCCGACCGTCAGTGAAAGCAGTCCGACCGTGCCGTAAGCAATCCCGAGCTGTCCGGTCGTGAGCGCCAGCCCACCGATCTCCTGCGCATCCAGCAGGAACGGCGATGCCAGACGCACGATCTGCGCCTCGGCGAACCGGTAGAGCAGCAGAAACGCCAGAATGGCGCCGATTCGCTCCCTGCGGAAGAACAGGGCGAAGGTCTTGACAAACTCCCCGAAGATGGTCTCACCGGGCGCCCTTGTCGCGGGTTTATCGACGGCCGGATACGGAAGCATGAACCGGTGATAGATGAAGAAGAGCAGGAACATCCCGGTCAGGAAGAAGAAGGTGATGGACCAGGCCAGCGGTATGTTGCCGGATCGCACCTGGAACTCGGCCGCGCTGGCAAAATCAAGCTGATCATCGATCTGGATCACGGCCATACCCGGCACGTTCCAGTTGTCCTCGGTGAATCGGAAATAGCTTCCCTCCACCAGCGAAATACTGTTGTCGCCGCGCACCCGTCCGAAGTTCATCACCACCTCGTCGCCTGGCGCCGGCGGACCGGACAGGTAAAAATAGACCACCCCGATATTACCGGTCATCTCGGTATCAAGCTCAATCTCTTCGGGGGCAAAATGCTTTGTAATAAATCCTTCCAGCGGATGGATCAGGCTGCGGCGGAACCATCCCGGCTCCTGCTCGGCCACGGCCTCCCTTTCAGCCATATCCTGCTCCAGCGCCGGATTGAATCCCTGGTCGAGGTTCCACTGGCGCGCAAAGGCCACGATGGAATCGACTTCACTGCGCGAACGGTTCTCCGTGCTGATGATCAGATCAGCCGGATCGGCCACAATGTGAAGCGGTTCATCCTTAGCCGTCACATCAAAATCCCCGGGATGCAGGATCTCCGCAATCTCGATACCGGGACTGGTCCGGGCCTGCACATCCACGTTATCCAGGCCGGTGACACTTTCGATGAACCCGGCAACGATCACCAGTGCACCCTGGCCGGTGATCATAGCAATGCGGTAGAACGTACTGCGCACGCCCACAAACCATGCCTGTTCGTGCTTCGACAGACCCAGCATATAGAGGCCGTCGGCGGCGATATCATGCGTGGCCGAGCTGAATGCCATGATCCAGAAGAACGCCAGGGTGAGCTGCAGGAACCCGGGCAAGGGCGTCGTAAAGGCAACACCGGCCATGCACACGCCAATGACCAGCTGCATGGTGATGATCCACCAGCGTTTGGTCTTGAGCAGGTCGACAAGCGGACTCCACAGCGGCTTGATCACCCACGGCAGGTACAGCCAGCTGGTGTAGAGGGCAATTTCCGTGTTGGAGACGCCAAGACGGTTGTACATGACCACCGTGACGAACATGACGATGACGTAGGGTATCCCCTGCGTGAAATAGAGCGTCGGGATCCAGGCCCACGGATTCCGGTAAGTCGGTTTGGATTGCGACATGCGTTATATCCTGTTAAATGATGTCCCTTTCAGATGGATGTTGGATGTTGAATGAGCACGATTCGTCGGCCTACAGTTTTGAAGATATTGCGGAAGGTAAGAAATGTCAGGGTCCGGCGCTTAAAAAAAGCCATCCCGTTTTGAGTCGGAATGGCTTTGCAAAACTGGTGAAACCTATACATCGGATACGTATGAACCCTTTTCCTTGTGGATGCGGAATGAACCTTTCAATCCAGGCGGAAGCATCACAATCTGACGTGCCGATATCTTGCCGCGTCAGGATCGGCTGTAAAACGGGATCAGTTGTCCGGGAGAAGCAACACCCGTCCAACACCGTCATTGGCTTCGGTCGGGACCAGGACCATGGTGAAGTTCCGGCTGCTTTCCAGCGTGACTTCCTGCGAGAATATGACAGCCGAATCATCGGCAGCGGTCACCTTCACATCATAGGTACCCGGTTCTGCCACCGAGTAGAGCGGCATTTCCGCCGGCCTGCTCGTCGCTGATCCCCCTTCGTTGTTGAA
>SKWQ01000152.1 GCA_007128855.1 Balneolales bacterium
AGCTCATGATCCATATGTCCCGGGAGATCAAACGTCAGGATGCCCGATTGATGTCCCGGATCGTCGGTAGTGTACGGGGTTATCCCCATCTTGCCGAGGCCGGCATGCCTGATCCCTTCACGGAGTACATTGTTGCAATATACAACGTGATCATGGATCCTATCGATCCCGGCAGCCAGCAGCAGCCCGATCGAGGCGTTCAGGCCGTATATGCCAGGGATATTGGAGACCCCGGATTCAAAACGCGTGGCATCGGTGCGCAGTGGCTGGTCGTATTTCAGCAGCTCCCAGGGCTCCTCGACCGACAGCCACCCGGGATCAGGGGTCTTGAGCCGTTCGCAGAGCCGGTCCGACAAGTAAAGAAATCCAATGCCCATCGGGGCCATCAGCCATTTAAGTCCGCCCGTGGCGAACGCATCCGCCTGCCAGCGCCGCACATCCACCGGCGTTACCCCCGCCGCCTGGATCCCGTCCACCACGAACCAGATGTCATGCTCCCGGCAGAGTGCGCCGATCGCTTCCATGTCGGACCGCCATCCGCTCAGGAACTGCACCGCGCTGATGGCAATCATCCGGGTCTTCGGGGTGATGGCCGCCTCAATGCGCCCAAGCGGGATGGTGCCGTCGGCCGCATCCACAAAAATACAGCGCACGCCCTGCGGCTCGAGTTTGCGGTAGGGGTAGACGTTGGAGGGAAATTCGATGGAATTTAGGATGATCTCGTCGCCGGGCCGCCAGTCGAGTCCGGAGGTGACCCGGTTCAGCCCCTCGGAGGTGTTCGCGGCAAAGGCGATCTGCCGTGCGTCGGCGGCGTTGATCAGTGTGCGGATGCGCTCCCGGCATTCGGCGATCACTTCCATGTCCCGCTCGTAGGTCATCATGGTGCCATTGTGGCGCTGGCCGAGATGCTCGTTGATGGCCGCGACCGTATCGCGCGCCAGGGGCGACTGCGCGGCGTGGTTGACGTAGCGGATGCCTCTCTCCGTGTGCGGGAACTGTTTCCGGAAGGATTGCAGTAAGGTGTCGGTGGTTTCTTTTTCCCGGATCATGAATGCGTGGGACAGGATATTGTAATAACTCTGCTGAAGCGCGGAATATTTCTTAAAATAATATCTGAATTTAAAGCGGAAAGTGCAGAAGTTTCTGATTGTGGACCATACCCCTGTAAAACGCATCCTGTTCGGCACCCTGGCCGTGCTGCTGCCGCTGGCTGTGCTGGCACTGGCGGAGGTCGCCCTGCGCGCCGGTGGCGTGGCCTCGGAACGGCAGGAACTCTTCGTCGCGGTCCCGCAGGACACGCGGTACGTAGTGGTGAACCCGCGCTTTGCCGGACGCTATTTTGCCGGCTTCGAGCCCGATGTGGCCCCGCAGCCGTTCCTGCGCGACAAGCCCGCCGGTACGCAGCGTTACTTTGTGCTGGGCGGATCCTCGGCAGCCGGCTTCCCCTACCAGTTCCACCACGGCTTCCCCGCCCGCCTCGGGGAGATGCTCCGGTTGAACCGTCCCGGGGAGCGGGTGGAGGTGATCAACCTGGCCATGACGGCAGTCAACAGCTACACGCTGTGGGACATCCACCGGGAGCTGCTCCGGTTCGATCCCGACGGCATTCTCATCTATGCCGGCCACAACGAGTACTACGGGGCGTTCGGGGCCGCCGTGGTGCCGGGGTGGATGCGGCCGATGTCGGTACGGCGCCTGGTCCTCCGGCTTCAGCGCCTGCACCTGGTCGCCGTGGCCACCGGGTTGTTCCGGCGTTCCGGCAGCGGGGCAGGGACGGGGTCCGACGCACCGGGTTCTGATGCACCGGGCTCGCCGGCCGACCGCACCCTTATGGCACGCATGGCCGAAGACCGGCTGGTGCGCAGGGGGGAGGGCCGCTATGAGGAAGGCATCCGCCATTTTGAGCGGAACATGGGCGATATCGTGGGCACGTACCGTCTGCACGGCATACCCGTGTACCTGGCGACGGTCGTATCCAACAAGAAAGGGCAGCCGCCACTCTCCGGTGATGAGCAGGCCGAGGATTATTTTGAACGGGCGGAGGCGGCATCCCGGCAACCGGACGAACGCGGCGAGCCGGGGCAACATGCCCAACCCGGGGAGCCAGGGCAGAAAACACCAGGCGACCGGCACGTCTCGCCCGCCCAGCCCGGACTGGTCCCCGAGGCCGCGAAGGATCTGTACCGGCGCGCCAAGGAAGAAGATCCGCTGCGGTTCCGCGCACCGGAGCGTATCAACCGGTCCATCCGCTGGCTGGCGGAGATCTCCGGCGTGACGCTGGTGGATATGCACGCCGCCACGACACCGGAGGGCGTCCCGCTGCCGTTTGCACCGGAGTATTTCACCGATCACCTGCACCCTGACCACCGCGGCTACGGACTGCTGGCCGGCGCGTTCCACGATGCGATGGTTTCAGGAATACAGGCAGTTGGCAAGGCCTCCAACATCATCCTTCAGTCGCCGCCGGATCCGCTCGAGGAACTGCTGGTCGCGCACACACTGGCGGTCCTCAAGAGCGATTTTCCGTTCGAACGCGATCCGGACAAGCGTCGGCCCGCGGCGGTGCACCGGGAACGGCTGGAGCGGTACCGGACCTCCGGCGACCCCGTCCAAATGGCTGCTTATGGCTATTTCACGGGCGAACAGCCGTTGTCGGCGGGCCTGGCCCACCTGGCATCGGCGTACCGGGACCGCGGACAGCACACGGACGCCCTCCGGCTGCTCCGCTCGCTCCACCACTTGCAGCCGCTGAACCCGGACCTGGATGCGCTCATCCTTGACTACCTCACCGGTCTGGCACACGGGGATGGCACGGAACGCCCCGACCATCCCGACCATCACGCCCATCCCTACTCCGCCATTCCCCTCTGGGCTCGGCTCACCGCCGGAGGTGTCGACCACGGCACCTGGCCCCTCGCGGTGGAGGCGCTCATCGAAAACGGCCTCTTCAGGGAATCGCTCCTCTGGCTTCAGGCCTGGGAGGAACACGATCCGCCGGCCGACTACTACCGGCTTCGCGCCCAGTGGCATATCAGCCAGGGGGACCACCAATCCGCCCAGCACTGGTTCCGCGAATACTACCGGCGTATCCGATAGGCCGAATTCGATTGGCACGGCCATATCCACCCGTTCCGCGGTCCGGCCAGATCAAATTCCCCGCACGGCCAGTTCCAGCCGCATCCATCCCATGGACCCGGGCAACACCTCATCTGCCCGCATAGCCCGGCAATCACGAATACTGGTTGAAAAACCGCGCGCTTTTATTATTTTAGGATGTTACAGGGCCGGTTATCCGGACTATCTGATTCGATTCACCCGATTGCAATCTGGTTTTTTTCAAGCCAACCCGTTGCAACCCAAGAAATCTCAGCGTATGAATATGATCAGACTTTTTACAGGGACATTGTTATTCGCACTTCTGGCTTTTGGCTGCAACTCCGGAGATGAACCGGTTCACGACGCCCGGGAACAGGCGCCGATCGAACTGGAGGATGTCCGCAATGATGTGGACGATCCGGCCGGTGACACGGTAATCAGGGAGGCAGCTCCCCTTGAGCCGAAAACACCGGAACGTGGCGCGGCGGAGGAAACGTCCGGCACTCAGGCATCCGCACCCGCCAACAGTGACCGGCAGGACCGGGGCCAGGCCGCGGACGCATCCGAACCGCAGGACCGCGACAGCCGTGCCGGCGAAGACCGGCCCGTCGTGACCATCCCCCCGGAAGTGATCAATCCTGATTACAAACCGCTTCTCAACGAGAACAACGAACTGATCGTCTCCGGCAGGAGTGTGGATGAGCTTCTGGAGCTGATCGGCGAACCGATGAGCCTTCTGCGACAGGGACAACGCGGATCGGGCTGGCACAAAGAGGTCTGGATCCTGCCTATCTACCAGGAAGACTCGACCGGCCTGTACCTTTACATCCAAAATGGTGAGGTCGTCGACTGGCGGCTTGACACCTTCGTGGGCCTCCAAAGTCATCCGCAGCTCCTGGAATGGTTCTGAACTGCACTTTTTTTTAATCACAGACCAGTTTTTCCCCATCCAAACTCCTTGCAATATGAGAAGAAGTACTACCGTCACGGGCCGGATAACGGCGCTGTGGCTGCTTGTCCCGGCCTTGCTGTTTTCCGGCATTGGAACGGCGCAGGCCATCCAGCCCGATACCCGCGCGGCGGGCCCATCCACCCTTGTGGAAGACGCTCCGCAACCGGTGCATCAGTCGGTCATGGACCGGGGCGGCTCCAGCAGCATCATCCAGCACTACCGGCCGGCCGGACTCGGCGTGACCGCCACGGAGTACCTGTCCGATCCTGTCCCCGTACCCATCGACGCCCCCGAGCCGTTCCTGGCCGTAGCCGGAAGCTGGCAATCCGACACCGACACTCCGGGGCTGGTGGATTTCGACATCCGCTTCTCAAGGGACGGGGAGTCCTGGTCCGACTGGCTCCACGCCTCCCACGACCATTATGAAATGGTGGATGAGGGCCTGCACCACGGCGAGCTGGTGTTCACCGACAAGCAGACCCGTTTCATGCAGTACCGGATGCGGCTCGACCTCGACCGCGACGGCAGCACGCCGGTCATTTCGGAGGTGAAACTGCACTTCATCAGTCCGGGCGCATCCAGCCCCGAACTGCTCGAAACCATAGAAAGCAAGACGCCTGCAAACCGCGGACGTGCCGTCACCGGCTCGCAGGACCAGCATCTCAAACAGCAGGCAGGCGGCGAGGTCGCGGACAATGGCACCTATCCGCTGCCGGAGTACGTGGACCGGGAGACCTGGAGCACCTATCTCAACCTGACCAACACGGCCAACCGCACCCCCACGAATGTCACGCACCTGGTGGTGCACCACTCTGCCGGACAGAACACCTCCTCCGATTTTGCCGCCGTGGTGCGCAGCTACTGGGATTTGCATGCCAATGGCCGCAACTGGGGCGATATGGGATACCAGTGGCTGGTGGACCCCAACGGTGTGGTCTACCAGGGCCGCGCCTTCAATGTGGACGGCAACAAGGATATCATCGGCACGCACGCCGGCGGTTTCAACACCAACTCCATGGGCATCTGCGTGATCGGCGACTACACCAATCTCCATCCCCCGGCCGAGGCACTGGCGTCCATGTACGAAGTGCTGGCCTGGAAGGCCGACGAACGGGGGATAGATCCGATGGGCTCCTCGCTGCATTCGCCCAGCGGCAACGTCCAGCGGCACATCGTCGGGCATCGTGATGTGACCAATACGCAATGTCCCGGCAACACCTTTTATACCAGGCTGCCCGATGTCCGGCGCCAGGTGGCCCTGCTCGTGGAAAGCTGGTTCGACCCGGACCAGATCGTGGTCGAACAGAGCTGGGAACGCTCTTTTGATGCCGAAAACGCCTTCGGGTGGATGGGCTCGGGTGCCAGCGAGACCGAACTGAGCCTGGATTACCACGACGGCGTGGTCTACGTGGCCAGCAACAGCGACGGGCCGAAAATCCAGATGATCGACGCCGAAGACGGATCGCAACTGGGAGAGATCGATGTGACAATGGCGGTACCTGCCAAATCGGCATCCGGCAGCGCAGGAGGATCGGATGCACCGCTCACCTCCGATTTCGAAGTCGCCACGGTGCGCGTGACGGACGACGGCTACCTTGTGGTTTCCAACCGAACCGTCAATGCAGCGAGCCAGCCGTTCCTGATCCTGGTCCTGGAACCGGGAACCGGCTTCCTTATGGACATATTTCAGTTCGACCGGGAACCCTGGCGGCTGGGCGACCAGCTCTCGGTGACCGGATCGGTCAGCGAGGGGACGGTCGAGATCTACGCACCGGTCTCCGTGGAAGGCAAGGTAATCCGCACATCCGGCATCCCGCGGCCTGTCACAGGCGGTGAAGCCGGGCAAATCACCTCCGCCACGGATTACTATGAGATCCTGGACCTTGACGGCATGCAGGAATGGGGACGCCAGGCCGCCATCGCACCCAAGACCCGCGGAGAGCACCGCGGTTTCTTCGCCGGAGCGCTGCGCAGCGATGTCATCCGTGAATACGACCACGACGGCAACCCCGTGGGATTCGTCTCGTTCGGCGAAGGAGAGAACCACATCAGCGCCCTGCGGCACGCCTCCTACCAGGGACGCGAGTTCGTTTTCGCCTTCCACCCGGAAAGCCGCCGCCTCCGCGCCTACACGCTCTTCGGCCAGCCGGGCGATGCCCAGACCAACCGGACCGCCTACGAGGTCTACCTGAGCGATCCGCTTGGCTCTACCAGCAACCGCACCACCATCAACATCGGCGACATCACGGTGCGCGACAACCGCAACGGGTCGTATGACGTCTTCGTCCTGGCGCCCAACAACGGCATCTGGTCCTTCTACATGGAGGGGCCCGGCTACGACGGACCGGTCTCGGCCGACGACGACCTGGCCCTGCTGCCCGAGCGCTTCCACCTGGAGCAGAACTACCCCAACCCGTTCAACCCCGTCACCCAGATCCGCTACGAGCTGCCGGAATCGGCGCAGGTGCGGGTGGATGTGTACTCGGTGACCGGACAGCGCGTGGCCACCCTGGTCAACCAGCGGCAATCCGCCGGAGCCCACCAGGTCGCCTTCGATGCCACCGGTCTGGCCAGCGGTATCTACATTTACCGCATCCAGGCCGGCTCGTTCGTCACATCCAGGCAGATGACCCTGATCCGGTAAAGGAGCTGCACCTTCCGATTGTTTCAGATCGCAGAAAAAGAAATCTAAGAAACGCACGGCAACACCAAGAAGCATCAAACCTGTCCATTATGAAATTTTTTGACACCCACTGCGACATTCGCGTTGGTCTGGCTGCACTGTTGCTCCTGATCACGGTCCCGGCCGCAGCGCAGGAGGGGCCACGCATCCTCGGATTCAATGAAAGCGTAACCCTTGAGCTGTCCCATGCCGACCCGGAGACCGAGGCCGGCGTGGCAGCAACCCTGCCCGATGCCGCATCACCGGATGCCGCATCAGAACTGCAGGATTTGACAGCAGGCGGACAGGATCTGTGGGCGCCGCACACACTGCAGATCGCACCCGAAGGCCGCTCCGTGGCAGAGGGGCATTTGCAGGGTGGATGGGTCTCAGCCCCCATTGCCGTCCCCGCCGATGGCGCCGACCCGTTCCTGGGCCTGGCCGGCAGCTGGGATGCCGACACCCCCGATCCCCACCTCATCGACATCGATTTCCGTACTTCGGCGGACGGACGAACGTGGGGCGACTGGATCCACTCCGGCTACGACGACCACACCAAAGCCGACTCCGAGCGCCACCACAGCAACCTCGTGTTCGCCGACAAGGACACGCGCTACATCCAGTATCGCATGAGCCTGCGGCGCGACGATCAGGGCGCGTCCCCCCGCGTGCGCGACCTGACGCTCAATTTCATCAGTCCCGGCGCCACGCCGGACAACATTGATGCGGAAATCGGCCGCCACACACCCGAACAGCGGAAACTGCGCCGGCAGGAAGCGTTGCGCGGCGGAACATCCACAGATCACCGAGCAAGTACATCCACACAGACGGATCCGGATACGCAAACGTCCACTTTCCCGGCGGACGCAGAGGTTTCTCCGGGTGAAACCGGGATTGTGACGGATCCGCATTCGGCGACCCTTATGCAGGCCGCCGACGGCCCCGTCGTCTATCCGCTTCCCGAATATGTGGACCGCACCACGTGGGGCGCAACCCTCGGCCTGGCCAATACCGCCAGCCGCAGCGTCACCAGCGTCACCCATCTGATCGTGCACCACTCGGCGGGTCAGACCACCTCCTCCGATTTTGCCGCCGTGGTACGCAGCTACTGGGACCTGCACGTCAACGGCCGCGGCTGGGCCGACATTGGCTACAACTGGCTGGTGGACGGCAACGGCGTGGTCTACCAGGGCCGGGCCTTCAATCTGGATGGCAACAAGGATGTCATAGGCGCCCATTTCAGCGGCTACAACGCCAACACCATGGGTATCTGCGTCATCGGAAACTACAACAACCAGATGCCGACCGGCGACGCCCTGTTCAGCCTCAACGAGATGCTCGCCTGGAAGGCCACCGAACTGGAAATCGACCCTCTGGGCACAGCGCAGCACTACAGTCCCGGCGGCAACATCCACCGCATCTCCGGCCACCGCGACAGCGGCATCTACACCGACTGTCCCGGCCACCAGCTTTACGCCTTCCTTCCGGAAGTGCGCCAGGACGTTTTCGACCTGCTGGACGAATTCTTCACCCCGGTCGACTACTACATCCCCCAGGCCGATCATGAACTCGGTTTCGAAACACTGGCCGAAGCCATCAACTATATCAATACGGTGGATGAGGTGGCATCCAACATCCGCTTCATCATCACCGGCGACCTCGACGAAACCGGAGAAAACCTGAATCTGACACGGAATTTCCGGCAGAACACGCAGCTTCAGATCGTGCCCGAGGACGGCACCTCGTCGGTGGTCACGCTGGACCATCCCCTGGTGATTTCATCGGCCTATGTGACCGTGGACGGGATGCCCGAGCAGAACGGAGCAGGTGGAAATGGCGGCGCGGGAACATCTGGCGGCAACGGTGACACCGGACTCACGTTCCATTACACCGGGGACCACGAACTGGGCAGCGTGCTGAACATCTCCTCAACCTCGCAGCAAATCCGGCTCCGTAACCTGGCGTTCACGCGTGATGAGGGCCTTACCCATCTGCCGGCGGCCATTGCCACAGGCACCGTAACAGGCGAAGCCGGCCCACTCAATGTGACCATCACCGGCAATACCATCGGCTCGGAAACAGCACCGTTTGGCAAGGCCATCCACGTTGCAGCAGGCACCCCGGGTTCGCTGAACCTGACCGGGAACACCATGCACACCCACGCCGGCGGCATCGTTTTCTCAAGTCATGGATTTGATGTGGATATCCGCGAAAACCGCATCCATAACTCGGGAGAAGGACTCGAAACCGCATCCGCCATGACACTTCGCGGAGGCCGTTTCGCCATTGAGAACAACGAAATCACTGTCCGCGAACCGACCGTCGACATGGGTGCTGCTGCCGGGGTGCACATTGAGCAGATCTGGAATGACTACCTGCTGGCCAACAACATGATACAAGTCATTCCGGCGGATGGTGCTGCGGGTCTGGCCGGCACGGTTGCCGGTATACATGTGGACACCGATTACCAGGGATCGTCCGGGGAAGTCCGGCTTTATCACAACTCGCTGCATCTCGATGGTCATGCCGGGGGCGCATCATCCGCACTGCGGCTCACCGGTGCGCAAGGCAGCGGCGCCTCCATGGATGTCCGGAACAACATATTCGTCAACACCTACGCCAACGACGACGGTGCGGATGGCGCGGTCGGACTCTTTTACGACTCCGAAATCGCCTGGTTTTCCGAGGCCAACAACTGGCATGTGCCGGAGGGCCTTCCGCTCGGTTTTGTGGATGGCCAGGTGATCACCGCGTTGGAGGAGTTCCGGACCGCGACGGGCGACGATCTGGCGGCCAGCGTCCAGGTGGCCTTCGCCTTTGGTGAAGGAGAGCCGCCGCTGCTGCTCGACGAACCGTCCAGGGGCGACCAGGCCCTCACCGGCCGCGGCGTGCCCGATATGGTCCCGACCGACATCCTGGGCAACCCCCGCCATCCCGTCTTCCCGTACATGGGAGCCCACGAGCCCGAGCCCTCGCTCACGCCCATGCTCTTCGGCGACTACCACATCCCGCAGGGCGACCACGAAAGAGGCTACGCCACGCTGGCCGAGGCGATCACCGACCTGAATGTCAATGGAGCGGAGGGCGACTTCCGGTTCCTCATCCACCAGGACCTGGACGAGACCGGCGCGCAGCTGCATCTGAGGCGCGATGACCTCACCACCGGCACGCGCATGAGGATCGTCCCCGCCATATCCGATATCACCATCCGGATCGCACACCCCGTGTTCATCGAAAACACCTCATTCGTCACCATCGACGGCGGCGAACAGCGCGGCCTGCGGTTCCACCTGGAAGATCCCGAGGCAGGACAGGCCGTCTG
>SKWQ01000164.1 GCA_007128855.1 Balneolales bacterium
AGCGGCATATGTCCGATCACTGCTTTGCTTCCCATATATCTAATCTGTGTTTTCAATAACTATGTTTGAAAATGTAAGTCGCCCGTTTTCATCGACTCCCTGAAATATAACCCTTAAGTTCCTAACGTTATTATCGGTCGGGAAAGTAAAATCGAGTTCTTCGTTGCCTGCCGACCTGATATCAGGCTCCCAGTAAAGGGTGCGGCTGATGCCAAGTTCGTCGTATATGCCGGTATGTATTTTTGCTTCAAATGTTTCAGCGGGCATGTGGAACCCCTGCAGGAAATATTCATACTCCCCGATATGCCTGTGATCATCTCCCCTTCTAGTATATATTATCAGGGCACCGTTTGCACCGCGGCTTCCGAGTATGGCCGTTGATGGCCCGCTGTATACAGCCAGCCTGTCAACATCATGGGGGCTTACCGACAGGAAAATATTCCTGTTGACGAAGTTTTCATCAATCATGAACACCGGTTCATTGCTGAGCTGAAAGCTGCTCTGCCCCCTTAGTACGATTTCGCCATCAATGAACCTCAGACCCCTCACTCTTGATCTGAGAATATCTCCTATGGAGCTGTGCTGATCGCGAATATCGTCAAAGTATAATACCTGATCAGCAGTACCGTACATGGAAACAGACTCCCTGGAGGGTTCCACCATAGGCCGGCTTGAGAACATTGTTTCGGGTTTTGAAATCCTTTCCCAGTCACTCCCCCTGGCGGTAACACTGAATGGCTTTGTATTGTAGTTGTTTTTGTATTCAATATCCTCTGTGTCCCGGAAATTTATATCCGCCCTGAGCCTCCGGTGGTGAACCGGTCTGTCAATGCGCAATGTTGCGGTAAAGAGGCCGTCATACTCCAGGTTCGAGAAAGAGAAATCTCCCTGCTTATTGGTAGTAGTTGTATATATGTCAATATAATCCTGGCTGACAGCCAGTTCGACATTGATCTCCCCGGTTTCCCTGTCGGATGATTGCGGGCTTACCTGCCCCCTCAGGGTAATTCCCTTGGGAAATCCGTATTTTATCTCTGGATATTCCCCGCTAACCAGATCCTCCCAGTCAAAACGCTTCCAGCCGTTGGTCATCATAACCAGGTCAGCTGCTTCCCTTGCTATCGGTGAGTCTTCAGAAAGGTAGAACCAGGGGTCTTTTGCAGTATAACCGAGCTCACTGAAAAGCAAAAACTGGCTTGCTATGTTCGGGCTGTGGTCGGGTTCAGATGATTCTGTGTCGAGCACTGCAAGGGAGTAGCTCCCCCCGCTGAGTTCCCCGGGAAGATGCAGCATAAGCCTCAGCTTATCTCCGTTATCGCCGTCGACAACAACTCCGTCAAAGTTTACTTCGGATACTCCCCCCCTGTTTATAAATGCAAGTCTTTCTGATATGGGCTGGCCATCCGGAGTGAAAAGCATTATTTGGCTGACACCTTCGGGTAACTCCTCAAGCGGAAGGCTTATTGAGTAACCATCTTCTCCTACCAGGATGTTTTCCAACATAATGGCCCTGCCCCTTGACTGGAGAAGAATTATAAGCTCATTGCCCGAGGATGCCCCGGGGGTCTGATCTCCGGCGGCTACCCTGATATTAAGATTTGTCCCATCCTGAGAGGCGCCAAGTAGATAACCGGCCTGTTTTTGGGCAGGCAGTCTGTAACTGTCAGAACTGCCATCTTCGAACTCTACAACAGCCGTGTACCTTTCACCTGCGGCAGGCGTGAACTCGAAAGAACCCATACCGTTATGAAGGGTTGAGAACTCCAGTATCTCATTTCCGGAGCCGTCCAGCAACATCCCTGAGGCCTCCACTCCTCCTCCCAGGCTGTTTGCAGCCTTGAACGCCACTCTGTTTTCAAGCCCTGTAATAAGATTGCCCCCTTCGGGGAAAAATGCAAACTGCATATCTTCATATGACCTTTCCAGCTTCCTGTTGAAAAACCGGCGCCGCCAGCTGTCAAGCCTTTTAATGAAGTTTTCTTCAATATGGTTGGTAACATGAATATCTTTACTGAAAAAAAGGTTCTCGTCGAAATTATGCATCCAGTCAGTGTAGGCGCTGATTCGGTAGCTGCCCTCCGGCAGGGAGTCGGGAAGAAAAATATCTCCATGGGAGTAGCCGTTGTCAAGCCTCATAAGCAGTATTGATGCAAGCTCACCCCGGTTGTTGAACAGCTCAACGTAAAGGTTTGTACTTAAGGTATCAGGCCTGTGTGTGGTTGCGTTTACAACATAAACTTTCAGCCAGATGGTCTCACCTGCAATATATTCGTCCTTGTCGGTGTGAATAAACACCTTCTGGCCGGGGTATGAATACTCCATTACCTGGAGCCCTTCCAGCAACATGTTTGCTGTACTGCCCTGTTGCTGTTGTGCAATGCCATTCTGCCCGGCGAGCATTAGTGCAAAAGAAAGCAGCAATATGGGTTGTGATATGATTTTTGTTATATGCATGTCAGGGTTTTGTTTTTCTGGTTTGTCAGTGTTGACTTAAGCTGCTTTTTTACTATAAAAAAGATTTATATGTTTGTACCCGGAAGAGGGGTATTTAATAACGCATATTTTTGTATA
>SKWQ01000101.1 GCA_007128855.1 Balneolales bacterium
ACCCTCACCGTCCGTGATACCCTCACCGTCCGTGACACCGATCCCGACCTTGCCGATCCGGACCGCCCGGGTCTGAACGGCTTCGATCCGGATGGGCCTGACCGCACCGTACCTGACCGGATGCAGCCGGGACGCATGGGTCCGGGCGAAACAGGTCCGGGAGCAGAGGACGAAATCCGCTTCTCCTCACGTGATTCCCTGATTTTCACCACACGCGGAGACCGCCGCGCCACGTTGTACGGCAACGCCCGGGTCGGCAACCAAAAGGGTGAACTTACCGCCGGGGAGGTGTTGCTGAACCTGGACAGAAGCGAAATGAGCGCCCGGGCCGGCGAGCCCGCCGATACGCTTTCCGAACCGGTGCTGCAGCGCGGAGAAGACCGGGTCCGAAGCCGCCGCATCGCCTATAATTATCAGACCGACAAGGGAAAGTTCGACGTGGCACGCATTACCATGGACCAGGGCAACGTCATCGGCACGCAGGTCAAACGGACAGCGCCGCACGTCATCTTTGTGGAAGACGGGATCTACTCCACCTGCGAACTGGACCATCCCCATTTCTACATCCGGGCAAGGAGGATGAAGGTGGTGGATGAGGACGAAATCTTTTTCACAAGGGCCCGGCTGTTCATCCTGGACATCCCGTATCCACTCGTTTTCCCGTTCGGATACGTGCCCTCGCGTATTTCCCGGAAACAATCCGGTATCCTCGAACCTTCCTTCACCTATCAGGATCAGCAGAACAGGGGCATCGGGTTGCAGAATTTGGGCTGGTTCCAGTATTTCAACGACTATATCACCGGTCAGACATCGGTGGACATCTTCACGTCCGGCACTTTCTATCTGAATTCCCGGCTGAATTACCGGCGCACCGACCAGTATTCGGGTTCGGTGGAACTCGGGTATTCGCGCGACCAGGGACTGGAGCCCACCGACCCCGGATTTGTGACGAACATCCAGAGAAGCCTGGCCGTCAATCACAGCCAGACCCTCACGCCGTTTTCAACGTTGTCAGCGAATATCAACCTGCGCACCGCCGACTTCTACAACCGTAACTCCTACGACTACGAGGACCGCGCTCAGGTCAGCACCACTTCGCGAATTGCCTACAACTTCAACCATCCCGAGGGTGCCTACTCGTTCAACATCTCCGGATCCGGCACCCAGGATTTTTCGACCGATGCGACCATCATCACCGGGCCGACCATGAACTTCTCCCTCCGCCGGGTCACCCCGTTCCAGCGTACCGGTCCGGCCCGCAGGGAGTCATGGTACGAAACCCTGAGCATCCAGTACAGCAACCGGCTGGAGTCACGCTACAGCTACCGGCCACTTGAGGAGACGGACATCGGATTTTTCGAGGCGCTTTTCAATCCATCCCGCCACCGGAAAGCCACCGGCGATATCCGGCACATCAACATGGGCCTTCGCCAGACGGCACGTGCCGATATGCAGCTTCTCAGCACGTCTTATGCCAACATCGGCACCAACATCAGTTTCAACGAGTACTGGTATCCGGAAACGTACCGGGAGGAGTGGGATCCCGAGCAGAACCGCGTGGTTTCGCGAATGGAGAGCGGGTTTGAGACCGGGCGCGACTTTTCGACCAGTGTGAGCCTCAACACCACCGTCTACGGCCTCAGCGAGGCGCGCATCGGACGGTTCGAAGGATTCCGCCACACTATGCGGCCCTCCCTCAGCTTCAGTTACCGTCCCGATTTCAGCGATGATTTCTGGGGATACTACCGGGAAGTTCAGATCAACCAGGCCGGAGCCACCCGGAGGTATTCCATCTTCCAGGGCGGCGTTGTCCAGGGACCGGCCGCCGGTGAGCAGCAGGCCGTCAGCCTGAGCCTGAACAACGTTCTGGAAACCAAGGAGGTCCGGCGCGACTCCACCGGCGAACGCAACGAGCGGGTAGTGCGGCTCATCGACCGGTTCAACCTGAGCACCAGCTACAACTTCGCCGCCGAAAGCTTCAACCTGTCCAACCTGAACGCTACCATCTCCACCTCTTTCTTCCAGAACCTGAACCTCAACGCCAGTGCCAACTTCAGCTTTTACGACACGGACGAGGACGGCAACCTGGTCGACCGGTACATCTGGAAGGAGACCGACAAACTGATGCGGCTGGTCAACTTCACTTTTGCCGCAAGCACGCGGTTCAGCGGGGGCGGACAAAATGGGCGCGGCCGGTTCGAGCAGCCAAAATGGCACTATCCGCAGTATTACGACCCGCTGGACCAATCCCGTTTCCATCCGATTGACGAAGCCATCTATCACGGCAGGGTAGAGCGTGTGGATGTGCCCTGGTCCATGAACCTCAGTTTCAACTACCGCTGGCGGAAGGGGCCGGGAACCACGATCACACGGTCGGCCGTGGTCAATGCCCAGAGCATCCAGTTCCGTCTGACTCCGGAGTGGCAGGTCGGCACCTCTCTCGGATACGATTTCATTGAAAAAGAGCTGACCCCGTCCCGCTTCAATGTGACCCGCAACCTGCATTGCTGGGACCTTACTTTTCAGTGGAATCCGTTCGGGGATTTCAAATTTTTCCTGTTCCGCCTGTCGGTGCGCGATTCACAGCTTCACGGCCTGTTCCAGAAACTGCCGGGACTCAACAACCTGGAGCGCAGCAGCAGCCCGATCAACCGGTTCCGCTGACCTGCTGCCGCCCGGTCGTCGCCTGGCTACCAAATTCCGCAGACAAGACATTCAGTTACCCGGACACCACCCACATGCCCGGCTCCGCTGACAGGCTGCTGTCGTCCACATTCAGTTAACCGGTTCCACGGGCAATTTGCAGATTACTGTCCGCCGGTGAACCCGCTTTCGCGCAACAGCTGCTCTGTCACCTTGCCAGCCGGTCCCCCGCTGCGGGCACCCGCCTCCCGGTTTTGCATGAAACGCAGCACATATTTTCCGAGGATGTCGAATTCCAGGTTCACCCGGTCGCCTTTTTTGCGGTACTTTATCACCGTATGCTCCCAGGTAAACGGTATGATGGCCACCGTGAACTCATTGCCGGTTTCCCGCGCCACCGTCAGACTGATGCCGTCGATGGCAATGCTTCCCCGTCCGACCACCAGATCGCGCCACTCAGGGTCATAGCTGATCGTGCACAGCCAGTTTGTGCCCTCCTTCCGGACATCCACGATCTTACCGGTGGTGTCCACATGTCCCTGGACGATGTGTCCGTCAATGCGCTGGGACAGCGACAGCGAGCGCTCCAGATTGACCTCGGAGCCGGGCTTGAGATCGCCAAGTGCGGTCTTGCGCAGTGTCTCTTCCACCACCTGCACCGTCACGGTGTCCTTTTCCTGCCGCACCACGGTCTGGCAGACCCCATTGACGCAGAGACTGTTGTCCACCTCCAGCGAGGATGCCAGCTTGCAGGAGACGACGAGCTCCTTTCCTCCGCCGATATCCCTGACGGATGTTACATTTCCAAGCTCCTCGATAATTCCATTGAACATCGGTTTTCTCCAATTGTTGTGTCTGTTGAACGCGGTCAGAAGTAACCGGTGAAAAGCATGTCCTCCCCGGCCCGGCTCCATTCTGCGGAGCGGAACCCGATGACCTCGCTCATGCGGTCGATACCGAGTCCCAGGAAACTGCGAGTGCCGCCGCCAAGCATTTTCGGGGCGATGAACACGTGCAGTTTGTCGACCAGGTTTTCTCGCACGAGCGCCGATGCCAGCTGGCTGCCCGCTTCCACCAGGATGGATGACACCCCCAACTCCCCGATGCGGCTGATTGCCTGCTCCAGGTTGCAGTGGCCGTTCAGCTCGGAGACGTGCACCGTCTGTCCGCGGAAATAATCGGGCTGGAGCAGTCCGAGCGCCTGGTCTTCCTCTCGCGCTGCAAGGTTGGGGTTGCAGGTCACCCGGATGGTCTTTTCCTCATGGATATCGCTGAACAGATGGAGGTCGGTCGACAGGGTGCCCGGGCCGTCGATCACGATGCGCCGCGGCTGGCGTCCGCTGACATGCCGTACGGTGAGCCGGGGATTGTCGAGCAGCGCGGTGTTGCGTCCCACCATCACGGCATCGTAT
This sequence comes from Balneolales bacterium, assembly GCA_007128855.1. Classification (GTDB taxonomy): domain Bacteria; phylum Bacteroidota; class Rhodothermia; order Balneolales; family Natronogracilivirgulaceae; genus SKNL01. The sequence goes on from SKWQ01000101.1 coordinate 4,056, forward strand.
TCGCTTCTCCACTGGTGGACGCGCTTGCGGGCCTCCTTACCGGATATCCACCGGGAGTCGCCGTCCGGCGCGGCGATATAGCCATCCAGGGTCTGGGCCACCTTGAGGATGACGTACGGCTTGCCGAACCGCATATTGAACAGGAAGACTTCGTTCAGTTTCCGGGCCTCCTCTTCCAGCACTCCGGTGACCACGTTGATCCCATTCGATCTGAGCCAGGCAATCCCCTCTCCGTCAACTTTGGGATTGGGATCGGTCATGGCCACTACGATCCGTTTGAACGGATATTTCGCCAGTTCGTGGGCGCAGGGCGGAGTTTTTCCATGATGCGAGCAGGGTTCCAGCGTGACGTAGACGGTCGCGTCCAGCAGGTCGGAACGGTCTTTGACCGAACGCAGGGCGTTGATCTCCGCATGGGCCTGGCCGAACCGCTCATGGTATCCCTGGCCGACGAGCACGCCTTCACGGGAGTAGATGACGCATCCTACCAGCGGATTGGGAGCGGTGTATCCCTTTCCTTTTTCCGCGAGCCGCAAGGCCCGCTTCATCCGTTTTATATCTTCGGCGGATGCGTCATGCATGTTTACATGGGCCGCTGCATCATGCGCTGCTGTGTACGGAAGTCCCGGATATCGGCATCGGCTTTGAGTCGATCCACCCATACCGATCCGAATGCGGCATTTTTCTGCTGCTGGAGCTGCTCACGGATCTGGCGTCGCTCCGCGGTCGTCATGGCGGAGGGATCGGCCATCGTCCGGCTGTCCACAACCATCACAAAGGCCGCATTGATGCCGGGGATCACCGGCGACAATTGTCCCTCAGCGAGGGAAAAGGCAGCGCCCACGATCTTGGGCTCACGGCCGGCCCCCGGAACGGTGGCGGCATTCAGGCGGATGCGTTCGGCGTCTTGCACCGACTTGCCGCTGTTCTCTGCCAGCTCTTCCAGCGAAGCGGCGCCGGACAGCATTTCACTGACACGGCTGGTCATCGCATCCTTGCGCTTTTTATCCCGGATAAGCGATTCCACCTGCGAGCGCACTTCGTCGAGCGGACGCGTGCCTTCCGGGACCACCTCATCCACCCGGAATACGATGAACTGCTCTTCGGTCTCAATGACGTCGGATATATTGCCCCTTCTCATATGCTGAAGTTCGTTGAGAATGATGCGGTTCTGGCCAAGGCCGGAAATGAACGGGTTGCCATCGGTGGCAACAGCTTCCTGCACGGTGAATCCGCTGCGTTCGGCCTCACGGACAAAACCGTCCGTCTGGGCAAAATAGTGAAAGTCCTCCGCTTCGTTGGCCAGGCGCTGGACCGTTTCAAACGGATCGGGTTCCACATCCTGGCTCAGGTCCGCAAACCGGATGTCATTGCCGGTGCGATCGACGATCTGGAACACGTAGATTCCGTCATCACCGGACAGCGGGCCGATGACCGATCCCGTGGAAGCGGCAAAAATGGCATTGGCCTGGGCGGCAGGTTTGTCGTCACGCTCGATGTAGCCCAGTTCCCCGCCTCGTTGTGCCGACTGGTTGTGGGTGGAGTACGACTCTGCCAGTCTCGCAAAGGACTCACCCTGCCGGGCGCGGGTGACCAGCTCATCGGCCAGTTCGCGGCCGGCGGCATCGTCGGCAAGCCGGATCTGGCGCACACGGACGTACGTCTGGTCTGACGGACGGACCTCCAGCAGCCGCACCATGTGGGCGCGATTATTGTAGATGTAGGGTTCGCTCACCTCATCGACCTCCAGCCCGAATGCCGGTAGGTGTTCGGAACGGACCTCGGACGGTTTCAGGAAGTTCTCAAAATAGCTGGTCTCGGAAAAATTGTCCGAAAGGAAACGATCGACATTGTCAGCGGCCCGGAACTCGTCACGCAGGTTGGCAAGGTGCCGCAGGGTCCGCGCCGTGTCTGCTTCCGTCGGTGCGATGGAAAAAGACACATAAGAGAAACGCCATGTCTTGTTTCTCTGGAAACGCTGTTCGTTGTTCCGGTAGAAGGAGCGGACTTCGGAATCGCTCACCTCGATTTCTTCCGCAGGAAGATCGGAATACGGGAACCGTACAAACTGGAAGCTGGCCCTGCTGTTCTGACGCTTGTAGTGCTGCCGGATCTCGAAATCGCTGACACGCAGTGCGGCCTCGATGTACTGGCTGAGTTTCTGCTGACGTCGCTGCTCGCGGAGCTGCTGCTCGATCATGATCCATATCTCGCGGTTTTCCGGTGCTTCGATGGCATTCTGGAGCGCCACGCGGTCAATGGTCCCGTCTTCACGGGTAAACTGTTGCCGGATAAAAGGATCGGGGTTGTCACCTGTCACCATATCTATCAGCTCGGAGTCGGTTACCATGATGCCCATGTCCTGCATTTTCTGCTTCAGGATCTTGTCGACGATGAGCTGCTCCCAGGCCATCTCTTCGTACTGGGCACGTACTTCGCTGTCCGGACTTGCACCCGACTGCTGGCGGTACTGCTCGGTGTACAGGTTGATCCGCTGGTTGAACTCGGCCCAGGAGACCGGTTCGCGGTTCACTTCGCCCATGTTCCGGGGCCCTGCCATCATCGCATCGAACACCTGGGTATCCGCAAGCACCCAAAGGAGCCCGAACGAAAGGATGAGGATCCAGATGATGTACTTGGTACCGGATCTAAGTTTTTGCATCAAACCCATAGAAAACCTCTGAAAGGTGTAGTTGAAATATGATTCGGAAGATCGGTTGCATCTTCGTTTAATAGCTTGGAAAGATACGGCAATTGCCGCGAATTACAAAGCCATAAGGTATATCGGAGGCGTGTTCAGAAGACATCCACCAGCCGCATGTGCTTCAGGAAGTGCCTCGGGTCTTCTTCGAGGATGCGGGAGACATTCTTGAGATTGATGGCCAGGCTGTCCAGGTTCTGGTAGAGCGAAGGATCGTGGATCAGCCGTCCAAGGGTGCCATCGCCGCTGTTGATCTGCTGCATCATCACATGCAGTTCGGTGCTGACACCGCTGAGTTCGCCCGAGATCACTCCCAGCTCACTGCTGGTCGTCTCCAGGTTGGCCAGGATCTCTTCCAGCTGCTTATGGCTGCCTGCACTCAGCGTATCCAGGTTGGCCATCACCTGTCTCAGGTGGATGATGGACTCCTCCAGGTCGGCGCTCCGGTTCTGCAGGATACGGTTTACCTGCTGCGATGACTGGTTAAGCGCACCAATGGTCTGCCTGATATCTTCCTTGCCGCCCTCTGTCAGCATATCGTCGATCTGTTCCAGTACACCTGCCAGGCTGCCCGTGGTCCTCTGGATGTCCGGCTTCAGGTCGTCGGCAAATTCCTGCAGCTCGGCAAACGCTCCGTATTCGTAGACACCCCTGATATATCCGCCATCCGGTATCATTTCATCGCCGCCGGAGTGGTCGATACGCACCCTCTTGCCGCCGATGAGGTCGGCCGGTTCTATGAACGCCCTGGATCCGACCGGGATCCCCTCGGTGTACGACAGATTCAGCACTACCACGACGCTGTCGGGACCGGCCAGGCGGATCCGGTTCACCGAACCGACCTTCACACCGGACATGTAGACCGACGTTCCGGCACTGACGCCATCCACCCGTTCAAAAGAAGTATAGAGTTGCAGGCTAGGGCGGAACAGGGGCACATCCTGCATCACCCGGAAGCCGATGATGGCTACAAGCATCGCGATGACAATGGTCAATCCAATCTTGATTTCATTTTGAACTTTTTTCAAACCGGTCTCCGCAAAGTTTTAAATGGTGTATTCGCTGGCTCTGACAAAGGCATTCAGGTCTTCATGGTCGCTTTTCCGCATTTCGTCCAGCGTGCCGTACCAGCTGAGCAACTGCTTGTCCAGGAATGCCACCTTGTCGGCCACACGCAGGACGCTGTGCATATCATGTGTGACTACGATAGAGGTGATGTCAAGTGTATCTGCCATGCTGATGATAAGATCGTTGATCTCGTCCGACGTCTGCGGGTCCAGGCCTGACGTAGGCTCATCATATAAAAGATACTCCGGTTTCATCACAATTGCACGGGCGAGTCCGATCCGCTTCTTCATCCCACCGGAGAGTTCCGCCGGCGATTTGTTTCCGATATCGGCCAGATTGACCAGTTCAAGCGACTCCATCACCCGGTCGTCAATCTGTTTATCATTCAGGTCGCTGAAAAAGCGTAAAGGGAATGCCACATTCTCGAAGGCCGAGATGGAATCGAAAAGGGCTGCCCCCTGGAAAAGCACACCGAAACGCTGGCGCAGTTTACGCAGACGGGCGTACCGGATCTCGAAGACATTCATGCCGTCGATGAGCACTTCCCCCGAATCGGGATACAACAGCACATTGAAGTGCTTCATTAGCACGGACTTGCCGGAGCCGGATTTGCCGATGACCGCAAGGGTCTCCCCCTCCTCGACCGAGAGGCTCACATCCCTCCAGACGAGGGTGTCGCCAAAACTTTTCGTAAGATTTTTGATTTCGATCATGGCTATAAGGTTACAGAAGCAGGAAGGCAAGCACGAAGTCGGCAACCAGGATGTAGATACAGCTCAGGACGGCGGCCTGAGTTGTCGCCTGGCCGACCCCTTCCGCCCCGCCGACGGCAAAATATCCCTTGAAGCACGAGATGGAGGTGATGATGTATCCAAATACAAACGACTTGATCACACCGAAACTGACGTCAGCAGGAGTGAACACCTGGCGCGCACCCAGCATGAAATCGGAAACGGGCAGGGTACCTGTGAGAAGGCTTGCCATCAATCCCCCGCAAATACCCGCCACCACCGCGGCCACATAGATCACGGGAAACATCAACACCCCGGCCAGCACCCGCGGCATCACCAGGTAGGTGACGGAATTGAAGCCCATGGACTCCAGGGCGTCAATCTGCTCGCTTACGGCCATGGTCCCCAGCTCGGTGGCAATGCGTGCCCCGACGCGTCCCGCAAGCACCAGGGCGCTGATCACCGCCGCTAGCTCAATGAGCAGTGACTGCGAAACGATCGCTCCGATGGTTGACGGCGGTATGAACCCGGCAACAAGCTGATAGGACGTCTGGATGGTCATCACCGCCCCGGTAAAAAAACCGGCGAGAATGATGATCGGAAGCGAGTCCAATCCCGTCTTGACCATCTCTGAAACGACGCTTTTCCGGTACATACCCACCTCTGTCGAGGAACGGATGGCCTCGTAGATCAACCTGCAATAGCTTCCGACATCAACAAATAATTGCATGAAACAGCCGTTGTTTAGGGGATACGGGTTATTAATTTACCGCGATATCCTGGAAAAACGCAAAAGTGGGCAAGTAAAAAATATCCGAATTCGGAAATTTTGTCCCAAGCGGATATTTTGAATCGATAAGTTACGTAAATAATCATACAGTCTGACTGTGAAATCACATCTCCTAATCTGTTTTTTCGTCTGCTTTGGCATGCTGGGTCCGGGCGTATCCGGATCCATTGCCCAAATCGGCCACGAATCCACTTTTGGCTTCCTGAATCTGCCCGGATCGGCCAGGACGGCGGCACTTGGAGGCAACCACGTCGCGCTTTACAACAGTGGCACTGCTCTTTTTGAAGCGAACCCGGCCTACCTGCACGAAGGAAACCATCGTGAGATCAGCCTGTCCTATCTCAACAATATCTCCGATATTTATCTCGGATCGGGTAATTTTGCCTGGCACCTGGACGGCATCGGCACCCTGGCCACCGGTGTCCGTTTCCTGAACTATGGTGATTTCACGCGGACCGACAGCGACGGCGCCGGACACGGCTCCTTCAGCGCCTATGATTTCTCCTGGAGCGCCGCTCTGAGCCGGAACCTGTTCGACACCTTCCGCGCAGGCATCGGTGTCCAGTTCATCATGAGCAGCTATGATACCTACCGTTCATCAGCGCTGGGACTGTTCGGCGGCATCTATTTTCCTTTCAATAATGACATGACCCAGGCCGGGATCGCCTTCCGGAACCTCGGCGCGCAACTTACCCGCTTCGACGGCACCAGCGAAGACCTCCCCTTCTCGCTGATGGCCGGCATCACCCACCGACTGCAGCACCTGCCGCTGCGATTCAACCTCACGCTGCACTCGCTGGACCGCTGGGACCTTCCCGTCTTCGACGATGAGTCCGACCCAAGTTTTTCTGACAACCTGTTCCGTCGCATCCGTTTTGGAACCGAGCTGCTGTTTTCGGAAAACTTCCATCTGCGGGTTGGATATGACCATCTCCAGAGCGATGAGCTGAAGACCGACAGCCGGATCGACCTCTCCGGCGCTTCCATCGGGCTCGGCATCATCATCCGTGATATCCACATCGACATCAGCCGCACCTCCTACAGTGAAACAGGCGGACTCATACAGCTGAACCTGGGCACCCGGCTGTGAAGCAGTTCATTTCGTATTTTACTATATTCCTGCTCGCCGGAATCCCCCGATTCCGTGATTTTCAATGACATGGACCAACCCGTAAACGATGATTCGATACCTCACCGCCGGTGAATCGCACGGACCCGAACTGATCGGCATTGTCGAAGGCCTGCCGGCCGGACTCCCGCTCACCCGTGACGCCATCACCCTGCAGCTTGCACGCAGGCAGGAGGGCTACGGCCGCGGCGGACGCATGGCTTTTGAAAAAGACACCGCTGAAATCATTTCCGGGGTACGTTTTGGCAAGACCATGGGACATCCCGTGGCCCTGAAAATGGTCAACCGGGCCTATGAGAAAGATGACGACAACTGGCCCACGGTCATGTCCGTCACTCCGGTGGACCAGGACATCCCCCGGATCACAGTCCCCCGGCCCGGCCATGCCGACCTCGTCGGTGTCCAGAAATTCCGGTTCGACGACATCCGGCCGGTCATCGAACGTTCCAGCGCCCGCGAAACCGCCATGAGGGTTGCCTGCTGCGCCACGGCCAGGGAGCTGCTGCGCCATTTCGGCATCCAGATCGGCGGCCACGTGCTCCAGATCGGCGAACAGGGATTCGGTTCCTGGGAGGATGTGCGCTCCATTGCCGACCCGCTGGCTGCGGACGGGGCGGAAAAACTCGGCCGCACCGCCGACGGGTCCGAGGTCCGGTGCCTGGACAGCAACCTGACGGCAAAGATGGTGGAAGAGATCAAAAAACGCCGCAAGGAAGGCAGTTCGCTGGGCGGTATCTATGAAATCGTTGTCACCGGCCTGCCCGCAGGCCTCGGCAGCTACGTCCACTGGGACCGCAAGCTTGAAGGCCTGCTCGCACAGGCCGTGATGAGCACCCAGGCAATGAAAGGGGTGGAAATCGGTCTCGGCTTTGAAGCGGGGAAACGGCACGGACACCAGGTGCATGATGAAATCACATGGGAGCAGGACCGGTTTGGCCGCTCCGGCAACCGTGCCGGAGGGATCGAAGGCGGCATCACCACCGGAATGCCCCTCATCATCCGCGGCATCATGAAACCCATTCCCACCATGCTCAAACCACTCCAAACCGTGGACATGGAGTCGAAGAATGTGCAGGATACCCGGTACGAGCGGTCGGATGTGTGCGCCCTGCCAAGGGCCGTAGTAGTTGTGGAAAACGTCATCGCCCCGGTCCTGGCCAATGCATTCCTTGAGAAGTTCGGGGGAGATTCCATCAGTGAGATCTCCGAACGGTACCCCGTGGCAACCTGAAGAACCTGAACGCATTACTTTTCCGGAGGATTGCTTTTCACGTTCGAACTACTTTCCCGGACACCATACGTTAGCGGCAGTTCGGGCGTTAGATTCAAAACAAACGGATACCCGATGAATGAAAGCAGAGTCATAAAACTGAAGGAGTTCCTGGAAGCGGACCCGAATGACAGCTTCTCCAGGTTCGCGCTGGCGCTGGAATATCTGAAGTCCGGTGACACCGCCACTGCGCAGCAGCATTTTGAGCGCATCCTCAAACACGATCCCGAGTACATCGGAGTCTACTATCACCTTGGCAAACTCTATCAGTCTCTCGGCCAGCTCCGTAAAGCCCTGAAAACCTTCACCACGGGTGTTGCTGCCGCCCGGAAGGGAAACGACCTGCACGCCGCATCCGAACTGGAGCAGGCAATCAGTGAACTTGAAACCGAGGAAGCATAAACCAAAATGCGAATCTACCTTACCCTCATCTGTATTTTCCTGCTTTTTCTCCCAGCATTTGCAGCCGACAGGCCCACTCACACTGTGAGACAGGGAGAAACCCTCTTCAGTATATCCCGGCAGTACGACGTGACCGTCGACCAGATCCGTGAGTGGAACGGATTGAGGGACAATGTGATCCGGGTCGGACAGGAACTGATCGTGAGCTCCGGCAGCGCCCGTGAGCAACGGGAGCGGCGGGAACCGGCAGACAGGCCCCGTCCGCGCGACGCCGGTGACCACATCATCCACACCGTGGAGCCCGGACAGACACTTTTCCGGATTTCTCAGATCCACGACGTCACCGTCGACCAGATCAAAGAGTGGAATGACCTTCGGGACAATCTCATCTCCATCGGCCAGGAATTGATGATACACAAGCCGGATCCCCTGGCACAGCGACCGGAACAGGCCCGCCAACCGGACCGCACCCGTCCGGATCCGCCACGTGACGATCGGCCGCCTGTTGCCGACCGGGTGGATACTGCCCGACCGCCACCGGAACGTCCCGACCCCGACGAACCGGCACCGCCTGTTGCGGTCGACGATGACAGATTGGTTGAACCGGAGACACCATCTCACTATGAGGTCCGTCCGGGCGACACCCTCTACCGGATCGCGTCGCAGTTCAACATGACCGTCCGCGAACTCATGGAATACAACCAACTCGAAAGCTCGCAGATACATGTAGGACAGCAGCTTCGCATCCGCAGCCGTCCCGCGGCGCCACCCTCCGTGGCGGCCGAATGGGATGTCGACAGGACGCCGCAGGGCCAGTTTGTCACCCACACCATCAGTGAAGGCGATTCATTGCACCAGCTTCTTCAGCATCACCGGATGGACATGTATGAATTCCGTGCCCTGAATCCCGGCATCTCGTCCTCAGAACTTCGTCCCGGTGATGAAATCACGCTCCTCACCGCTGCCACGACCAATCGTCCCAACCCATATCGCGCCACCGTCCGGGAAAACAACGGAGCACAAATGGAAGTGACGCGGTACCCGGGCGACCGGCGGCGCAAGACCACAACCAGTGGGGACCTGTACAATCCCGCGGCGCTCACCGCAGCACATCCCAGTCTTGCGCTCGGGTCCGTGATCTTTATTGAAAACCCGGAGAACGGCAAGGGGATATTCGTGCATATCAATGACCGTACACCGGACAACCGGATCGTCCTGTCTGATGCCGCCTTCCTCGCCCTGGGCTATCAGAATGCCACCCGGCTTGTTGCAACCATCCGGGAAACCGATGAGTATTAATTTTAATTAATTTAATTTATTGGTCCTGTTTTCTTACATTTAATCTGTATGAGATCGTATCCGGCTGCAGGACACTCGGCTCACTCAGCAAATGCTCATATATATCAGTCAGTTGCACTATCGCATTGCACAAAACCGACTACCCGCGATTTAATCAAACGTTTGATTTCTGATGGAAGTAATGACAAGGGAAGAGTTGCAAAAGCAGGAAGATTTCAATGATGAGATGCTTCCTCACCTCGATGCACTCTACAACTTTGCATTGAAACTTACTGCCAACAGTGATGATGCCGAGGATTTGGTACAGGATACGATTGTAAAAGCCTTCCGCTTTTTCAGCAGCTACGAGAGAGGCACCAATGCGAAGGGATGGTTGTTCCGCATCCTGAAAAACTCCTACATCAACAACTACAGAAAGGTCTCCAAGCAGCCTCAGAAGGTTGACTACGATGAAATAGAGCCGTTCTACGAGAACATCCGCAGCGAGCAGTCCAGCACCACCGACATGGAGGCAAACATGTACGGCCAGCTGATGGACGACGATATCACCGGCGCGCTCAGCCGTATTCCGGAGGATTTCCGCACGGTTGTACTCCTATGTGATATCGAGGGATTCACCTACGAGGAGATCGCCAACATGCTCGATGTGCCTATCGGTACGATCCGCTCGCGCCTCCACAGGGGCAGGAACCTGCTGAAGGTGGAACTGACGCCGTACGCAGCCAAACGCGGTTACAGCAAGTCTGAAGATTGACCCTGCGAAGCCGGCTTCCTGTCGTTTCCGTTCATGGGGAGCATCATCCGGAACGTCGTGCCTTCTCCCGGCGTCGATTTGTAGACGAAGATCTTCCCTTTGTGGTAATCCTCAACGATACGGCGTGTCAGACTGAGACCGAGTCCCCACCCTCTCTTCTTTGTACTGTAGCCCGGGTTGAAGATCTCGCTTTTGTGCTTTTTCACAATGCCTTTCCCCGTATCGGTGACATCGATAATATAATGGTCGTTGTATTCATGGGCCTCGATGTGGACCCTGGCATTGGGGCTCCTGGATTCGATCGCATCCAGTGAGTTCTTGAGCAGGTTCTCAATAGCCCACGCGAAAAGTTCGGAATTGATCGGGATACGTCTGTCCGACTTCACATCCAGCGACAGTTCCACATGTTTGCCGATCTGTGGCATCCGCCGTTCCAGGTACTCCATCACCTGCCGGATGAGCGGACCAACCCTCTTCGGTTTCAGCTCCGGTATCGAACCGATTTTGTTGAACCGTTCGGCCACGGTCTGCATCCTGTGCAGGTCGCTGGTGATTTCATGGGCGATCTGGAGGGTCTCCTGGTCATTGTTCTGCTCTTTGAGCAGGGCAATCCATCCATAAAGACTGGAAAGCGGCGTGCCCAGCTGATGGGCCGCCTCCCGGGCCATGCCAACCCACAGGTTCGACTGCTCGGTGCGTTTGATGCTGCTCAGGCTCAGATAGCCCAGGCCAAGAAACAGGGTCAGGAGCCCGAACTGGACGAATGGAAAGTACTGCAACGTGCGGATGATGGCACTGTCCCCGTAGTAGATATACTGCTCCTGGATCATATCCCCCGCACCCAGTTCTATGCGGATGGGCTCGTTCAGGGACGCATATTCCGCGATGATGCGGTCGTCCAGATCACGGTTTCCCGTGTTGCGCGACCCAAGGATGTTGCCCTCTTCATCCACCACAATGGACGGGATCTCAAAACGGTTTTTGATGATCAGCTCGGAAGCGATGAAATCCAGCGAGGCGTTGGACAGGTCCGATTCCGCCCGGTGCAGAGCACGGATCCAGCGGTTTTTAAGCATATCATCGATACCCTCCTGGGTGGATATCTCCACCATGATGGCCGAGAGTTCATTGCGTGTTTCCTTGTACAGCGGCTTGCTGTTGTACTCCATGGCACGCGCCCAGAGTTCAACGCCGGAATGCTCTTTTTCACGGATTTTTTCCGCCAGGAAGTGCGTATAGGCAAAAGAAGCAACGGCTGTGACAACCAGAAAAAAGACCAGTGTGCCCTTGATCCGGTTAGATGTACTGTTGAAGAACATGGCTTTCAGACATTGGTAGGGGTTGGGGCAATGTACAGAAATGCTGCAATATGCGCACACTATTGCATAACGGAATGGACCTGCCCGCTATTTTTTACCCTCAGGCGGAAGCTTTCCGTTTCCTGTAGATCGGAGGGGCAAACGAGGTAACGGTGTCTTTCGTGATGATGCAGCGCTCAATGTTTTTCATGGTCGGGAGCGTGAACATGATGTCCAGCATCACCCGCTCCAGGATCGACCGCAACCCGCGGGCCCCGGTCTTGCGCTTCATTGCCAGCGTCACCACTTCCTGAAGGGCATCCTCCTCGAATTCGAGTTCCACCCCTTCCATCCGGAACAGCTTCTTGTACTGCTTGATGATCGCGTTCTTTGGTTTCAGCAGGATGTTGATCATCGCCTGCTGCGACAGTTCCTCAAGGCCGGATATGATAGGTAGACGGCCGATAAGTTCCGGTATAAGTCCGAATTTCTGCAGGTCTTCCGGCTCCACATAGGTGAAGATCTTTGGGTCGTCTTTGTCGAATTTGTCCTGGTAATCGGCAGTGAATCCCATGCTCGATGCGGACAGTCTCCGGGAAATGACATCGTTCAGCCCTTCAAAAGCACCGCCGCAGATGAACAGGATGTTGCGGGTGTCCACCGTGATGAAGCTCTGCTCGGGGTGCTTGCGTCCGCCTTTCGGTGGCACATTGGCCGTGGTCCCCTCCAGGATCTTGAGCAGGGCCTGCTGCACACCTTCGCCGGAGACGTCGCGGGTGATGGACGGGTTGTCGCTCTTGCGCGCCACCTTGTCCACTTCGTCGATGTAGACGATCCCGCGCTCGGCGCGCTCCACATCGTAGTCGGCCGCCTGCAGCAGGTTTGACAGGATGCTCTCCACATCCTCCCCGACATAGCCCGCCTCGGTCAGCGCCGTGGCGTCGGCAATACAGAACGGAACGTCGATGATCCCCGCCAGGGTGCGGGCCAGCAGGGTCTTTCCGGAACCGGTGGGACCGAGCAGGACGATGTTGCTTTTTTCGATTTCGGCGTCGTCATCCTCGAAATCCGGACTGGCGATGCGCTTGTAGTGGTTATATACCGCGACGGAGAGGGTTTTTTTGGCATCCTCCTGATCGATGACATACTCATCGAGATAGGCCTTGATCTCCACCGGTTTGAGGTCGTTCTGGACCGACGGCTTCTGCTTCCCCGGTGCCAGTTCGTTCCTGACGATTCCGGAGGCATCGGTGATGCACTGGTCGCAGATGTAGACGTTGGGTCCGGCAACCATGCTTTTCACCTCATGGCTGGACCTGCCGCAGAAGGAACACTGGATTTTATTTTCCTGATCGCTCATATATCAAAAAGATGCCAAATAAAGGGGAATATACTACTTGACGGGTGCCCGCTCAAGGACTTTGTCGACCAGGCCGTAGTCGAGGGATTCCTGCGCATCCATCCACTTGTTCCTGTCGGAATCGCGGGTGATATCCTCCACATCCTTTCCGGTATGCCGGGCCAGTATCTCGCTGAGGGTCTGCTTGATGCGGATGATCTCGCGGGCCTCGATCTCGATGTCGCTGGCCTGACCCTGTGTGCCGCCGAGCGGCTGATGGATCATGACCCGGGAATGAGGCAGCAGGGTCCGCTTGCCTTTTGCACCGGCGGTAAGCAGCACGGCTCCCATGGAAGCGGCCATGCCCATGCAGATGGTGGCAACCTTGCAACGGACATGCTGCATGGTGTCATAGATGGCAAGCCCCGAGGAGACGACGCCGCCCGGACTGTTGATGTACAGGTTGATATCCTTTTCGGGATCATCGGACTCCAGGAACAGCATCTGGGCGACGATGCTGCTGGCAACGGCATCATTGATGGGGGTGCCCAGGATGATGATGCGGTCCTTCAGCAGCCGTGAGTAGATGTCAAATGCCCGTTCACCCCGGCTGGTGGTCTCGATCACCATCGGAATGAGGCTGTTCTGCGGTTGGCTGGCGGTAAAACTGAGCTCGTCGAACAAGGGTTGCTTGATATGGGTCATGAATCGCTCTTTTCGTTACGTTGTTCTTTCTTTTTTTCCTGATAGGCCTCTTTGTCAAGCTCCTTCAGGGTGACCTGCTCCAATATACGGTCGAACAGCTTGTCGGTGCGGATATTCTGCCGCAGGTTTTCCAGCTGGTCGGCGGACTGGGCATAGAAATTTTTCACCATCTCTACGGGCAGTCCGTAACGGGCGGCTTCGGATGAAAGCCGTACATCAACATCTTCTTCCTTGATCTCGATGTCATCGTACTTCTTACCAAGTTCTTCGACGATAAAGGCCCAGCGGGCTTCACGCTCAGCATCCTCCTTCACGGATTCCCGGTACTCTTCCTCGTTGAAATCCTCGGGAAGCGGACGCCCCTGCTGCTGTTGCTTCATGCGGTCCACGTAGGCATCCTGGAACCGGCTCAGCAATACGTCCGGCACCTCGATATCCGGATGTGATTCGATCAGCTGGTCCATGACCTCCTGTTTGAGCATGTCGTTGGAAACCTGGTCGTAGTAGTTTTGTATCTGGCTTTTTATGCGGCTGCGGTAATCTTCCACTGCCGTGACCTCGCCACGGGTCGCTTCCTTTACAAACTCCTCATTGAGTTCAGGAATTTCAAGTTTCTGGACTTTTTTTACGGTCAGCTGGAACGTTTCGGCATCATCGCCTTCTCCCATCGTGACTTTCACCTCATCACCGTTCCCGGAACCCTTGAGCGCCTCCAGGAATTCCTTGTTCTCATCATCGCTCAGGTCCAGTTCCTTATCGGTGTCCTGGTCTTCGGTCCGGGGTTTGCCGTCCTTGTCGAGCGGGACCGCATCCACCGTTACCCGGCATTTCTCATCGATCTTGCCATCGGTCTCCTTCCATGTGCCTCCGCGCTCCAGTGAGTGCTTCAGCTCCTCCTCGACCTCCTGTTCGGTGACGTCGTGCACCATCTTGTCGACAGTGAAACTGGCAATGTCCTTCAGTTCAAACTCGGGTTTGACCCCGATCCGGATCTTCACTTCCAGTTCGCCGTTCTCCCATTTCATGTCCTCGAACCGGGGTTCGCCGACCGGGTTGAATTTGGGGACCACCTCGTCGCGGAACACTTCCTGGATGTACTTGTTGATCTCTTCGGATTCGATTTCCTTGCCGAAACGCTTTTTGACGATGGCGACGGGCACCTGTCCGGGACGGAAGCCGGGCATGTTGATCTTTTTCCGGTAATCCTTGAAGGCCTTCTCGAAACGGGGGGTCAGTTCCTCCCGGTTTGTGGATATGGTCAGGACCTTGTCTACGTTGCTTTTGTCTTCTACCGCTATGTTCACGTAACTGAAATTTAAGTTTAAAAAAATCCCGCCAGGTTCTTGCCGGACGGGGTGGCGGGACATCCGCGGATGGTCCCGTATATTGCATGGTACGAGAGGGGGGACTCGAACCCCCACGCCTTTCGGCACTAGATCCTAAATCTAGCGTGTCTACCAATTTCACCACTCTCGCGGAGATTCATCCAGCAGGACTTCGTGCCAGCCGGACGGGCACCTCCGACAGACTTACGGACATGGTATTTCGGCGAGCACCCTGGACCGGATGTAAAAACATAGTTCGTGCATGATAATTAGCCTGCCAATATACGCAAAATTACGTGTTTTTTCAATGCGTGCCGATGTTGTCCATTTTCCTTGCGGACCGGTTTTCCAATTAGAATCCGATTGGTTATTTTGCCCAATCCGAGCAACCGGAATCTGGCACGCAAACACCGGCAACCGTCATGGCACGTCATCCACACAGCACGCAAAGCAACCATCTGTTTGTGTACATCACCGCATCCGGCAGGGAGGAAGCGGAAGCGATCAGCAAAACGATCATCGGGGAGCGCCTGGCTGCCTGCACGAACATCATCGAAAACATGTCGGCGCTGTTCTGGTGGGAAGGCGGCGTACAGAGCGAGCAGGAGGTCGTCATCATCGCCAAGACCCGGGCCGATGCGTTTGAGCAGCTGGCAGCGCGTGTGCGCGAGTTGCACAGCTACGACTGCCCCTGCATCGTCGGAATGCCGATTGTCATGGGCAGCCCTGATTACCTGGCCTGGATCGACGAGGAGGTCCGGCCCGACAAAGCCCGCTGACCATGCCCGGACCCGCATCCACCCATAACCATACCCGTTCAACCGGGACTTCAACCCATCCACCCATTCAGAAAATCCAATAATCGTGGCTGTAGTTAAAGTAAACAGGAAAAAGCACATCTTCTGGGCTGAGATCAACCGTCCCGAATCCAACAACGCCATTGACTTCGAGGTCATGGACGTGCTGGAGCAGATCCTTGATGAGATTGAGAAGAACGGCAGCACCCGGGTATTGGTGTTGAGCGGCGCAGGCCACCGTTTTTTTGCATCCGGCGGCAACATCAAGGCCTTCTCCGGGCTGAAGACGGCGGAAGAGGGCCGGCAGATGGCAAAGCGGATGTCGGCCATCCTGAACCGACTGGAAACAGGCCGGTTCTGGTCCCTGGCCTGCATCAACGGGGAGGTTTATGGCGGCGGGTGCGAACTGCTTCTTGCGTTCGATTTCTCCATAGCCAGCAAGACGGCCAGCTTCACGTTCAGCCAGGCCTCGTTCGGACTGCCACCCGCCTGGGGCGGCACCACGCGGCTGGTGGAACGGGTGGGCCGCTCACGTGCGCTTGAGTGGCTGGGCAGCAACCAGGTCATCAGCTCGGAGGACGCCGTGAGCTCCGGGCTCATCAACAAACTTTCCATCACCTCTGAGCTGCGCAGGAACACATGGGAATGGGCACTCCAGCTATCACGCGTTGAGCCCGACCTGATCGAGGAGCTCAAAAAAGGAACCCTGCACACCCTGCACCATGCAAGGGAGGTCTCCCTTGAGAGGGAGCTGGACCGTTTTGCCCATTTCTGGGCCACGCCGCAGCATCACAAAAAAGTGGATGAGTTCCTGAAGCGGTCGCGAAAGTCTGCCGATCCATGAGACCATCAACAAGCCGGCAGGTCAGCTGCAGTCTTCCATACGCGCCGTCACTTCCCTGACCACATCCTCTACTGCCTTCTCCATGGGCCCGTCATGACGGGCGCCTGCAGCGTTGAAATGTCCACCCCCGTCAAACTGCCGTGCCACCAGGTTCAGATCCACCAGTGACTTCCCCCTGAGGCTGATCTTCACCCTGCCGTCGCGCTCGTATAATATCAGGGACACCGTGACGCCCCTGATGCTCAGCGGATAGTTGACAAAACCCTCCAGGTCATCATGTGAGCAGCCGTTTTCCGAAAGCATCTTTTCGGTCACCTGCATCACCGCCAGGGCGCCGTCGCAGAACAAGCGGATGCCTTCCAGGACCGATCCCAGAAGATGATACTCATTCAGCGACTTGTTTTCATAGATGTTACTGAAAATCGCCGAGGGATCGATGCCGCCGTGACGGATGATGTTGCCAACGGCTAAATGGGTATCGGCGGTAACCGAGTCGAAACGGAACGAGCCGGTGTCTGTCAGGATGCCGGTATACAGCGCTTCGGCCGCCTCCCGGGACAGGGCTCCGGTGCCGGTCTCCTCGTACAGAAGCCAGGCAAGGTAAGCGGTGGAACTGGCCCGGCTGTCCCACAGCATTCCCTGGAACATATCTTCCGGCGGATCCAGGTGGTGATCGATGAGGAAGAGCGGTTTGTCGGTTTTCAGGAAGTAGTCGGCCATGGCACCGAATCGGGACGGCTCGTTGCCATCGATCAGAAGGAAGCCGTCGCATTGATCGAGCAGCGCTTGCGTCGGCGGCTGGATTTTCTCCTGTCCACCCAACCATTTCAGGTTCTCCGGGACCGCATCGTCATTGAAGAGCAGCGGCTCCCTGCCCCGGATGCGGAACCAGTGGTACAGGGCCAATTGTGAGCCGATGGCGTCCCCATCCGGACTTTTATGCGATATCAGACCCGGTTTTTCAAGTCTCGTGATTGCTTCCGAAAATTTCTTAACCATCTTGCTTATTTTAATTACTGATGACTGCTCTTACAAAGTATCACTTTTTCCGACACATGCGCATCCTCATACTTGCCAATGGTTCTGAACCCTCCTCCGGACTGCTCGGTTCCCTGAGGAAGAAATGCGACCGCTTCCTTGCCGCGGACGGCGGGGGCGATACGGCGCTCCGGCTGGGGATCCGTCCCGATACCGTGATCGGCGACCTGGACAGTTTCCGGTCCGGCCGGGAATTCGATGGCGAACTGATCCGTGATCCCGACCAGGAGACCAACGACCTGGAAAAAGCGCTCGCCCACGCCCGGTCGCTCAATGCCACCCGGGTGGATGTGCTTGGCGCCACCGGAAAACGACTCGACCACACGCTGAAGAACCTCTCTGTTTTGCAGCAGTTCGACCCGTTTTTCGAGACACTGATCTTTTTTGACGACCAGTCCCTTACCCGGATCCTGCCCCGGGACTTTTCCATCACCCTGCCCCCGGAACATCTTGTCTCCCTGTTTCCGCTCTCCGGAAAGGTGGAGGGCATCGTCACGGAGGGGCTGCGGTATCCCCTGAGCGACGAACCGCTCGAAAACGGCCGGCGCGACGGTTCCTCCAACGAAACGCTGCAGGGCCCGGTCCGCATCCGGCACCGCTCGGGATGCCTGCTTTTCATGACGGCACTGACGCCGGAACTGTTGTAGACCCCATCCACCAAAAAAACACCTGTATTTGTTGCTGTGCACTGGATCGACGGTACCATCATCGCCATTTATTTTGCCGCACTGATCTTTCTGAGCTTTTACAAGCGGCAGAAAAATGAGTCGGAAGACAGCTTTCTGCTGTCTGGGCGGACGCTCTCGCTGCCCGCGTTCGTCGCCACACTGGTCTCAACCTGGTACGGTGGGATCCTTGGCGTCGGCGAGTACAGTTTCCAGTTCGGCGTGTCTCAGTGGGTGCTCTTCGGACTGCCGTATTACATCTTTGCCCTGCTGTTTGCCGTATTCCTGGCCGGACGCATCCGCCAAAACAAGGCGCTCACCATCCCCGAAGCGCTGGAAAACACCTACACCCGGCGCACCGGCATGGTTTCCGCCGTGGCCATCTTCCTGCTGGTGAGCCCCGCCCCATACATTCTGATGCTGGGGCTGCTGTTCCAGTTTTTTACCGGCTCGGAGGTGAACATGCTGTTCTTCGCATCCCTCACCGCCCTGTTTTCGGTCCTTTACGTGAGCATCTCCGGGTTCCGCGCCGTGATCCGCACCGACGTGCTGCAGGTTGTGCTCATGTACGCGGGTTTTGCCGTGCTGCTGTTTCTCGCCATCCGGTATGCCGGGTCTCCGCTGCAGGTGTGGGACCAGCTGCCCGACACCCATCAGGCCCCACTGGGCGGACACAACATCCAGTACCTGCTCGTCTGGTTTTTCATTGCGCTCTGGACCTTTGTGGACCCCTCCTTCCACCAGCGGGCCGCAGCGGCAAAGAGTCCGGCAACCGCCCGCCGGGGCATTTTCTGGTCCGTCGGCTTTTGGTTCGTGTTCGATTTTTTCACGGTAACGGCCGGGCTCTACGGGTTCCTGATCCTTGGCGAACTGGATAACCCCATCCTCGTGTATCCCGAGCTTGGCGCCTATCTGCTGCCGGTCGGGCTGTCCGGGCTGTTTTTCCTGACCCTGCTCGCCACGATCATGTCCACCCTGGACAGCTTCCTTTTTCTGTCGGGACAGACCCTTGGCCGGGACCTCATCGCCCGTTACTGGCGCCCGGACAAAAGCGTGGCCATTACCCGGTGGTGCATGCTCCTTTCGGCCGTCCTGGGCATTCTGCTGATCATCGTCTATCCGAGCGTGATCGCCCTCTGGTATGTGATCGGATCGGTGCTCATCCCGGGACTTCTGTTTCCCGTACTGGGGATGTACCTGCCGCTGTTCCGGCTCCGAAGCGGGGTGGCGGTCTGGGCCATGGTCGTCCCGTTTGCCGTTTCCACCCTGTGGCTCATCCTCGGCACGCTGACTACCGGCGACCTGTACAGCTATGCCTGGCTGGGTTGGGAGCCCTTTTACCCGGGGCTGTTCACGGCCATTGCCATCTGGCTGTTCGGGCGGGAGCACAGGTTTTTCGGGTGAAACGGACTCTGCAGGAAAGTTGGGCGCTCAGCCCGGCATGCTGAAATAGGACATGGACGGACGCACTCAGCCCATGTTTTTGAGCAGATGGGAGAGGTTCAGCTTGTGGATGGGGATCAGATACTTCGTCTCGAAGGCATCCTTGTGGACGCTGTACTTGCCGGTGCCGCGGAAGTCCACAATGCAGTAGCGATCGACCACCTTCAGCACCTCCCCGATGCCGTAAAAATCCGGGCATGGTCCGTAGTACACCAGGTCCCCGCTGCTCAGTTCATTGTCAGCGCGTCTGTGGTACGGCAGGATGACCGGGAGCCGGTCGATGCGATATGGTAGTCTTTTTATGTCCATTTTGAGAATACAGGGGACTTTGAGAAAACAGGGGACTAAGATACAAAAATCAATCCAATCAATCCTGCAGATGAATCGTAATTTGTCTTTTGTCCTGGTCGATATGGGCGATCTCCACCACCCGGCAGGTGTCGGGCAGCAGGGACGCGATCTTTTCCGGCCACTCGATAAGGCAGATGCCGTCGCCATAGAGGTACTCTTCCAGGCCGAACTCCAGTGCTTCCTCCGGACGGTTCAGACGGTAGGCGTCCACGTGATAGAGCGGGATGCGCCCCTGATATTCATGGATGATGGAGAACGTCGGCGACTGCACTTCCTCTTCCGGAATGTGGAAGAAACGGGCCACCCCCTTCACAAAGTGTGTCTTGCCCGCACCGAGATCCCCCCTGAGCTGCACGATGTCCCCGGGATTCAGTCCGGCAGCGAACTGCTCCCCGGCCCTGAGGGTCTCCTCAATGGACGTTGTAACAACCTTGCTGATGGATTTCACTTTTTGCCTGTCCTTTTCCTCTTTACCGGTCCCACTGCGCCAGTCTGCGTCATTTAGGCTGCAGGAAGGCGAGCGGCAGGATCATCTCCTCCATCGACGCACCGCCATGCTGGAATGTATCCCGGTATTTGTTCTGATATTTGTTGTAATTGGTCGGATAGACAAAATAGTAATCTTCGAGGGCAATGATGTAATTGGTGTTCATGTTGGCCCTGGGAAGGAAATAGTCGCCCGGTTTGTCGATGTAAATGGCGGCGTTGTCGTCGCAGCGCAGGTGGCGGCCGAATTTGTACCGGAGACTGGTGGATGTGTCCCGGTCGCCGAGCACCTTGGTGTCCCTCATGGCCCGGATCGAGCCGTGGTCGGTCGTGATGATGATCCGCACATCCTGCTCGGACAGCTTTTTCAGCATCTGGAAGAGCGATGAGTGGGCAAACCAGGTGCGGGTCAGCTCCCTGAACGCCGGCACGTCCGGGGCGATTTCCTTGAGCACCTGCGAATCGGACCGGGAGTGGACCAGCGTATCCACAAAGTTGATCACAAAGGCGCTGAAAGGCGATTGGACGTAGTTCAGGATCCGGTCCGAGATCCGCCTGCCCTCTTCGGTCTGCAGGATTTTCTCGTATTTCGGCTTGACCCCGGTTTTCTTCCGTTCAAATTGTGCGGCAAGCAGTTCCGCTTCAAACTGGTTCAGCGATGTCTCGTTTTCATCGCTCTGTGTCCAGAGTTTCGGGTAGTGGCGCTCGATCTGCGATGGATAGAGGCCGGCAAATATGGCGTTTCGGGAGTATGGCGTGGCCGTCGGCAGGATGGAGTAGTAGAAATCCGTGTCGATCTTGAAGTACGGTGCCAGCATCTGTTCGAACACCAGCCATTGATCGTAGCGCATGCAGTCTATGAGGAAGAGCATCGTGCTCTTGCCTTCCTCCATGGTGGGCAGCACCACTTCGCTTATAAGATCGGGCGACAGCATGGGCCGGTCCTCCCGGCTGGCGCGTAGCCAGTCATAGTATTCGTTCTGGATGAACTTGCCGAACTCGGCATTGGCCATCTGGATCTGGTCCTGAAGCACCTGCTGCAGCCCCTCTTCCGATCGCTTCAGCTCCATCTGCCAGTTGGTCAGCTTACGGTAGATGCGGATCCAATCGTCCCACTCGGGATGCTCATTGATCATGGTAGTGATCTCGTTGAAGCTCCGCAGATAGGATTGGGCCGATTTCTCGTCGCGGATGCGATGCCGATCCAATATCCGCTTGACGGTCAGCAGGATCTGGTTGGGGTTTACCGGCTTGATGAGGAAATCCGATATCTTGCCGCCGATGGCATCCTCCATGATCTCCTCTTCCTCGCTCTTCGTGATCATGATGACCGGGATGCCCGGCTGCATGTTCTTCAGTTCTGTCAGGGTTGCCAGTCCGTCCATCCCCGGCATCTGCTCATCCAGAAAAATGATGTCAAATTTATGTTTTCTGACCAGAGTGAGGGCGTCCTCGCCGTTGGTGACAGGGGTCACTTCATACCCTTTTTTTTCCAGGAAAATAATATGTGGCCTGAGCTGGTCGATTTCGTCATCAACCCACAGTATGGAAATGCTCATTCGGTGTGTACTTATATACTAACGTTTCGGTTTTGGCTGATGGAGGCTGCGGTCTTGTCAAGCCTCCTCTTCCGGTGTATTCGTCGTGGTCTCTTCCGGTCCTGTATCCACAATTATGAACTCACGGATGTTACTTAATATAACGGGCCCGATGCCCGATACGTTCAACAAATCTTCCGGCTTCTCGAACGGCCCGTTTTCATCACGGTACGCGACGATGCGCCCCGCCGTGACCGGACCGATACCCGGAAGGCGGATCAGCTCATCGATTCCCGCCAGCTGGATGTTGACCCTGAGCTCTTCGCCATCTCCGGTTGACGCCGCCGGACGTCTGGGCCTGGTGCCGGGCCGGGACGGCTCCCCTAATACAGAACCGTCCACTGCCGGACCGGGCTCCATTCCCGCGAGCTGCCGGTCCGGTTCTTCCGGCGGATAGTACCGGGCCAGAAGCACCCCCCGCTCTTCGTCCATGACTCCGGACAGGCGTTGGAACTCGGCAATGACAGGCTTGTAGTAGCTTTCGTCATAGATGGTGCGGCCCGGATAAAACATCCGGAATCCTGTAATGACCAGAAGAACTGCCATCGAACCAAGGATCACCCTTCGCTCCGCCGCGGTGATCTGAAGGGCCTCCATCCAGAAAAACCAGTTGCGCTGCAGCATTGTCTTGCCCCCGTGTCCTGAGTCCAGTCAGTTTCCATTAGGACCGGCCGCACATTGTGACCGTCCGGATATATGACCGGAAAGCGCCTGAATCCTTACACCGGCGCGGCAAAATGGAACCAATTGCAACTTGACGGACCGGCCTCATGATGCCCCGGGGGGGCGGCGGGCGTATCTCCTGTCCTGCATGCCTGCTCCCGGGTGTGCGCTACTTTTTGAACTGAAGCAGATTTTCCTCCCCGACCGCTTCGATGGCGTTGTTGAGCGCGTAGAGGCTTTCGAAGAGCACGATTGGATTTCCCTCAATGTCGAATGTGACATTGGTGGAGTAGGAGGCTTTCAGTTTGGCGATGACCTTCTCGTCATCGGGAAGCCAGCGGGCGGCTATGTATGAAGTGGGGGCCAGGGTGATGTTGGCCTTGTACTCGGACTTCATGCGGTGTTCCACCACTTCGAACTGCAGGGCGCCGACGGTCCCGAGCAGCAGCTCGTTTCCGACGCCGTCGGGCAGCTCGAAAACGTTGACCACGCCCTCTTCGGAGAGCTGCTTGAGCCCTTCACGGAGCTGTTTGCGTTTGAAGGGATCTTTGGAGGATGCCTTGCGGAAGTGTTCCGGCGAGAAGAGCGGGATCACATCGAAGTTGACCGGATCGGCGGCATGGAGGGTGCTGCCGATACGGAAGTCGCCCGGATTGAAGAGAGCGACGATGTCACCGGGATAGGCGATATCCAGCAGTTTCCGCTCCTCACCCATGAGGCTGTGCGGCGTGGACATGCGGAGTTTGCGCCCGTTTCCGGCCAATTGCACTTCCATCCCGCGCTGGAATACGCCAGAGGTGACGCGCACGAATGCGGTGCAGTCGCGGTGGTCGGGGTTCATGTTGGCCTGCAGTTTGAAGACGAAACCGGAGAAATCGCGGTCCAGATCGCGGATTTGTCCCGTCATGTCGGCATAGGGCTGCGGGGTGGGTGCGAGCTGCGAAAAATAGTGCAGGAACAGGTCGAGACCGAAGTTATTAAGGGCCGACCCGAAGAAGACCGGGGTGACTTCGCCGTTTCGGAACTGTTCGCGATCCATGTTGGCGTACTCATCGCCGATGAGCTCGATTTCCTCGAGATAATCAAGCGTAACCTGTTCGCCAAGAGTGCTTTCCTGAAGTCCCTTTTCCAGCGGATGCAGTTCGGCGTCGGCCTTCAGGGCTCCGTGGCGGTTTTTCTTGTACAGGTGCAGTTCCCGTCCGATCAGGTCGTATACGCCCTGAAAATCGGCGCCGTAGCCAACCGGCCAGCTTGCCGGTACGGCGGTGATACCCAGTTTGCTTTCGATGTTGCTGAGCACTTCGAGCGGATCCATTCCGGGTCGGTCGCATTTGTTCACGAAGGTGATGACCGGGATGTTGCGCAGACGGCACACCTCAAAGAGTTTTTCGGTCTGCTCCTCGACCCCTTTGGCCACGTCGATCACCATCAGGGCGCAGTCGGCCGCAATCAGCGTACGGAAGGTATCCTCGGAGAAATCCTTGTGTCCGGGCGTGTCCAGCAGGTTATAGCGGATGCCGTCTTTTTCGAACCGGAGGACGGACGAGGTGACCGAGATGCCGCGTTCCTGCTCGATGGCCATCCAGTCCGATGCGGCGTGCCGGGC